>JBAWWR010000052.1:0-17580 GCA_037146675.1 Verrucomicrobiota bacterium | reverse complement strand
ATAATCACCGGGAACTCTGCCCGGCGCACTCCGAATTCCCGGAGCGGCTTCACGCCAAGCGCCTGACACAACTCCGCCAAGTCGCCGGTAATCCGCAGCACTTCGTCAAACCGAGCGTGATTGGTTACCAGCCGCGCGTTCATCGCGAACACCGCCGGCAACAACGCCGCGCATAATGCGCCGTGCGGCGCATCGTACATTCCGCCCAGCGGCGCGGCAAATCCATGCACCGCGCCCAAGCCGGCATTGGTTAACGCCAGCCCGCCAAACAAGCTTGCCAGCGCCATATCGTTTCGTGCGTCCGGCGCGCCAGTCTCGTATGCCGGGCGCAATGACCTAGCCACGTGTTGCAATCCTTCCCGGCACAACGCGTCCGTCAGTGGATGCGCCTTGCACGAAACAAACGGTTCAATCAACTGCGTCAACGCATCCAGTCCGGTGTTCGCTGTGATTGCCGGTGGTAAATTGTAAGTCAGTTCCGGATCCACCAGCGCAACATGCGCCAATAAGTGCTGGCCGCGCAAGCTGACTTTTACGTGATGTTCTGGTGAAAATAAAACCGCGTTGCGCGTCACCTCCGCACCGGTCCCGGCGGTCGTGGGAATCGCGATGAACGGCGCGCCCGGTTTGGTAATCACTTGGTCTTTGCCGATTACCTCAACGTAATCAAGCGGGTCGCCGCCATTCGTCAACAGCACCGCAATCGCCTTGCCGGTATCAATCGCGCTGCCGCCGCCGAGGCCGACGACAACATCGCACTGCTCCTGCCGGGCCAGTCGAACTCCGGCGCGCACCAGTTCAATGGTGGGCTCGCCGGTAACTGTGAACGGTACGGATTCCGGTAGCGCGGTTGTCGCTGGTAAGGCTGAACGCGACTGAACAAATAAGGCCAGTTTTCCAAGCTCGCCGGTAATTGCTGGCAACTCCTTCAGCTTACCGGCTCCGAAAATAATTCGCGTCGCAGTGGCAAACTCGAAGTTCATGCTGTCACGCCACGGTGTATTTTACGCTCGTACGCGGCTCAGTCATCATGCTGGCGACGGTGTCGCGCCACGTGGCGTAGTGGGCGGTGGCCTTGTGTGCCACTGTCGCCTCAGCGCTCCGGTATGCTTCGATGAGCATGAACCGGGTCGGATCGTCCTGTTGCTGGAGTAGATCGAAGCGGGTGATGCCGGGCTCTTGGAGGCTGAGCGTGGCGTTGGCGAGACTGGCTTGCCGGAAGGCTTCAACGCACTCCGACTTGACGTGGACATTGACGAGAACAATCAGCATGCAAGTGAACTTATCAACCTGCCTTGTCGGCAACAAGCGCGGCGTGAGCTTCTTTGAGTTGGTCGCGAATGAAAATCTGTTGGGGACATTTGACCTCGCACTCGCCGCATTCGGCGCAGAGCTCGGCGTTCTTCTTGCTGTCGGTCAACCATCGGTAACTGCGCTTGGCGTGCTCCCACATCCCGTAGACTCGGCCGAGGTTGTACTGCTCGAAGATGCCGGGAATATCCACGCCATGTTTGCACGGCAAACAATACCGGCAACCAGTGCAATACAAGTCCGCCATTTTCTGCAGCCGGGTCAGATGGTCGCGAACCTGTTGCTCGTCAGCGGTCGTCAACGTGACCGAGTCGCCGGCGATAGCGAGATTCTCTTCGACTTGCTCCAGCGTGCTCATACCGGAGAGCGCGACGTTGACCTGCGGGTTGCTGAGCACGAATCGTAACGCCAATTCCGGCACACGCTTGATGCCGGGCGCGAGTTTTTCGAATAACTCGTTGCGCACGCCGAGTCGGCCGCCGCCGACCGGGCCCATCACGACGATGCCAATGCCGCGTTCGTGGGCGTGGGCGATACCGGCTTCGAGTTTGCGGTCGAGTAAATTGAATTGGAGCGTAATCACATCCACGTAACCGGTATCAATGATCCGCCGCAACGCCGCCGCGTCATCGTGGAACGACGCGCAGATGTGTTTGATTAGCCCCTGGTCTTTGGCCTTACGCATCCACTGGCTCAGGCGTGGCGCGACGTGCTGCTCGTAGGCGCTCCAGTTGATGCCGTGGTGGTTGTAGATGTCGATGTAATCCACGCGCAGTCGTTCGAGACTGTTCTCCAAGTTCGTCCACCACTCGCGCTCGTCGGTGCCGTAATTGGGATTCTTCGTCGAAAGGATGACTTTGTCGCGCCAGCCGACCAACGCTTCGCCGACCGCGCGCTGGCTGTCTTGATTGCAGTAGCCGACTGCGGTGTCGATGTAGTTCACGCCGCCGGTAAACGCCCGGTGAATCATCGGCACTGCCAGTTCCCGATCGACGCGTGCCTGTTCGCCGGTGCCGACCATCGGCAAACGCATTGCGCCAAAGCCGAGTTGTGATACTTGCAAACCTGTTTTTCCGAGTTGCCGATAAATCATAGTTTCCGATCAAAAAACGGACTCTTGCCGGTCACGCTGAGCGGAATGCCGAGCGCTTGCCGGACCGGTGCATCAAAAATATTTAGATCGAGGCAGGCCCGGCCAATCGAATACATCACGCGGTTGTCGATGTGCATCCGCCCGGCGATTTCCGCCGCTGACGCCGTGGCGATGCCGAGGTCAATCGAGTTGAACGTGCAACTCCCGCCGGCAGCTTCCAGATCTTCGCAGGACGGTTTACCGCAAAAACCGCAATTCAATCCGGCCGTGTTCGCGACCACGCCAATCGCCAGCAGGCCAGGCGAGTTCTCGATGTTGCCGGCATCGCGGGCGAAACTTTGGCGGTTCTCCTTGCCGGCAATCTCGCGCATCTTGGCGATCAGTTTCTGCTTTGTCAGCTCATCGTCAATCGCGACAATCTTGATGTTGTCAATGCCACGTGTTTTCGGTGCCGTCCGCGCCGCCGCCGCCATCAGCGCGAGGACTTGGATGGCGGCCTGTTTTTCTAATTCGACTGAAGTCGTCATTTCTGCCGGCAGCTCGCTGCTCAATACGTTAATTGTTTGCCCATCACTTGCACGAGTGGACGGAGTTCGTCCATCAGTTGCTTGAATTGCGATGGTGTGAGTTGTTGTCCGCCGTCGCTGAGCGCGGAGGCCGGGTCAGGGTGGACTTCCACAAGTAAACCGTCAGCGCCGACGGCCACTGCGGCGCGCGCGAGCGGGATGATCATATCGGCGCGACCGGCGGCGTGGCTGGGATCCACAAACACCGGCAGGTGCGTTTCTTTTTTCGCCACGGCTACGGCTGACAAGTCGAGCGTGTTCCGGCAGGCGTGCTCGAAGGTGCGGATGCCGCGTTCACAGAGGATGACCCGGTGGTTGCCGTGCACAAAAATGTATTCGGCGGCCAACAGCCATTCATCCACTAACCCGGCCACGCCGCGCTTGAGCAGAATTGGTTTACCGGAAGCGGCGGCGGCAGCGAGCAGTGGAACGTTTTGCGCGTTGCGCGCGCCGATTTGCAGCACGTCGGCGTAGCCGGCAACCAGGTCGACATCTTGCGGTCCCATCACTTCGGTGACAATCGGCAGTCCGGTCACGCGGCGGGCTTCCTTCAGAATCTCCAGCGCCGGTTCTCCCAAACCTTGGAAATCGTACGGCGAGGTGCGCGGTTTGAATGCGCCGCCACGAAAGAGTGTCGCCCCGGCCGCTTTCACGGCTTTGGCGGTTTCGATGGTTTGCGGTGCGTCCTCGACGGAACACGGACCGGCCACCACGTGAAATGTTTTGCCGCCGATTTGCGCGCCGGCAACATCGATCAGCGTGTCGTGCGGCTGGTATTGCCGACTGACGAGCTTGTATTTTTTCTGAACGGGCGTGACCGACTCGACTTGGGGGAGGACGATGAGCGATTCGAGCGTGTGATGGCCGCGCTCGTCGCCGACGCAGGCGATGACAGTGCGCTCGACGCCGCGGATCAAGCGCGGTTCGTAGCCAAATTTCTTCACGGCATCCGCCACTTGCTGGATTTCCGGTTCCGGGCTACCAATTTTTAATACGACAATCATGTGTTGTTCCTTTGTTCCGCGTGAACGTCAGGGCCGGTCACAAAAAAACCGCCCCGCGCGCCTGCGGGACGGTTGACGTTGCTTCGTTTACGTCAACACAGCGCCCGCTGGCTGTGGTTAAAAAAATAAAACCACGCCGCCGCGAAACTGTGTTGCCGGTAATTTTTCACTGGCGGTTATATATGCTGGTCGGGGCCGAAAGTCAACTCGCCGGCAGGTGGCCGGTAAAGAGGTCGAGGTTTGTGACCCAGCGCACATCTGGATCGGCGCAGAGTCGAGCGAGCTTCGCTTCAAACTCCGCCCACATCGCGGCGTCCAAAAATTCGTAGCTGTGCCCCCAGAAATGAAAGTAGTTTCCTTGCGCTTTCGCGCGGGCAAACTCGTCCCAGAACTTGGGATTGCGCTGATGCGTCGTGGTGGCGAACTCCATCGGGTCGGCCTGCGGAAACCGGTAAGCCGGCACTGGGTGCGGGTGGTTGCCGCCATCATACTCGGGGCCGGGAATGGCCGTGCGGGCGTAGGCGAATCCTTGCCGGCGAGCTTCTTCCTTTACGGCGGCGTTGAACGATCCGAATGGATATGCCAAGCCACGCACCGGGCGTTGAAAAATGTCTTCCAGTTGTTTCCGACTCTCCGCCAACTCCCACGCGAGCTTGTCCGCTGTGATTTGTTCCAGGTGCGGATGCGTCGTAGAATGGCTCGCTACTTCAAAGTCCCGGTAAAGCTCCGGCAACTCCGATCGCGACAAGATGTGAACTTCTTTCGTTCCCAAATACCGCCAGTCGGACAAATACCGCTCGGCCCGATAATGTCCGGGCACCAGATTAAACGTCGCCTGCACTCGGTGTTTTCGCAAAAGCTCGACCAACCGCACGTCGTCCACCACGCCATCGTCCCAGCTCTGCGTCACATAAATCATGTCGGCAGCTTACCGGAGCCTGTCCAGCCCGGCAAGTGTGTTGCCTTGCATCTCGTGAATGGTTCGGGCTAGTCTGACCGGCAGCATGCGCACTCGCGAATATCCGCCAGTTGTCAGTTACGGCATCGCCACATTGATGTCGGTTTCGATGCTGTCGTTGATGGCGACGTTGCCGTTCAAAATCCAACAGCTCGAAGGCGGATTGGATTCGGTGGGTTTTTTGTTCATGTGCACATCGTTTTGCTATGTGCTGACTGGTTTGTTCCTGAGTTGGATTTCGCACCATGTCGGGCCACGGCGCGTGATGCTGGCGATGTTGGTGATGTGCGGTCTGACGGCGGTGCTGTTGCCGTTCGCTACTGCAATGTGGCAGGTGTATGTCTTGGCGAGCGGCTACATGATGGCAATCTGCCTGTTTTGGGCGGCGATGGAACACGCTTCTACGGGATTGCACACACACCTGACGCTGATTCAATCCACAGCTTGTTTCTGTGCCGCGTTTAGCCTTGGCAACGCGCTCGGTCAGATGGTCAGCAGTCTGCTGCAATCACAAACGGTAGCGGTGCCGTTTTTTGTTTCTGCCGGGATGACGGTGGTGGTGCTGTTCTTGACGTGGTTGACGGTTTCGACGGAAGCCGGGTTTCGGCGTTCGACGCCGGCTGACATTGCGTCCTTTCCGGAAAGTTCCCGGCAACGATTGCGCCGGTCGCTAGTGGCGGCGCGGATTGGTTTGGTGGGGACGTATGGAATGTATGCGTTGGTTTGCTTTTTTCTGCCCCGGTATCTTTGCGACCATCGCGGCTTTGCCAAACCGCTGGCCGGCAGTTTGACGGCGGTGACGTTGCTGACGATGGCGGTGACGTTTGGTTTGCACGGGTTTGGAAAACGCTGGCCGCACCAGTTGTGGATTGTCCGCATCTGTCCGCTCGTGGCGACGGTGGGCGCGTTGCTGACCGGTCTTTCGGCGTCGGTGCCGGTCATTGCGCTTGGTGCAGTGGTGGTCGGTGTGGCGGCGGCAAGCGGCTACACGCACCATTTGTATTACAGCCTCGAAGAGCCCGGCAAGCGCGCCCGCAACGCCGGTATTCACGAGGCGGCTGTCGGATTGGCGTTCATGATTCCGCCGGCGCTGGGTGGTCTGGTGACGCGATTTACTACTGACGGCGCCAAAAATCCCGAAAGAATTTTCTGGGCCGGGGCAGCGTTTGCCGGGTTGGTGATTGTTGTGCAAACACTGGCCATGCGCCGCGCACGTCCGACCTCGACAGCGTTGCCATCTTGAATTAGATTCCGGTTGTGCTGAAACGACTTATCATATTTATGGTTTTGTCGCCGGTCGTCTGGGGCCAGTACGAACAGGCGTACACCAACAAGCCGGTCCCGTACTCGTCCACCATCTTGATTCCGCGCGCGGCCATACCGCAAGCTGGTATCGTTCCACAAGCGACAGCAGTGGAAATTCCTGTTGCCGGCGTGCCGCAACCGCCGGTTTCTAGCGGACCAGCATCGTTGAACTCACCGTTCAGACCGGCTGCCGGCATCCCGCACCCGACGACGGCAGACGTGGCGCGCCGCCGCGTGCAAGTGGTCGCGCCGCCATTGCCGGTGTTGACGCCGGTCACGCAAATTCCATTACCGGCCAATGTCGCCGCTCCGGTGCCGACTGCGAAACCATTACCGGCGATCGACGCGCCGATTCTGTTTAACACGCCGCGGGCCGATGCCATCCTGGCGACGTTGCAGGTCTTTCCGTCCAACAACACGTGGCACGCTGACATCAGCCAGTGGCCGGTGCATCCGCGCTCGACGGACATCATCAGCACGGTTGGCGCGTGGCGGCCGTTGGAGTGCAATCAAGACATGGGATTTGTGATCGCACCAAAGAATGCGCCGCGCGCCAGTGTCAAGATTGCGCCCTACGCTACTGAGTCGGACCCCGGTCCGTATCCGTTGCCGGAGAATTTGCCCATCGAAGGCTGGCCGGTGTTCTACCAGCGTTCAATGCAATTTAACTTGCTCACGCTCGATGACGTCCAGCGCGATGTGCGCAACCTCGGCGGCGACCGGCACGCCATCGTGGTCGATCCGAGCGATCAGAAGCTTTACGAGTTTTACTCGATGCGCAAAACCAAGCAAGGCTGGCAGGCGGCGCAAGCTTCGATCTTTGATCTCAGTGCAAACAAACTGCGCCCGGATGGTTGGACTTCCGCCGATGCGGCCGGGTTGCCGATTTTCCCGGCTGTGGTCCGGTACGACGAACTTGTGCGCGGCGAGATTGACCACGCGCTGCGGGTGACGGTGCTGCAGAGTCGCAAGGCTTATGTCGCCCCGGCCACGCACTATGCCAGTAAGCTGGCCGACGAGAATCTGCCGCGCATGGGCGAGCGATTCCGCCTCCGGCAAAGCTATAACATCGCGAGCTTCTCGCCGGAAGTGCAGACCATTCTTAAGGCGCTCAAGAAACACGGCATGTTCGTGGCCGACAACGGCGGTATTGTCGCGATCTCAGTTACTCCCGACGAACGCATCCGCAACGTCCTCACCGAACTCAACCGCGTGACGGTGGCGGATTTCGAGATTGTCACGGCGCCGCGTTGAGTGGCCGATAGCAGGCGCGGAACTTTCGACTAGGAATACCGCCGGCGCGGGCTATACTTATCGGTTAACGCAATGGCCAAAGACTCCATCATCATTACCGGGGCGCGACAGCACAACCTCAAGAACCTGAGCCTGACGCTGCCGCGCGACCGGCTGATTGTCATGACCGGGCTGAGCGGCTCCGGTAAGTCGAGTCTGGCGTTCGACACGATTTACGCCGAAGGCCAGCGCAAATACGTCGAGAGCTTGTCGGCGTACGCCCGGCAATTCCTCGAGCAACTCCAGAAACCGGAAGTCGACCACATTGAAGGTTTGTCGCCGGCGATTGCCATCGAACAGCGCAGTGCCGGCAGCAATCCGCGCTCGACCATCGCCACCACCACCGAGATTTACGAATACCTCCGGTTGCTCTACGCCAACATCGGCCGGCCGCATTGTCACAAGTGCGGCAAGCCGATCACGACCCAGACGACCAGCCAGATTGTGGAGCAAATTCTGGCGTTGGGCGAGGGGACGCAAATCATGTTGCTCGCGCCGCTCGTGCGCGGACGCAAAGGTGAATTTCGCGACATCTTTGCCCGGCTGCGGAGCGAAGGTTTTGTCCGGGTCCGGGTCAACGGCGCGATTCTCGATCTCGCCGAGCCGGTCAAGCTCGACAAGAAACGCAACCACACCATCGAGCTGGTTGTGGATCGCATCGCGGTCAGCGTCAAGACGCGCGCCCGGCTCGCCGACTCGACCGAGACGGCGCTCAAGCGCGGGGAGGGGACGGTGCTCGTCGTCGCGCCGGATTCCGAGCTCTTGTTCAGCACGCAAAACGCCTGTCCAGATTGCGGCATCAGCTACGGCGAGTTCACGCCCCGGCATTTCTCGTTCAACTCGCCCTACGGCGCGTGCAAAACCTGCGCCGGCCTCGGCACGAAGCAGTTTCTCGATCCCGACCTCGTGGTGCCGGACAAAACTAAATCCATCGAAGGCGGCGCGATCACGGCGTGGCGGCGCGGTGGCCGGCGGCTGATTATTTATTACAAGATGCTCCTGCGCGGGCTGGCGAAGCATTACAAGATTGACCTCGACACGCCGTGGAAAGATTTACCGGAGAAAGCGCAGCGCGAAATTCTCCACGGCACCACCGACGAAATCGAATTCACCTATTGGCGCAAAGGCGCGTGGCGGAAGTTGCCGAAGAAGTTTGAAGGCGTCGTGCCGAACCTCGAACGGCTGTACGAAGAAAGCGACAGCGAGTTCACCAAGACGCGGCTCCAGCAATACATGGTCGGGATGCCGTGCCCGGATTGCAAGGGCGCCCGGCTCCGCAAGGAAAGTCTCGCGGTCACCATCGCCGGTAAGTCCATCATCGACGCCACGCGGCTGAGCATTACCGGCGCGATTGCGTTTTTTGATTCGCTCCAGCTGAGCGGGTTTGAACAGAAGATTGCCGACCAAGTGCTCCGGGAAGTCCGGTCGCGGCTCCGGTTTCTGCTGAACGTCGGCCTCGGTTACCTGTCGCTGGACCGGCAGAGCGACACGCTCAGCGGCGGCGAAGCGCAACGCATCCGGCTCGCCACGCAAATCGGCGCGGGCCTCGTCGGCGTGCTGTACGTCCTCGACGAACCGAGCATCGGATTGCACCAGCGCGACAACGCCCGGCTGCTCGATACTTTGAAAAATCTCCGCGACCTCGGCAACACTGTCCTCGTGGTCGAACACGACGAGGACACGATCCGGCAGGCGGATTACATCGTGGATCTTGGGCCCGGTGCCGGCGTTCACGGCGGCTACATTGTCGCGGAAGGCGCGTTGCCGGCGATTCTGGCGTCGCCGAAATCGCTGACCGGCGCGTATCTGCGCGGCGAATTGCAAATCCCGATTCCGAAGACGCGGCACACGGCGAACAAAGGCTGGCTCACCATCAAGGGCGCGCGCGAAAACAATTTGAAGAACATCGATGTCCGCATCCCGTTTGGCTTGCTGACCTGCGTGACCGGCGTGAGCGGTTCCGGCAAGTCCACGCTGGTGGACGACATCTTGTGCAAGGCGCTATTCCGCAAACTGTACCGGGCGAAAGAGCGGCCCGGCGCGCACACCAGCATTACCGGCATTGATGAACTGGATAAAGTGATCGTGATCGACCAGTCGCCAATCGGCCGCACGCCGCGCTCGAACCCGGCGACTTACACGAAAGCGTTTGATCTGATTCGGACGCTGTTCGCCGGCTTGCCTACCGCGAAGATTCGCGGCTACGGGCCGGGCCGGTTCAGTTTCAACGTCAAAGGCGGCCGGTGCGAAGCTTGCACCGGCGACGGCGTGATCAAGGTGGAGATGCACTTCCTGCCGGATGTGTACGTGACGTGCGAGCAATGCGCCGGCCGCCGGTACAGCCGCGAGACGCAGGAGATCACCTACAAAGGGCGCAACATCGCCGACGTGCTGGAGATGACGGTGGATGAAGCGGAGGATTTCTTCCGCGTCGTGCCGAAGCTGCGCGCCATTTTGCAGACGCTCCAGGATGTCGGGCTCGGCTATCTCAAGATCGGCCAGCAGGCGACGACGCTGTCCGGCGGCGAAGCCCAGCGGATCAAGCTGTCGAGCGAATTGGCGAAGCGGGCGACCGGGCGCACGCTCTACATTTTGGACGAGCCGACGACCGGCCTGCACTTTGCCGATGTCCACAAACTCTTGGAAGTGCTCATCAAACTCCGCGATGCCGGCAACACGCTGCTGATCATCGAGCACAACCTCGACGTGATCAAATGTTCCGACTGGCTGATTGACCTCGGGCCCGAAGGCGGCGATGCCGGCGGGCAAGTCGTGGCGGCCGGCACGCCGGAACAAGTTTGCGCCGTCGCGCAATCCCATACCGGGCGGTTTCTTAAGCCCGTGCTGAGGCAGTAAATTCGGGTAGGTTTTTGTTGTGGTCGCGCCCGAAATGGGAGTAATCTCTGGCAGGGAGCAACCAATGAAAAATATCAAGAAACCCGCCAAAAAGATTAAAAAACAATCACCCACGCCGCTGCCACCACCGGTGCTGATCCCAGTTCATGCGGAGCACAGCGATTTTCCCATCGTGGGGATTGGCGCGTCAGCGGGCGGGCTCGCGGCGTTTGAAGCCTTTTTCTCGGGGATGCCGCTGAACGCCGATCCGGGGATGGCGTTTGTGTTGGTGCAACATTTGGCACCCGACCACGAAAGTATTCTCGCCAATCTCATCCGGCGCTACACGCGGATGCAAGTCTTCGAAGTCGAGGACGGCATGGTGGTGAAACCCAACTGCGCCTACATCATCCCGCCGAACTGCGACATGGCGTTTATGAACGGCGCGCTGCAATTGCTGCCGCCGGCCGCGCCGCGTGGGCAGCGGTTGCCGATTGATTTCTTCTTTCGGTCACTAGCGGCGGACCGGCACGAGCGGGCGATTTGCATTGTCCTCTCCGGGACCGGCAGCGACGGCACGCTCGGCGTGCGCGCCATCAAGGGTGAAGGCGGCATGGTGATGGCGCAGACGCCGGCCTCCACCGAGTATGACGGGATGCCGCGCAATGCGATCGCCACCGGGCTGGTGGACTACGAACTGTCACCGGCCGAGATGCCGGCGCAACTCATTGCGTTCGTCAATCACGTGAGCGGCTCGTCCATACCGGTGACGCATCCCAAATCTGAGACGGCACTCAAAAAAGTGTTTGTCCTGTTGCGCGCCCAGACCGGGAATGATTTTTCCCAGTACAAACCGAGCACCATCCACCGCCGCATCGAACGGCGCATGGCCGTGCATCAAATCGCGACGATGGACGGCTACATCAAGTTTTTGCAGCAGACGCCGCCCGAGGTGGATGCGCTCTTCCGCGACCTATTGATTGGCGTGACCAATTTCTTCCGCGACCCGGACGCGTTCAAGGTTTTAGAGGAGCAGATTATTTCGAAGCTGTTTGCCGGGCGGCGCGCGGACTCCGTGATCCGGGTCTGGACGCCGGGTTGTTCGACCGGCGAGGAAGCCTATTCCCTAGCCATCCTGCTCGCCGAGCGGCAGGAGGCGATGAAGCAGAGTTTCAAGGTGCAGATCTTTGCCACCGATTTGGATAGTCAGGCGATTACCGTCGCCCGGGCGGGCCGGTATCCAGCCAGCATCGCCGCCGACCTCACGCCGGAACGGCTGGCGCGCTTTTTCACCGCCGAAGCCGACGGCAGCGCCTACCGCATCAATAAACCGCTGCGCGATATGCTAATCTTTTCCGAGCAGAACTTGGTCAAAGACCCGCCGTTCTCGCGGCTCGACCTGATCAGTTGCCGGAACCTGCTGATTTATCTGGGCGCCGACTTGCAGAAGAAACTCATCCCGCTGTTTCACTACGCCTTGAACCAGGGCAGTTACCTGTTTTTGGGGACCTCTGAAACCGTCGGCGAGTTTAACGATCTGTTTGCCGTGCACGACCGCAAGGCCAAGATCTATCAGCGCAAAGACAGCTACCACGATCTGCACCGCTCGGCGGTCAGCCGCTTTTTGCCGCCGGTCACCGCCATGCAGATTGCCCATCCCCGGGTCACCGGTAAGGGCAAGTCGACGTTTTCGGTGAAGCCTACGCTGCGCGAGTTGACAGAGCAGGCGTTGCTGCGGCAGGTTGCGCCGGCCGCGGCGCTCGTCAACAGCGATGGCGATATCCTCTACCTCCACGGCCGCACGGGCCGGTATCTAGAACTCACCCCGGGCGAGACCGGCGTCAGCAACATTCTCAAGATGGCGCGGGAAGGGCTGCGCCGCGACCTGACCACCGCCTTGCATAATGCGGTCGCCGGTCGGGAAATTGTCTGCTTTCCGGGATTGCGCGTGAAAACCAATGGCGATTTCAGCATGGTCAATCTCACCATTCAGCCAGTGCTCGGCATTACCGGCGCCGCAGTGGATACGCCGCTGTATCTGGTGGTGCTGGAGGATGCACCGGAGGTACTCGCGGCCAGCGTCATCGAGCCCGCGAGCGGCGCGAAGACGGACGACAGCGCGCACATTGACAAGCTCCAACAGGAACTCCACGCCAAGGAGGAATACCTCCAGACCGCCAACGAGGAACTGGAAACCTCCAACGAAGAACTGAAATCCTCCAATGAGGAAATGCAGTCGGTGAACGAGGAACTCCAATCCACCAACGAGGAGCTGGAGACTTCCAAGGAAGAATTGCAGTCGGTGAACGAAGAGCTGGCCACGGTGAATACCGAGCTGCAAACCAAGGTGGGCGATTTGTCGCGGGTGAATAACGACATGAACAATCTGCTAGCCGGGACCGGCATCGGCACGCTGTTTGTGGATCACCAGCTGTGCATCTTGCGGTTTACGCCGGCGGTCACGAGCATCATTAACCTGATTCAGTCGGACATCGGCCGGCCGGTGGGCCACATCGTTTCCAACCTGCGCGGCTATGAGAATTTGACGAAGGATGTCCAAGTGGTGCTGAACACCCTGGTTCCCAAGGAGCGGGATGTGCAGACCGTGGAAGGCCAGTGGTACACGCTGCGGATTCTGCCGTACCGGACGATTGATAATGTGATCGAAGGCGCGGTGATTACCTTCGTGAACATCACGGAGGTGAAGAAGGCGGCCGCGGAACTCCAACAGGTGCATCAGAAGATGGACACGATGCTCGAGAGCATCACCGACGGGTTGCTGGTGCTGGACAAAGATTGGCGCTACACCTACTTCAGCGAGAAGGGGGCAAAAATCATCGGCCTGAACCGCAAAGATATCATTGGCAAGTGCCTCTGGGATGTGTTCCCCGCCGTGAAAGGCACCAAGTTTGAGCAAGGCTTTCGCCAGGCGGTAACCACCCAGCAGACGGTCGTGTTTGAGGAGTATTACCCGGCGCCAATCGACAAATGGATGGAGTGCTGCTGCTATCCCTCGGGCGATGGACTATCGGTTTACTTTCACGACATCGTCGTGCGCAAGCAGGCCGAGGAAGCGTTGCGCCAGGCGAATGAACTGCTCCGCCTGGCAGTGGTGGTGCGCGATGCGCACGATGCCATCACCGTGCAAGACTTGAAAGGCCGCACCATCGCGTGGAATCCGGGCGCGGCGCGGATGTACGGCTGGAGCGAAGCCGAAGCGCTGGCGCTGAATGTGCGGGACCGGACGCCGGTCGCGTTGCAGGCGGAAGCGCTGGAGCTGGTCCAGCAGCTCAGCAAGGCGAGGGTTTTGGAATCGTATCTGACCCAGCGGCTCACTAAAGACGGGAATGTCGTCAAAGTCTCGATTATCTCCACCGCGCTGATGAACGCGGCCGGGCAGATGTACGCGGTGGCGACCACGGAACGGGTGGTGCAGTGACCAGCCTGCGGCAGCCGTCATTGCGCGATCGGGCCGAAAAGCGGTTGAGTAAAGGCGGGGCGATAACGTCGGAAATCA
The DNA here is from genome assembly GCA_037146675.1 of Verrucomicrobiota bacterium. Taxonomy (GTDB): domain Bacteria; phylum Verrucomicrobiota; class Verrucomicrobiia; order Palsa-1439; family Palsa-1439; genus CAINDI01. Next base: position 3,698 of record JBAWWR010000052.1, on the reverse strand, counting down.
GCAACGCGCTATCGCCGTCCGCCTTTGCGGCGACGCTCCACGACTTGCAGGTGCACCAGATTGAGTTGGAAATTCAGAACGAAGAACTGCGCGAGGTGCAGGGCGAGCTGGAGGCCGCGCGCGTCCGCTATTTTGACCTCTACGATTTGGCGCCGGTCGGCTATCTCACGATCAATGATCAGGGGGCGTTGCTGGAACTCAATCTCGCCGCCTCGAGCATGCTGGGCGTGCCGAAGCGATCGCTGTTCGGCCGCCTATTTAGTTCGTTTGTAATCCGGGAAGATCAGGACCGCTATTACCTGTTTTACAAAAAGCTCTTGGCCGACGGGCAACCGCTGGATTGCGGTGATTTGCGGATGGTGCGCCACGACGGCACAAAATTCTGGGGGCATCTGCGCGGCGTCGTTGCCACGGATGCCGCCGGCGCGACCGTGAGTCATTTTATCATTGAGGATGTCGCCGCCCGTAAAGAGAACGAAAAGCAGCTGGCGCTGGCAAATATGGCAATGAAAGCGGCCGCCGACGGCATCGTCATCACCGATCGCAGCGGCGCCATTGTGTGGGTTAATCCTGCCTTTACCAAGTTGACCGGCTACAGCGCGACGGAAGCGCTAGGCAAGAACCCGCGCATCCTGAAGTCCGGGCAGCACCCAGAAGAGTTTTACAAGCAGATTTGGCGGACGATTACCCTCGGGCTGACTTGGCACGACACAATCGTGAACCGGCACAAGGACGGGCGCTTGTACAAGGAAGAGCTCACCATCACTCCCGTCTGTGCCACGCCGGCCGGTGACATCACGCACTTTGTGGCAATCAAGCGCGACATTGCCACGCGCCAGCTGGTGGAAAATCCGGCGCCGGACAGCGCCAATCATCCAGAACGAGCACCTGCGCCGGTAGAATGAAACTTTGACTTCTGACCGGAAATACAGTCTAATCCTCAAGAAGGTTGTAAACTCTCCAAACGTATCTCAATGCTAGCGCGGCAGCGCGTTGGGTTGATTCGAAAGTGTCTGGTCAATATATGAGTAAAAAAGTTCTGCTAACAAGTGTCTGCCGACCAATGGGTCCGCAGGTTGGTGATGCGACGTCGGTTGGGTATGAATTGTTGTACCGGCAGGTGACGCGCGCGCAAGGTATTTTCAGCCCCCGGACGGTGAACATCCAGTTTTCGTTGGAGTACATCGCGGAAAATCTCGACACGCCGACGGTAGTGCTGCAGTACCCGTCCCGGAGCGAGTTGATTGCGGAACTCAAGAAGGGCTACGATTACGTCGGGATTTCCTTCCTGATGGCGATTTTTCACCACGTGAAAGACATGGTCGCGCTGATTCGTCAGCACGCGCCGAACACGAAAATCATCCTCGGCGGTTATGGCACGGTCTTGGATGACGAGGAATTGAAGCCGTACGCGGATTACATTTGCCGGGAAGAGGGCGTCACGTTTATGCGCCGGCTCTTGGGCGAGTCGGAAATCCCGATGCCGTACAAGCAGCCGCTGATCGTCAGCAAGCTGAAGGTGTTTGGCTGGGAAGTGTCAGGGACCGGTAAGATTTTCGCCGGGTTGGGCTGCCCGAACGGCTGTGATTTCTGCTGCACCTCACATTTCTTCAAGCGCAAGCACATCAAATTACTGCCGACCGGCGCGGACATTTTTGCCGTGGCGGAAAAGTATCTGGAACGGGATCCCAATCTCGTGTTTCTGATTATTGACGAAGATTTCTTGCTCAACAAAAAGCGGGCGATGGAGTTCCGCGATTGCGTGATCAAGAGCGGCAAGCAGCTCTCAATCTTCGCGTTCTCCAGCATCAAGGCGCTCAGCCAGTACAAAGTGGAAGAGATTCTGGAGATGGGCATTGACGGTTTCTGGATTGGCTACGAGGGCACGCGCTCTGGTTACGCCAAGCAGCAAGGCCGGCCCACCGAGGAGATTTTTAAGGAATTTCGCGAGCACGGCATCACCATTCTGGCGTCGATGATCGTTGGGTTTGATTACCAAACCCCGGAAGTGATCGCCCAGGAATTGGACGGATTGATGCAGCTGAAGCCGTCGCTGGGTCAGTATTTGATTTACGGGCCGGTGCCCGGCACGCCGTTCAACGAGCGCGTAAAGACCGAAAAATTAATGCACGATCAGTACGTGGAAAATCCGACGCTCATGTACCGGCGCGCCGATGGTTTCACCACGATGATGAAACATCCGACGTTGTCGCCGACGGAGATCGAGAAGTTGCAACAATGGTGCTTTGACCAAGACTTCCAACGGCTCGGACCGAGCATTTTCCGCGTTCTCGAAAGCCGGTTCCTCGGCTATCTGAAGCTCAAGGATTCACCCAATCCAATCCTGCGGCAAAAAGCCGAGCACTATGCGAAGGACTTGCGGTGCGCCTTCCCGGTTTTCCTGGCGGGGCGATTGTTTGGTCCCAACGCGACAGTGCGGCGCGGGATTGGTGAGTTTGAAAAGCGCTTGTATGCCGAATTTGGCAAGCCCACACTGGCGGGACGCAAGGATTCAGTTTTAGCCGTCGTCGCTGCAATGTGGACATGGGTGACGCTGAAGTTTGATCTATTCCAGCATCCGAAAATGATCCGCACCGCATACCGGCTCCCAGCCGAGAGCTGGAGCGAGTCACATCTCTGGGATTCAATCCATCACAACAACTCGATTCCCGGTGTCGCCATTCACCTCGAGTGGCAACACGCCAAGCAGCAAGTCTGGCTGCGCTTGAGCGGGGCGCTCTCGTCAATACACGCGGAAGGGTTGGGACAACGCCTTCACGAGTCGCTGGCGAAAAGCACGAGTCGCCTGGTATTGGACTTGAAGGATTTGCACTGGGATAAGGTGGACAGTCTGGCTCCGTTGCGCGAGAAACTCGCGGCGCATAGCTCACGGATCAGTCTGGTGACGCCCAAGCTTCAGGCGGCGCATCCCGAGTTGGTCCTGCTGGCCGGCGTGTTCCAACACTACAACGGTTAAATTACTCTGTGCGGGTGACGGGCAGGGGGCGGTAGAACACCGCCACCTTGCCGACCTGCATGATCAATGCCGCGCCGGTCTCGGTCACGATCTGCGTTGCCAAAGTATCACGTTCGGCGCGTTCCTTTTCGAGCCGCACCTTGACCAACTGCCGCGCGGTCAACGCCTGCTCGAGGCTTTGCATTACCGTCCCGGTCAACCCGGCCTTGCCGACCCGCACCAGCGGATCCAGATGTTGGGCGGCGGCTTTCAGTTTGCGAATTTCAGCATTTGTCATATTTGCCTCACATCTGTTCAATGACATCAATACCCAGCAGGTTCAGCCCGCGTTTCATGATGTCGGCGGTTAACCGGCAAAGGACCAGTCGTGACGAGCGCGTTGGCTCGGAGGACTGGATGACCGGACAGCTGTCGTAGAACGCGCTGAACTTGCCGGCAAGCTCATAGAGATAGCCGGTTAGCCAATTGGGTTTGTCGTCTGCCAGCACGGCTTCGAGCGTGTCGGAAAACTGGAGAATGTATTTTGCCAAGGCGAGTTCGGTTGGATGATCGAGCAGGACCGGCGCGGTGGCGTCAGTGTGTCCAGCCTTGCGGAAGATGCTTTGGACACGGAAGTAGGAGTATTGCAGGTACGGCGGGGTATTGACTTTCATCGCCAGCCTTTTGGCCCAGCTGAAGACCTAATTGGGCGTGCGGTCCCGTAACAGTTCAGCGGATGTGA
>JBAWWR010000051.1:0-17721 GCA_037146675.1 Verrucomicrobiota bacterium | reverse complement strand
ACCATCTCACCAAGAGCACGAAGCTGGTCATTACCGGCGAGTGGGCGCGGCGGCCAATTCACATTCTCGATCTCGCGTGCCAGAGCGCGGCCAAGGGTAAAACCTTCCCCGCTAAATACCGGTAACGAATGAAATTCACCTACAACTGGCTCAAGCAATATGTGGACTTTGACTGGTCGCCGACGGAGTTGGCGGAGAAGCTGACCTTTGCCGGCATCGAAGTCGAGTCCATCGTCAGTCTCGGCGGCAAGATCCCGGAGCAAGTTGTCATCGCGCAGATTCTCGCTAGCGAAAAACATCCCAACGCCGACAAGCTCTCCGTCTGCCGCGTCAATGACGGTACCGGCGAGCGCCAGATTGTTTGCGGGGCGAAGAATTACAAAGTCGGCGACAAAGTACCGCTGGCGCTACCGGGCGCAACGATGCCGGCTGGGTTTGTCATCAAAGTTTCCAAGCTGCGTGGCATCGAGTCGCAAGGCATGATGTGTTCGACGGAAGAGCTTGGCCTGCCGAAAGGCGAGGATGGCTTGCTCATTCTGCCGGCTGACGCGCCGGTCGGGAAGAAGTTTGCAGAATACCTCGGTCCCGGTGACACGGTCTATGATATTGAAGTCACGCCGAACCGTCCCGATTGGCTGAGCGTGATTGGGCTTGCGCGTGAAATTGCGGCATTGACCGGCAACCTGTTGCGCGTGCCGGAAATTGCATTGACTGAAACCGGCACTGAACCGCCGGCAGTGCGCGTGGATGCGCCAGAACTCTGTCCGCGTTACACGGCGCGATTGATTCGCGGTGTGAAGGTCGGACCAAGCCCGGCGTGGCTGAAGCAGATTCTTGAAAAAGTCGGCGTGCGCTCAATTAATAACGTCGTAGACATCACCAACTATGTCCTGCTCGAAAGCGGGCATCCGCTCCATGCGTTCGATTACAATTTACTGGTCGGCAAGCAAATTATTGTGCGTCGTGCGTCGCCGGGCGAGAAGTTCACGACGCTTGATGACAAGCAGCACGAGCTGACCAGCGAGATGCTAGTGATTGCTGATGCCGAGCGTGCGGTGGCATTGGCCGGAATCATGGGCGGCAAAAACAGTGAGATCAATGCTGCGACCACGGATGTGTTACTGGAAAGCGCGTGGTTCGCGCCGGCAAATATCCGGAAGACTTCCAAGCGATTAGGATTGGGGAGCGATTCGAGTTACCGGTTTGAACGCGGCGCGGACATTGGCGGAGTAGTTTGGGCGAGTAACCGGGCGGCGGCCTTGCTCCAGCAGCTTGCCAGTGGTCAGGTTTGCCGTGGTTTGACCGATGTCTTGGCGCAGCCAATCGTCAAGCGGCAGGTTGCGTGCCGGTATGCGCAAGTGGACCGGTTGCTTGGTATCACGGTGCCGACGTTAACCGTGAAGAAGATTTTTGGCGGACTCGGTCTGGATGTCGTCAACGACACAAGCGATGTAGTGACAGTCGCAGTGCCGACGTTCCGGGTAGACTTGGAACGCGAGGCGGATTTGGTTGAGGAGGTTTGCCGGATTTATGGTGTCGAGAAGATACCGGCGCGAATGTTGCCGGCGACACCGGCGATTTCGGAGTTCGATGCGCAGTGGAATGCGCGGCAACGAGTGCGCACGACGTTGACGGCGCTGGGGTTCGACGAAGCCGTGAACCAAACGATGGTCGGCGAGGGGGCGTTGAAGTTGCAGAATCCGCTGAACGCAGAGATGACTGCGCTCCGTCAATCACTCATACCGGGTTTGCTGACGAATCTGAAAACGAATGTTTCGCGACATCAGTACGACGTGAAGTTGTTTGAGATTGGCCGGGTCTTTGCGGCGGATGGGAAAGAGGAATTGCATTTGGCGTTGGCCGCGACTGGCCGGCGAACAACCGGCGATTGGGAACGGACAGAGAAGGCTGACTATTTGGACTTGAAAGGCGCACTGGAGGAACTTGGTGTGACGGTGGAGATTCGCGAGATCACGGCGGCGCAGGCGAAGAAAATGGATTTGCGCGATGCGGTGTTCGTGACGGAATTAGCGTTGCCGGCCGCGATGACCAAGGGGCAGCAATACCGTGAATTGCCGAAATTCCCGGCGGTGGTGCGCGACATGGCGTTGGTGCTCGACGAAGCCGTGCCGCACGCAACCGTGGTTGCGGAAATTGAGAAGAATCGGAATAAGTTCTTGGAGAAGGTTGAGTTGTTTGATATTTTTCGCGGCAGTTCGATACCGACCGGTAAGAAATCGGTGGCGTACTCATTGACGTTTCGTGCAGTGGACCGAACGTTGACCGATACAGAAGTGAACGAGGCGCATGAGCGGATTAAGCAGCAGTTGCAACAGATGTTGGGCTGCGAGATTCGCGCGAGCTGACCATCGGCAGGGTAAACAGAGAATTCGCTAGCTAAAACTCGAACGCAACTTGAATTGCGACAGTAATTGAGGTATAGAGTGTTGGAGTTGGACAGCAAAAGAGTCCATGTTCTTTGTCAGATTTGAAATCGCGAAATACCCTGCCATGTTCGTGACGGACGAAATTTCCTCGGGCCGATAAATGCTAGAAATAGCGGAGCTTCGGTCTGGTTGTGGAAGACACGCCTTCAATGGAAGTCGGAAACAATTGGCCAAGCACCCCCTTTAACGAGGGGTTCGACGGAAAACGCCCCAACGGCATTACGGCGGGGTATTTCTTTTTCCGCTGGTCGGCTTCGTCGGCCGGTGAAATCGGGCAAATTGTGGCTATGACCGGCAACCTATTTGACAATCAGGAATCGCCCACCGCTCCCGCAGCGGCAACGGATAAGCTTCCACCGCAAACCGCTCCGCTGGCCACACGGATGCGGCCGCGCACGCTCGCCGAATTCGTTGGCCAACGCCACATTCTTGCGGAAGGCAAGCTCCTATGGCGCGCCATCAAAGCTGACCGGATTGGCTCGATTATCCTTTACGGTCCGCCAGGCACCGGCAAGACATCGCTCGCTGAAGTCATCGCCAACGCCACGCAAAGCAAGTTTGAACGTTTGAGTGGCGTTGAGTCCAATGTCGCCGATATTCGGCGCGTCATCGCCAGTGCCGGTAACCGATTGACGAATGCCGGCCAGAAAACCATCCTGTTCATTGATGAGATTCACCGATTCAACAAGGCGCAACAGGACGTCCTCTTGCCGGACGTCGAGAATGGAACGATACGGCTAATCGGCGCGACAACGCATAATCCGTTTTTCTATGTCAACTCGCCGCTGGTTTCGCGTTCGCAGATTTTTGAGTTACAGCCGCTCACACCAGCTGACATTACGACGTTGCTCCGCCGTGGGTTAGAGGTGTTGGGCGCAAAAGCCGACGAAGATGCGCTCGTGTTTCTGGCGACCGCCTGCGACGGCGATGCGCGGAAAGCGCTCAATTCTCTCGAAATCGGCGCACTCACAACTCTTACCGGCAACATCACGCACGCCATTGCCGAAGAATCTATCCAGAAAAAAGCCGTCGTCTACGGTGCCGGCGAAGACGAACATTACGACACAATTTCGGCGTTCATCAAATCCATGCGCGGCAGTGATCCCGACGCAGCACTTTATTGGTTAGCCAAGATGGTTATTGCCGGCGAAGATCCGCGTTTCATTGCGCGTCGGATTACGATTTTAGCCGCGGAAGACATCGGACTGGCGGACCCGCAGGCGTTGGTGCTGGCGGTGGCAGCGCATCATGCCGTCGAGTTTATCGGTTGGCCGGAAGGCGAACTAGTTTTGGCGGAGGCGACGGTTTATTGTGCAACCGCGCCGAAGTCAAATGCCAGCGCCAAAGGGATTTGGTCGGCTAAGGCGGATGTCGAATCGGGGCGAACGCTAGAAGTACCGGCACATCTCAAGGATGCGCATTACAAAGGCAGCGAACGGCTCGGTCGCGGCAAGGATTACAAATATGCCCACGATTTTGAAGGGCACGTTGTTGAACAAGATTACTTACCGGTAGCGAAGAAATACTACGAACCCGGCGATCAAGGCTTTGAAGTTCGCGTGAAAGAGAGAATGGAAAAATGGAAGCAATTATTCGCCAAACAACGCGACTCGTGATCGCATCGCTCTTGCTGGCCAGTGTGATTGGCTGTGAAATATTTCACATCCCTTGCCCGTGTGGGGCGCAGACTTCTGTGAGTCGATGAAACACGAGCTCCGCAAACGCATATCGGCACACCTGACCGGCTTGGATGACGGAACGGTCCACCAGCACAGCGTCGCCGTCGCAAAACAATTAGCGACATTACCAGCGTTTGCGGATGCAAAGTCACTGGCGGTGTACGTTTCATTCGGCAATGAAATCGAGACGCACAATCTTATCTGCCAACTATTAAAGAGAGGTAGACATGTTTGTGTGCCGGCCTTTCAAAATGGCGAGTACTTGGTGGCAGAGATTCAGGACTTTGATCAAGATCTCGTCGCCGGTAAGTTAAACATTCTCGAGCCAAAACACCCGCGCCGCGTGTCGGCCGTTCAGTCAGAAGTGTGGCTCATTCCTGGGGTAGCGTTCGATCGAAATGGAAATCGGCTCGGGCGCGGCAAAGGTTACTTTGATGCCTTGCTCAAGTCAGCGCCCGGTCTCAAGATTGCGCTGGCGCACGATTTTCAATTATTGAACGAAGTCCCGATTGAGCCGCACGACGTTCGTATGGACTTTATAATTACCGAAAATCAAGTCGTTCAATGCACAAGGAATCATGAACCCCATCATCATTAACCTGCTCGCGTTGCTGATGGGCGCGGCTGTGAGCGGGTTACTCCTATGGCGGAAGCTGTGCACCGACACGACCCACGCCGGCAACATCGTTGCTAGCGCGCGCCGGGAGGCCGACGGGATTATCCGCGACGCCACCGTCCGTACGCAGGAACAGTTGCTAAATGCCCGCGAGGATTTTGACGTTGAAGCCCGGACACGCCGGCAAGAGTTGGCCGAATCCGAAAAGCAGTTACTACAACGCGAAAACAATCTCGACCGGAAAGTCGAGTGGCTCGACCGCAAGACCGAGGAAATCGCGAAGAAGGAAAGCATTGTCGGCGAGCGCGAGAAGGAACTGCATAAGTTGCAGGGAGAACTCGATGAATTAAAGCGCCTCTCGCAGCTCGAGCTTCAGCGACAAGCCGGGTTGACCAGTGAGCAGGCAAAAATGTTGTTGCTCCAGCGTGTCGAGGATGGAGTCCGGGAAGATGCCGGAATTTTGACCCACCGGATCCTTGAGAAAACCAAGGCCAATGCTGACCGGGAAGCGCGCCGGGTGATTAGTATTGCGGTTGAGCGGTGCGCCGCGAATCACATTCAGACGTCAACGAGTTGCAGTGTCACGCTGCAAAATGATGAAATGAAAGGGCGCATCATCGGCCGGGAAGGTCGCAATATCCGCGCGTTTGAAGCCGTGACCGGCGTTAATATCGTGATTGATGACACCCCACAAGTCGTGGCGCTCAGCGGGTTTGATCCCGTTCGGCGGGAACTGGCCCGGCAAACACTTGAACGTCTGGTTGCCGACGGCCGCATTAATCCGGCGCGTATCGAGGAAGAAGCCGGTAAGGTCCGCGAAGAACTCGAGACTTCGATCAGCAAGTCCGGTGAAGAAGCTGTCTTCCAACTCGGCGTTCCAAAAGTCCACCCGGAACTAATCAAGCTCCTGGGGCGTTTGAAATTTCGGCACAGTTTCGCGCAAAACGTGCTCGATCATTCTATCGAAGTCGCTAAATTGGAAGGCATGATGTCCGCCGAAATGGGATTAAGCCAACCGCTTGCCAAACGTATCGGTCTTTTTCACGATATTGGCAAGGCGGTAGATCACGATACTGAAGGCGCACACGCCGCGATTGGTGCCGCATTGCTGTGCAAATACGGCGAGCCGGAGGAAGTCGTTCAAGGTGTCGCCTCGCATCACAATGAAGTCGAGCCGGTTACCGTCTGCGGTATTCCGGCCAGCGCAGCCGACGCCATCAGTGCTTCGCGGCCTGGCGCGCGAAGCGAAAGTATGGAATTGTATCTGCAACGCCTCGAAAAATTGGAGACCGTCGCCAATGGTTTTGCCGGCGTTGAGAAAAGTTATGCGCTGCAGGCCGGTCGTGAAATTCGTGTTTTTGTTGAACCCGGACAGATCAACGACAGTGAGGCGACACTCCTCGCCCGCAATATTAGCCATAAAATCGAGCAGGAGTTGCAGTATCCGGGGCAGATCAAAGTGACCGTTGTCCGTGAAACCCGCTGTGTGGAGTGCGCCAAATGAACATTCTTTTTATCGGTGATATTGTCGGTAAACCGGGCCGGCAAGCGGTTGCTGCATTATTGCCAAAGCTCAAACGCGAATACCATCTCGACTGCGTCATCGCCAACGGCGAAAACTCCGCGCACGGTTCTGGTCTGACCACTGCCACCGTCCAAGAGCTGCTGGCTGCCGGCGTCGACGTGATTACCACCGGCGACCATGTCTGGGACCAAAAGGGATTTGAACAGGATATTGAAAACCTGCCTCACGTCGTGCGCCCCTTGAATGTCGCGCCGTCCGCGCCGGGGCGCGGTTCGGTAGTCATCACCGTCGGCGAAGGGGCGAGAGTCGGTGTCTTGAATTTGCTCGGTCGTGTTTACATGCCGGACAATGACTGCCCATTTCGTGCGGCTACTGCCGAAATCGCTAAGCTACGACGGCAAACCAGCATCATCATTGTCGATCTCCACGCCGAAGCGACCAGTGAAAAAATCGCGATGGGCCGGTATCTCGATGGCCAAGTCAGCTTGGTGGTCGGCACGCACACCCACGTCCAGACAGCCGACGAGCAAATCCTGCCGAAAGGCACGGCGTACCTCAGCGATGCCGGCATGTGTGGCCCACACGACTCGGTGCTGGGTCGTGACGTCAATGCGGTCATTCACCGTTTTGTTTCCGGAATGCCACAACGGCTTGAAGTTGCCACCGACAAGATTGAATTGTGTGGCGTGGTTGTGGAGGTGGATGAGGGGACCGGGTTGGCGCAGAAAATTAAACGGGTGCGGATGCCGTACTCGCCATGAGGCTGCGCGCGAAGTGGGTGTTGCCGGTTGACGCGCCGCCAATTGAAAATGGTGTCGTTGAAGTTACCGGTGACACAATCACGGCAGTTGGCAAACAGAGCGGACCAAGTCGCGATTTGGGCGATGTGGTGCTCTTGCCGGGTTTAATCAATGCGCATTGCCACTTCGATTATACGCACTTACCGGTGCCATATCGGGGTAGTTTTACGGATTGGATTCGCGATATTGTTGCGCTGAAGGCGACGCAGACGCCCGGTGATTTTTTGGCCGGTATTCAAGCCGGGATGGAACTCGCCTTGCGCGCCGGCACCACCACAGTTGTGAACATCGAATGTTTCCCAGAATTAATCGCACAACTGCCGGCGACGCCATTGCGCGTTGTCTGGTGTCCGGAGCTTATTGACCTAGCGCGACGAGTGGAATTGCCGGCAGGGTTTAAGGGCTTATCGCCACATGCACCGTACACTGCGAGCGCGGAATTGTACCGGCGTTGCGCACAGTCCGGGCGGTTCATCACTACGCATGTCGCGGAAAGCGACGAAGAAGATGAAATGTTCCGGCAGGGCAGGGGGCAATTGTATGACGCTTTACAGCAACGTGGGCGCAATATGTCCGACTGCGGACGCGCGGGCGCGGTCGATCTTCTACACAGCTATGGTGTGTTGAGTCGAAATTGTCTAGCAGCCCATGCAAACTGTTTGACGTCCGATGATGTGCAGTTGATCGCGCAGACCGGTACGAGCGTGGTGCATTGCCCGAAAACGCACCGGTATTTCCAACGCTCACCGGCACCGTTGACGGCGTTACTTGATGCAGGCGTAAATGTCTGCTTAGGGACGGATAGCTTGGCCAGCAACGACACCCTCGATATCTTTGCCGAAATGCAAGAGATGGCGCGCGTGTTTCCTGAGTGGCCACCGGCGCGGATTATCGCAATGGCGACGACCAATGCGGCAAAAGCCTTGAGTCAATCTACTCGGCTTGGCAAGATTGCTACAGGTGCGGTAGCTGACTTAATCGCCGTGCCGGCGAATGGCTATGCCGATCCGTACGCGGCAGTTGTGTTCGCTGAAAAAACAATTGCGTTTATGATGCTCAACGGGAAAGTCGTATGTCCAACTTGAACGACCAACTCGACGCGGAGTTGAACCAGCTTCGCGCGGACGGGCTTTACCGGCAATTCCGTGACATTGCCGGCGCACAAGGACCGCGTGTTGGAATTGGCGGGCGTGAATTGCTTAATTTTTCGAGCAACGATTACCTCGGGTTAGCCAATGACCCGCTCTTGAAATGCGCTGCCAAGGAAGCGATTGCGCGCTGGGGTGTCGGCGCGGGGGCGTCCCGGTTGGTGTGTGGCAATTTAGAACCATACCGGCTGTTGGAGGAAAAACTCGCGCGCTTCAAAAACAAAGAAGCCGCTCTCGTTTTCGGTTCCGGTTATGCCGCCAACGTCGGCACGATCACCGCGCTTGCCGGCGAAGGCGATGTGCTGATTCTCGACAAGCTCGATCACGCAAGCATCATCGACGGTGCCCGGCAAAGCGGTGCGACAATTCGCGTCTATCCGCATTTAAACCTCCGCAAGCTCGAAGAGATTCTCCAACAATCCCAGTCGTACCGGCGGCGGTTGATTATCACCGAAACGGTGTTTTCGATGGACGGCGACTTGGCACCGTTGTCAGAAATCGTGGCATTGAAGGAGAAATATGCGGCGTGGTTGATGCTGGATGAAGCGCACGCGACCGGCCTCTTTGGTCAGAACCGTCGCGGATTGGCCGAGCAACTTGGTGTCGAGGACAAAGTCGATATCACGCTCGGTACGCTGAGCAAGGCGCTTGGTTGTGCCGGCGGGTTTGTCGTTGGTTCGCAGGCGCTAATTGATTTACTCCGCAACCGGGCACGCAGTCTGATTTATTCAACTGCATTGCCTCCGGCGGTTTGCGCGGCTGCTGCTGCTGCGGTGGAGTTTGTGATGAGTGATGCCGGCGCGCAACGCCGTGACCAACTATGGGAAAACGTTCGCGCGTTGGGTGCGCAAAGTGCAATTCATCCGATAATTGTCGGTGACGAACGGGCGGCAGTCGAGTTGTCTGGCAAGCTGTTTGACGCTGGGATCTTTGCTCCAGCCATCCGCTACCCAACAGTCGCGAAAGGCAAAGCCCGATTGCGCGTCACGGTTTCAGCAGCGCATACGGCTGACGACGTTCAACAGTTTTTGAAGATTTATGCAACACTCGCTCGCTGATATAGACCACCGGTATCTTTGGCATCCGTTCACGCAGATGAAACAGTGGATGGCGGAGGTGCCGGTCATCATCGAATCAGGGCATGGGGCCGTGCTGCGCGATGTGGCTGGTAACGAGTACATTGATGCCAACTCGTCCATCTGGACGAATCTCCACGGCCACCGGCACCCAAAGATTACGCAAGCTATCAAAGACCAGCTTGATCAGATTGCGCATTCATCGTTTCTTGGTTTGTCGAATGTGCCGGCAATCAAATTGGCAGAACAATTGAGCAAGTTGACCGGCTTGCCGCGGGTGTTTTATTCAGACAACGGCTCGACGGCGATGGAAGTTGCTCTCAAAATGGCGTTGCAATACTGGCAACATCGCGGCCAGCCGCAACGGAAGAAGTTTATCGCGTTCACTGACGCCTACCACGGCGACACCATGGGTGCAGTCAGTATTGGCGGGATTCGTTTGTTTCACGAAACGTTTCGGCCGCTGACATTCGAGGTGCTACGCGCCGGTAATATTGCGGAACTGAAGAAGCTTTTGTCTGATGAGGTTGCCGGCGTTTGCATCGAACCGTTGATTCAAGGTGCGGCCGGGATGCGCCTCTGGCCGTCGGGAATGTTGCGCGAAGTTCGTCGACTCTGTAAACACACACTGCTGATTGCCGACGAGGTTATGACTGGGTTCGGGCGCACCGGTAAGATGTTCGCGTGCGAACACGAAGGAGTAACGCCAGATCTGATGGCGGTGGCGAAAGGTCTGACCGGCGGATATCTGCCATTAGCCGCAACGCTGGCGACCGAGGAAATTTTCAATGCATTTCTCGGCGAGTACGCCGAATTTAAAACGTTTTTCCACGGACACAGTTACACCGGCAACCAACTTGGTTGCGCGGCGGCGTTGGCGAATCTGCAAGTTTTCAAAGCCGAGCGTGTGCTTGCGAAACTGCAAGCCAAGATTGGCGATTTGCAATCCCGCTTGGCAGTGTGCCGCCGGTTGCCGGGGGTGGTGGACGTTCGTCAATGTGGATTCATCGGCGCGGTCGAAGTTGGTCCTTACCGGCTCGAGGAACAGATGGGGATCAAGATTTGCCGGGCAATGCGCGAACGTGGCGTACTCACGCGTCCAATCGGTAATGTCATTGTCATCATGCCGCCGTACTGCATTACCGGTGCGCAGCTCGACAAAATCTTTGATGTGTTGAAAAAATCGCTCACGACCAGCCAAGGGCGGCGAGTCGTTCGTCTGGGATGCCGAAGTGATGCGCGAGCTCATGGATGACCGTGCGCGCAACTTCCCGGCGTAACTCGACCGGGTCAATAAAGTCTGCGAGCAGCGGTCTGCGATAAATAGTGATGCGGTCTGGAAAGGCTGCGTATTCGCTGGTGCGTTCCGGCAACGGCGTGCCGGAATACAATCCGTACAACATTTCGCCTGCCGGCACGCCAAGTTCGTCCAGCAATGCTTTGCTCGGTTCGTCTTCGATAACAATCTGGACGTTGAAAACGTGGGCGCGGAGTTCAGCTGGGATTAGTGCCAACGCTTCCTCAACAAGTTTCTCGAAATTCGTCATTTGAGCAGGCGACGAAGCACACGCAGATTTTCAATGTCTTCGGCCAAGTCTGGGCCTTTTGGGGTTTCGAGAACCATCGGCAAATCTTGCCAACGTTCATCGCGAAGGACATTGCGGAATGCCGGCAATCCGAGATGACCTTTACCAATATGTTCATGCCGGTCGACGCGTGAGCCAAGTGGCTTTTTTGTGTCGTTGAGGTGAAAGGCCGCAATTTTGTCGCAGCCAAAAGTCTGTTCCATTTCGCAAACGGTTGCCCGGTAGCCTTTGGAAGTGCGGATGTCGTAGCCGGCAGCGAAAATATGGCACGTGTCCACGCAGACGGCTAGCCGGGCTGGATACTTGGAAAACTGAAAAATGGCCGCCAGATGTTCGAATCGGTGACCAAGGCACGTACCTTGCCCGGCCGTTGTTTCCAAGGCAATTTTAACCGGACTATGTTTTGTCGCGACGAACGCTTCGTCAAGACTTTGTGCTGCTGCTTGCAGGTCGCCTTGTGCGCCGGGATGGAGGACGATGAACGGTAGACCAAGTAGCGTGGCACGGTTGATCTCGTCAATGAGCGCGACGATGGACTTGCTGCGGAATACCGGATTCAGGGAGGCAGGATTGATCAGGTACGAGCTGTGCGCGAACACCGGTAACCGGTGTTGCCGAAAGCGCGAAACCTCATCTGGGTCGAGCGACTTACCGGCCCATTGCATATTGTTTTTTAGGAAAATCTGTACGGCATGACAGCCGACTGTCGCGCCGCGTTCAAGCGCACGATCGACGCCACCGGTGATTGACATATGCGCACCAAGCTTTGGCATGGGTTGATTGTGAGTGAGTTTTATGGTAAAATCCAGCTATGAAAAAACTATTATTGCGGCTTCTATTTATTCTGGTTGTGTTGGTGGTGTTTGGTTTTTTCTCACGTAATTTCATCGCCCGTCGGTCAGTGGAAATTGGGGTAACAAAACTCACTGGATTTCCATTAGAAATTGGCGCAGTTGATGTGGGGCTGTTCACTAGTCAACTGGAGGTGCGCGACCTCAAGTTGACAAATCCAGCGGAGTTCCCGGAGAAGCTGTTCGTGGACTTGCCGCTGTTACGCCTGCGCTATACGCTCGGATCGCTGCTCAGTGGCGCGCCGCATGTCAAGGAAGTGGTTGTCAACATTGAGAACGTTGTTATCATAAAAAATGCGGCCGGCCGGACGAACGCTAGCGTTTTTCAAGACAAGCTTGCACCCGCCGCCAGTTCCGCCAGTGACGGCAAGAAACCAGCCGAATCATCAAACGGGGCTAGCTACCGTGTCGACTTGCTGCGCGTCCACATTGGGACTGTGATTATGAAGGATTTCTCCAAAGCGCGACCAACGGAACACAAGCTCAACCTCAACCGGGATGTTGTCTTTGAAAATATTACGGAATCCACCAGTGTCTCGGCGCTGGTCATGAAGATTGTCTTTGGTCAGTTGGGTGATATCGCTGGCGGGCTTATCAAGGACGGCGGCAGTGCCGGTAAGGAGGTTACCCAGACGATTCAGAAATCAGGCAAAGGATTGTTCGATAACATCAAGAAGGCCATCCCTCAGCCATAAGGTAATTTAAAAACCTTCCACTTGGCGCAGCGCTTCGTACAGGACGATGGCTACACAGTTTGAAAGATTTAAGCTGCGCGCTTTGGGATTAAACTGCGGAATAGCGACTGTCGTGTCCCGATATGTGTCGAGCAATGTAGTCGGCAACCCAGTCGTCTCACGACCGAAGACTAGATAGTCACTGGCCCGGTATTGCACGTCTGTATAGAGGCGATCGGTCTTGTTTTCGACGAGGAACACTTGTGCGGATGCCGGTATCTGGGCGTGCAGCTCACCCCATGAAGGCCACGCTTTCCAGACGACATGCTCCCAATAATCCATACCGGCACGCTTGAGCGCCCGGTCGTCTAGTCGGAAACCGAGCGGACCAACCAGATGCAGTGTCGCGTTGGTCGCTGCACACAAACGCGCGACGTTGCCGGTGTTTGGCGGAATTTCTGGTTCGACAAGAACGATATTCATCAGTATTAGTGGTCAGTCGGTTGTAATACTTATGCCATCAAACCACTTGTAGTTTCAAGGTGTTAGATTTTGAGAGTTGACTTCTGCGAGCAGGTTGGATAAGTTGCGCTTCCTCCGAGGTAGAATAGATATTTTTATGAAGACATTCATGGCTAAGAAAGAAGAGCAAACGCCGCGTTGGTTCGTAATTGACGCCAACGGCAAGGTGGTTGGTCGCGTCGCCGTTCAGGCCGCGAACATCCTCCGTGGCAAGCACAATCCCAAATTCACGGCGCACGTGGATACCGGTGACTTTGTCATCGTTATCAACGCTGCCAAGTGTGTGTTTACCGGTAAGAAAGAAACCGACAAGCAGTACATGACGTACTCGCAGTATCCCGGCAATGAGAAGCGGTTTTCCCCGAAACAATTGCGCCCTAATCGTTCTGAGGACATCATCAAGCGTGCGGTACGCGGGATGATTCCACATAACCGGCTCGGACGCGCGACGATTACGAAATTGAAAGTGTATGCTGGCGCCACCCATCCACACATCGCTCAGCAACCGGCACCGTTTGCGGTCTGATAACATTAATTTTGGAAGCAATAATCATGGCAAAGACTACTCCCACTCCAGCGATTCTCGGCACCGGCCGTCGTAAGACTAGCGTTGCCCGCGTCAAGCTCGTTCCCGGCAGCGGCATCATCACCGTCAACGCCCGGAAAATTCAAGACTACCTGACCGTACCTAATATTTTGGGCCACGCCCTCGAACCTTTGCACGTCACCGACACGGTGAAAAAGTACGACATTAGCATTCTCGCCGAAGGCGGTGGCATGAATGGGCAGGCCGGCGCAATCCGCCTCGGCATCGCACGGGCATTGCTCATTGCAATGGCGGAAACCAAGCCCACGCTCCGCGCCAAAGGTATGCTCACCCGCGATTCACGCATGCGCGAGCGC
The DNA here is from genome assembly GCA_037146675.1 of Verrucomicrobiota bacterium. GTDB lineage: Bacteria > Verrucomicrobiota > Verrucomicrobiia > Palsa-1439 > Palsa-1439 > CAINDI01. The sequence continues at coordinate 3,894 of JBAWWR010000051.1, read as the reverse complement.
AAGAAATACGGCCAACCCGGTGCCCGCAAGCGCTTCCAGTTCTCGAAGCGTTAATCAACAAATCACCTTGCAAGCGCGAGCCTCGGGTTGCACAATCCGAGGCTTGTTGCTTTTTACGCCATGAATAAAACTAAAGTTGCCATCATCGGGGCCAGCGGCTATTCCGGTCAGGAATTGGTCCGCCTGCTGCTCCGTCATCCGCAAATCGAAATCGTCCAATTCACCTCCCGGCAATACGCCGGTAAACCGGTGAGTGAAATCTTCCCGCGCTTCCGGGGCCAAGTGACCGCCACGTTCATCGAACCGGATGCCGGTAAGATTTCTGCCGATGTCGCGTTTTTGGCGTTGCCGCACGGCGTCGCGGCGGAGTTTGCTGTGCCATTGCTGAAGAACGGCGTGAAGGTTATCGACCTTTCTGCTGACTTCCGTATGAAATCCGCGGCAACATATAAAGAATTTTACGAGCATGAACATCCCACACCGGCCTTGCTGGCGCAGGCGGTGTATGGCTTGCCGGAGATTTACCGGGACAAGATTCGCACCGCGCAATTGGTCGCGTGTCCCGGGTGTTACCCGACGAGCATTATCCTAGGCATCACGCCGGCATTGCGGAAGGGGATGATTCAGCCGTCCAGTATCATCGTTAGCAGTATGAGTGGCGTCAGCGGTGCCGGTCGAAAAGCGGTCGAGGATTGTCTTTTTTGCGAGTGCAATGAAAGTGCCCGGGCTTACAGCGTTCCGAAGCATCGGCACCTGTCCGAAATCGAACAGGAGCTTGGCGCGACGATCACGTTCGTGCCGCATTTAATTCCACTTAACCGGGGTATCGAATCTACGATTATCGCAAGCCTTGCTGGTAACCTGGAGAATGTACTCGCGGCTTACCGGGAGTTCTACAAGGGTGAACCATTCGTGCGGGTCACCGACGGCATGCCAGACATCAAGAATGTATCTGTGACGAATTTCTGCGACATTTCCGTGCGCGTGGACGCTCGCACAAACCGGCTCATCATCAGCAGCGCCATCGACAACCTGACTAAAGGTGCGGCCGGTCAGGCCGTGCAATGCCTGAACCTAGTTTGCGGTTACCCGGAAACGGAAGGACTGCTGTAGTCGGCTATGAACCGCCGCGAGTTCCTCAGAACTGCCGGACTCGCGGCCGGAGCGCTGGCGTTGCCACGCGGGTTGTGGGCTGACGCACCGGTAACCACGCCGGCTCCGACGAAACGTCCCAACATCGTGGTCATTCTCGCCGATGACATGGGGTACTCAGACATCGGTTGTTTTGGCGGGGAAATCCAGACTCCGAACATCGACCGGCTAGCAGCCGGCGGGATGCGATTCACACAGTTCTACAATTGCGCGAGGTGCTGTCCATCGCGCGCCGCATTGCTGACTGGCTTATATCCGCATCAGGCCGGTGTTGGCGACATGTTGCAGGATTGGAATCTGCCGGCCTATCAAAAGGCCCTCAATAATAAGTGCGTGACTATGGCCGAAGTGTTGCGTTCCGCAGGCTACGCGACCGCTATGTCCGGTAAGTGGCATCTCGGCGACAAACCCGGCCACACGCCCACTGCCCGTGGCTTCGAACATTTCAAGGGTCTGCTCGGCGGTTCCAGATCCTACTTCAAGCCCGCGCTGCCGTCCGCTCCCGCCGGTACCCTGCCAGCCTATGCCACGGACGCCTACACGGAGACCGCACTCAGTTTCCTTGATCAAATGGGGAAAGACACGAAACCGTTTTTTCTCTACCTCGCCTACACCGCGCCACACTATCCGGTCCACGGGCTGACCGAAGACATCGCCAAGTACCGTGGCAAGTACGCCGCCGGTCCGCGCGCACTTGCCAAGCAACGCTGGCAACGGCAGGCCGAGATGGGACTGGTCAATCCCAACTGGCCGTATCATCCCGACGAGCTTTTGCCAGAGCGGAATAAGCACCGGCCGCTGGTGCAGACGGAACTCGACGCTGCTCCGCGCGGATCCGCGAGTCCCGAGGAAGCGATGGAAATCTACGCCGCTCAAGTCGATCGGCTCGACCAAGGCGTCGGCCGTGTCGTCGCCAAACTGACCGCTCTCGGTGCGCTCGACAACACGCTCATCCTGTTCCTCTCGGACAACGGCGCCTGCCAACAGCCCGATGCCTATGGTCCAGCATGGGCGACGCTCAGCAATACCCCGTTCCGCCGCCACAAACGTTGGGTGCATGAAGGCGGCATCTCAACGCCACTGGTGGCGCACTGGCCGGGCGGCATCCCCGCACGGGGCAAACTTAACAATGCTCTCGGTCACATCACCGACATTATGCCGACCGTGCTCGAAGTATCCGGCGCGAAATACCCGGCCGCAGCCATCCATCCGCTGGCCGGCAGCAGTCTCGGGCAGTTGCTGCGTGGCGGGACCCGGGCGGAGCCGGAATTTCTCGTATGGGAACACGAAGGTAATCGGGCCATCCGTGACGGCAAGTGGAAACTCGTCAGCGCCCACGACGATCATGACCGGTGGGAGCTCTACGACATCGAGGCCGACCGGACGGAAAATTTAAATCTCGCCGACAAAGAACCTGACCGTGTCAAGCAGTTGGTCGCTCGCTACGACGAATGGGCGAAGCAGAGCAACGTTGTGCCGTTCGACGAGATCAACAAAGTCACCCCAAAGAAGTGAGCCGGCTACGGCTGGGGCTTCAAGCCTTCGGTCACGGTCTGATGCGCGATGCGCTGGAGTACTGCAATATCGGCGGCAGACAGTCCCTGTGGCACAAATGTGTTGCCGATGATGCTGTGGCCGAAGAGAAACTCGTACCAGACCGCCGCGGCGAGATATTGACCGGCGGTGTTGCCGTGGATATCAGACTTGAGGCTAAACTTGTCGTCCTTGCCCTTGACCCATGAATACCCGTTGTTTAACGAATGGGTCTGGTCGGGCAGGGTGGGGTAGACTGGATTCTTATAATCAAAGTTAGGATCCGGGAAGACGCTTTTCCACGCCGCATCAGCGCGCGCGTTCTGGAAGGCATCGCCGACGGGAATGAGCCGGCAGCCCAGCTCGCCGGCAATTGTCTCGTAGGCTTTGCGCAATCCCCGGTACATGTCCTGTTGCGTGAATCCTTTTTTAAAGAGCGGGTCATCCTCGCGGTACGCCCATGTCTCGTGAATGACCACCTCGGCTGTCGGCGCCTGCGCCTTGATGAAGTCATACATCTGCTTCGCGAATGGCCGGTAGGTTTCGAGCTTGAAACTGTTCATGCTGGATTGTTGGAACGTGACAAAGTCCCACTTCTCCGCCGTCAACACGGCCCAGGCGCGGGCTTGGGCGTTTGTCGCACCTGCTTGGAAATCTGCGGCATTCTTCCAGTGCACCTCCATCGGTGCCCCGGCGAGGGTGATCTGCTTGAGGGTTAACGTATCTCCGCTCGCCTTGACGATACCTGGGAGGAAGGTCGTGGCGTTATGCGTGAAGCTGTTGCCGGTGGCCAGTAACTTCATATGCTTGTGCGCGGTCTCCTCTGCGTTTGCGCCGGTCAACAGGCTGAAGGTTGTCAGTGCGAATGCGATGCCGAGGGTGAGCCGCTTGCGAAATGCCATGGCGCGACAGTAACAACACTTCCCGGCCAGTCAAGCAACCACTGCTCATGCGCAAATTGCTTGCATGACGAAGAGAGGCTTTGCATGATGCCCGCGAAACGAAAGGGCAATCATGAAGACAACCCAATTTACAAAGATTACCGGCTCCGTCACCGCCGCGCGCGGGTTCCGCGCCGCTGGCCTATCCGCCGGTATCAAGAAATCCGGCAAGAAAGACATGGCGCTGATTATGTCGGACGTGCCGGCAACTGTGGCCGGCGTGTTCACGCGCAACCAGGTCAAAGCCGCGCCGGTTAAGCTGGACATG
>JBAWWR010000050.1:0-17954 GCA_037146675.1 Verrucomicrobiota bacterium | reverse complement strand
TCGTCATTGTTGAGTCGCCGGCGAAAGCCAAAACGATTAACAAATATCTTGGCAACGATTATATCGTTAAGGCCTCGATGGGGCATATTCGCGACTTGCCTGAGAAGGGTCTCGGCGTCGATATCGAGAACAAGTTCGAACCGACCTACGAAGTTACGAAGACCCGTATCAAAACCGTCAGCGAGCTGAAGGCCGCTGCCAAAACGGCTTCGAAGATTTACCTTTGCCCTGACCCCGATCGCGAAGGAGAAGCCATTGCGTGGCATTTGAGCGAGTTGTTGGGTGGGCGGAAGAATCCGAATTTCTTTCGGGTGACATTTAACGAGATCACGAAGGAAGCGATTCGGAACGCATTTCAGCATGCCGGGCCGATTGATATGAATCGCGTCGATGCCCAGCAGGCGCGGCGCGTGCTGGACCGGATTGTGGGCTATCAGATTTCGCCGTTGCTGTGGAAGAAACTGCGCGGCGCCCGGAGTGCCGGTCGCGTGCAGTCGGTTGCGGTGCGATTGATTGTCGAACGCGAACGGGAGATTCGGGCGTTCAAGGCGCAGGAGTATTGGTCGATTGATGCGGCGTTGCAAAAAGCGGCGACCAAATTGCCGGCGGCGGTGTTTAAGAGGCTTTCCAAGTCAACTGAGGAGGAGGCGACGGAGAAGCAGTCGGTACCGACGGATTCGTTTCTAGCCAAGTTGCACAAGATTGAGGGTGAAAAATTCTGGATCGGCAGTGAGCTTTTGGCGGACGCGATTCTAGATGAGTTGCAGACTGCCGACTGGATTGTTGCCAAACTCGATCAGCAAACCCGGAAGCGTTATGCCGCGCCGCCGTTCATTACCAGCACGCTTCAACAAGCGGCGTCGAGCGGACTGCGAATGTCTCCCGACCAGACGATGCGGATTGCGCAGCAGCTTTATGAAGGCATGGATGTCGGTTCAGAGGGTGCGGTTGGTCTCATTACGTATATGCGTACTGACTCGGTTAACGTCTCCCGCGAGGCGCAGGCCGATACGTTGAAGTTTATTGTTGAACAGTTCGGTAAAGATTATGCGCCCGAGAAACCGAATTTCTATAAGAGCAAAGGTGGCGCGCAGGAAGCACACGAAGCAATCCGCCCGACCAGTGTCCGTCGCACGCCGGAGAGCGTGGCCCGGTACCTTGATGACCGGCAACTCGCGCTTTACAAATTAATCTGGCGGCGGTTTGTCGCCAGCCAGATGTCACCGGCTGAGATGTTGGTGAAGTCTGTGGAGATTACGGCGCACGCCGGGCGGAAACACGATTTGGCTACGCTGGGTGGGACGGTTCATCCTGACGATACAGAAAAGAAGTTACCGGTCACTAACTCACCGTTCCGGGATTACACCTTCCGAATTTCGGGAACAGAAGTCACATTTTCAGGTTTTCTCAAGGTTTATGGTGTTGATGAAGGCGACGAAGATAAACGCGCAGATGATGACGCCAACCAGCGTGTGCCGGCCCTGGCAATGAATGAGAAGGTGAATCTGTGCGATCTGCGACCTGAACAACATTTCACCATTCCCTTGCCACGTTACTCAGAGGCGACCTTGATCAAGGCGCTCGAAGAGCTCGGCATCGGTCGCCCCAGCACATACGCGCCGACGATGAAGACGATCATCGATCGCAAGTATGTCGAGAAAGAGAAAAACAAACTCAAACCGACCGATATCGGTGAGCAGACAAATGATTTGTTGGTAAAGACGTTTCCAAGTTTACTAGACGTGAAGTTCACCGCCCATATGGAGGAGCAGCTCGATGAAGTTGAGGCGGGTAAGATCGAGTGGCACGCGTTATTGCAACGGTTTTACGATGATTTCAAACCGACGCTGGCGGCCGCTTTGGAGCAGAAAAAGATTCCGACGGATTTGAAGTGTCCTGAATGCAAGAAGGGAACGCTCAATATCACTGAGGGTCGCCGGGGCGAATATCTAACCTGCTCGAAGTATCCGAAGTGTAAATTTTCCAGCGACTTCTCGCGCGAGAATGACGAGATCCAAATCGTTGAAGCCGAGAAGACCGGTGTGGTTTGCGAGAAGTGCGGCTCGGAAATGGTGCTGCGCATGGGCAAACAGGGCGAATTTCTTGCGTGCTCTAAATATCCCAAGTGCAAGACGGCGATGAATTTTTCGCGGGACGAGAAGAATCAAATCGTTCCACTACTCGCCGTGGATACCGGCATTGCTTGCAAAAAATGCGGCAAGCCGATGGCGATTAAGAAGGGGCGCAACGGTGAGTTCCTCGCGTGTACCGGCTACCCCGACTGCAAGAGCACGATGAATTTTGAGCGCGATGAAGAAGGCACACTTAAGCCATCTGCCGGTGCGGAAACCGGCGTGACTTGTAGCAAGTGCAGTAGTCCGATGGTTATTAAACGCGGCCGGCGCGGCGAATTCCTAGCGTGTAGCTCGTATCCGGAATGCCGGAATGCGATGCCGTTTGAACGGGCGGCCGACGGCAAGATTATTCCGAAGCCAAAACCTGAAATCGTGTTGCCGGAGTCCGTGGCAGAGTTTATCGCGGCGGCCAAATGCGACAAGTGCGCCAAACCGATGGTGCTGAAACAATCATTCGGGCGCTTTTTCCTCGCGTGTTCCGGTTATCCGAAATGCAAATCCTCCGGTAAATTCCCGCCGGATATTGCCGAGGCGCTCAAGGCTGTGACTCCCAAGCGCGAGCCGAAAGCCGCGCCGGTACTGACCGAGCACAAGTGCGACAAGTGCGGGTTGCCGATGGCGATTCGTTCTAGCGCGCGCGGGCCGTTCCTTGGTTGCTCTGGTTATCCGAAGTGCAAGAACGCAAAACCTTTATCGGAAGAAATCACCGCGCAGCTACCGGCACCGGAGCCGAAAGCTGCGGCGGAACCAACGGACGAGAAATGTGAGAAATGTGGCTCGCCGATGTTGAAACGGCAAGGCCGGTTTGGCGCGTTCCTTGGTTGCTCTGGTTATCCGAAGTGCAAGAACCTCAAGAAAATCGCATCCGAGAACGCGTAGCCGACGCGCTAGCGGACGGGTTTCTAAACTATCTTCGCGCCGAGCGCGACGCGGCGCCGTTGACGCTCCGCAACTATGCCGCCGAGATCGAGGCGTACCGGATTTGGCACGACGCCAAAATGAAAGCACCTGTGGACTGGTTGCGAGTGGATGCGTTTCAAGTTCGCAGTTATCTTGTCCATCTCAGCGAACGCCGGTATGACCGCACGACGATTCATCTGAAGATGTCGGCCTTGCGCAGTTTCTTCCGGTGGCTGGTCCGGTCGGAACGGATGAAGCAAAACCCAGTCGTCGGCCTGACGATGCCCAAGCTGCACCGCAAGCTCCCCAAATTTCTGACGATTCAACAAATCGAAGCGCTGCTCGATGCGCCGTTGACTGATGAGAAACCGGAAAGCCAGTTGGCCGTCAGGCGCGACAAGGCGATTCTTGAAGTGCTGTATAGCGGCGGCTTACGTGTTCACGAACTGACCGGTTTAAACGACGACGATCTAGACACCAGCGACGAAGTGGCCAAGGTGCGCGGGAAGGGGAAGAAGGAACGGTTGACGCCGCTCGGCGCGCCGGCGATTGAAGCGGTGCAGAAGTATTTGGACCTCCGTCAACGCGGTGCGCGCGGCCCGTTGTTTGTCAACCGGTTTGGCGGTCGGCTGACAGTGCGAAGCGTCCAGCGGATGTTGAAGAAATATCTTTTGGCGGCGGGTCTCGACCCATCGCTTACGCCGCATAAACTCCGGCATTCGTTTGCGACGCACATGCTAGATGCCGGTGCGGATTTACGGAGCGTGCAGGAACTACTCGGCCATGCGAGTCTCTCTACGACGCAAATCTATACGCACATCACGCCGGAACGATTGAAGAAAGTTTATGACAAAGCGCATCCGCGCGCCTAGTTTGAAATAACATGAATGCGAAAATACTAACTAGTACAACACCGGTTCCGAGTTGGTGGACCAGTCGCACAACACAAATTGCAGAGTTCTTAAAACAGCGCGTTAATCCAAGTTGCTTACATACGCTGGCGGTGTCACCGGGGCAACGCATGGTGCAGTATGCAGCTTATGGTGAGGCGGAGTCGCACTTGCGCGGTACGGCGAATTTCAATTCTGCGCTGGGTACCGGTGATGCGAATGCTTATTTTCGCCGGGAGGCGCGCCGCTATCCTTGTTTGCTTATAGTCGCTGGTGTGCATGGTGCAGAAGTTGAAGGGATGATTGGCGCGTTATCTATTCTCAACATTGTGGAAACTGGGAAGGATCTCATCGGTCGCGAACAACCAGGGCTTGCTGCAAAACTTCGGCAGTTGCGTTTGCTCGTGATTCCGCTCGCGAATCCTGATGGTCGTGAGCGTGTGCCGTATGATGGTTGGGTTGGATTGCCAACTGCCGAAATGCATCGGGTGAATCAGGGAACTCGTCGAGATGGCACGCTTTACAACTGGCCGCATTGTAAAAAAATCCATCCGATGCGCGGCGATGTTGGTTGTTTGGGAGGCTATTTCGATGATGCCGGTGTGAATATGATGCATGACGAATGGTCGGCGCCGATGAGTGCCACTACTCAAAATTTACTGAAGCTAGTCCGTGACGAAGCTCCCGATATCGTATTGAACTGTCATAGCCACGAAGGTGTTCCGTTCATGCTTCCGCTCGCGTATGTACCGGCAGGAGTGGAGAAACAACTGCAGGATTTTACCGCCAATTACTACACGCAATTAGATCGGGTCGGTATTCCTCATAAGAATTCTCTGCCGCCACTCTTAAGTCAAGAATCAGCCAGCGCTCCGCCGCAAGCCTTAAACTTAACGAGCATGCTCTATCACACCGGTGTCGCATTGCCGATGACGTTTGAATCACCTCATGGTCTGAGTGACCAGTCCGGCGGCACGTTCAGCTATCAGCAGATTCTGGATTTGCATCACCTGCTGGTCGAGACGGCTGCCGATTGGTTGTTGAAATCTCAACCACCGGTGCGAGTAAATAATCCATAACTGGTCCGGTAATCTGTCTAGCCGGAGAAAAACTACGTTTTGAATTCTTCAAATAACTTATAGTCCACTGCAAATGCTTTTCGAGGAATCAGACCAAACTCAAACTGCTCACACATCTCGATTAGTTTGTCACCATCCACTAGCTCGATTGGTGGTGCTCCATCTCGTCTCGCTTCCTTTTTTGCCTCTAGCGTGAACGTACCGGTGGTAATGATGATACCTTTGTCAGCTCTGCCTGTCATTGCGCCACGAAAATCTCGAACCTGTGAAGGGGTTACCACGCCATCATATCTCTTACACTGAAAGAGAACATAGAAACTCACCAGCGGATTCACAGCAAGGATGCCATTGCCATCAATTCCGCCATCACCACTACGCCCAGTAATGTTCACCTGTTGAAATCCTCCTTCTCGGAGCAGGCGTTGGCAAAAACGCTCAAAGCCGGCGGGCGGAATTGTCTTTAGGTTTCTTAATAAATCCTCCCGGTAGTCTGTAGCCTCTAAAACCTTTTTGCTGCTATCATCTTCGGGAATCTCCGACTTGGGGCGTTCTTTAGCCATCGCTGCGACTGAACTACGTACAGCTCGAATGGCCGTAGAATAATCAAATTTTACAAGGTCAAGCGCTCTACTTTTTTCAGTCAGAGTCCACACACCGCGACTTGAGGAATCCATAAAACCAGCGCGAGTCATGTAAAATCTTGCCCACTGAACCTGATTTTCGATCCGGGATTGTCCATTCTTGTTTACCGCCTGCTGTTCAGTCTCGGGAATTTTTAATCTTTCAATCACTGCATCGACTACTTCCGACGCGTTTCCAGAGCCGCCCATATCTTTTACGGTCTGAAGTATAGGAATACAGAAGCGCGCAAACTCCGCAGTGACCGGTTTTGTCATAATGAATTTTTCCTTTTCAGAAATGTCGGACTGTGACCGGCGGTGCCGGTAGTAATTAACTCTTCATGCTTCATCACTTCGCCAGTCCGGCGCAGAAGGCTTCAATGCGGTCAAGGCCTTTGGTGATGTTTTCCATCGAGCAGGCGTAGCTCAATCGCATATGAGCGTCAGAGCCGAAGGCGACGCCGGGGACACAGGCGACTTTCTGCTGGTCGAGCAATTTGTCGCAGAAGTCGGCGCTGCCGAGGCCGAAACTCGAAATGTTTGGCAGTACATAGAACGCGCCCATCGGTTTCACGCAGGTGACACCGGGGATTTTGGTGAGCCGGTCATACATATATTCGCGGCGGCCGGCAAACGCTTTGACCATTTCGCCAATGAAACTCTGGTCGCCTTTCAAGCCGGCTAGTCCGCCTTTTTGCGCGAAGCTGGTCGGGTTTGAGGTCGAGTGCGATTGAATCGAGTCAATGGCGGCGGCGATGCCTACCGGTGCGGCAATGTAACCGAGGCGCCAGCCGGTCATTGAATAGGCTTTGCTGAAGCCGTTGACAGTAATGGTGAGGTCGTAGATTTCCTGGCTCAAGCCGGCCAAGCTCGTGGAAACGGCACCGTCATAGGTGATCTTCTCGTAGATTTCATCCGAGAGCATCAGGATTTCTTCTTCGACTGCGACTTCGGCTAACGCCAGCAGTTCTTCACGGGTATAGACGCTGCCGGTTGGATTGCCTGGGGAATTCAGAATGATCATCTTCGTGGCCGGCGTCATCGCGTCCCGGAATTGGTCCGGCGTGATTTTGAAACCGTTGGCTTCGCTGGTCGAGACGATGACCGGTGTCGCGCCGGCAAGTTTTACCATCTCTGGATAACTGAGCCAGAATGGAGCCGGGATGATGACTTCGTCGCCGGGATTACAGGTGGCAATGATGGCATTGTAGCAGGAATGTTTCGCGCCACAGTTGACAATGACTTGCGACGGTTTGTAGTCGAGGCCGTTTTCAGTTTTCAACTTCTCAGCAATCGCCGCGCGAAGTTCGGGCGTGCCGGACGATGGGGTGTATTTGGTGAAGCCAGCATTGAGCGCTTCGATGGCGGCGTCTTTGATGTGTTGCGGGGTGTCGAAATCTGGTTCGCCGGCACCGAAGCCGGCGACGTCAACGCCGTCAGCTTTTAGTTTCTTGGCCTTCGCATCAATGGCGAGCGTGAGCGACGGAGTCAGTGTAGTAGCGCGGTCAGCGAGTGGATTCATAAGTTGGACTTCAGGCTGTTAGAGTTGGCAGTTGTAAAACTGCTCAACGAGTGATTTCAGGTTGTTTTCGCGAATTTTGATGATCGCCATTTCGCGCTTGGCATTTTCAGCTGAATCGCTGGCGTGGGCGGCGTTGACCAAGATGTCTTGGCCAAGCTCCCGGCGGATGGTGCCGGGCGCAGCTTTGCGCGGGTCGGTGGCGCCTAGCACGGTACGGATTTTATTAACGGCGTCCGGGCCTTCGTACACGAGCGCGACGATTTTCTCGGAACAGGCGTCAGCTGGATCGGCGGCACCATGACCGGTCATGAAGCGGACGATTAGATCAAATTGGTATTCAGAGTGAACTGGAGCGAGGAATTGGCCGAGTGTTTTTTCGGAATCCGCTGGCAGTGCGAAGCCGAATTCTTTTTCCAGAAGTGCCTTGGCGCGGGGACCGGAAATTTTACTAAGAATATCGGGCAGGATTTTCTGGACCGGGCCGTAAAACTCAGTCGCTTCGGCCACGGTCATATGATGGACTTTGATGGCGATGATGTACAAGCCGGTCCGCGAAATCAAATCCACGATGTTACCGGGCCGGGCGCTTGGAAATCGAAAATTGTCAGGCTTCAGCAGGACGAGCGTTTGTTGCACGTTGGTGCGGGAAGGATACCGGACGACGTTATCGAGAAAGCCGGTGTCATCGGCTGCGTGGCGGGACCAGATTTTGATTTTCTCTTCGACTTCCTCAGCGGTTGGCGCGGCGAGTACGGCCGGCTCGAAATACCGGACCTGACCATCGGGCGCCACAATGTAATCGCCGTAAGTGTCGCGGATTGTTTCCCCGGCTGGGCCGCGGCCCGGTTCAATCTGGCCGACGGCGGCGCGGACTTTTTTGGCAGCGTCCTCGCCGCGAAAGACGAGCATCATCACCCGGCGGCACTGGCCGGTCTTTGCATCGGGCGCGTAGTTGTCGAGAATGTATTGGCGAATCAACTCCTGCACGCGTCGGTCGCTCGTGTTCGATGCGGAGATGATCGTGTCGGCATACTCGGCTGCGAGTTCGCGGCTCGGCGCGAACATTCGGGCGGCCACCAAATCGAGCGCGGTCCGGGTGAACAAGCGGGCGATGACGCCACCGGTGCGCGATTTATAAATCGTGTACGGATTGATGAGGACGTATGCCAGTTGATCGTGGTTCATGCGCGTAGCGAGCCGGCCTGGAGCCGGTAGTTGCTTTTGACTGCAGTGCGGTTATTTCTTGGCGCCGATACGAAACAGCTTGGTATTACAATCTGGGCAGACGCCCTGCAATGCCGGTCGGCCGTTCTTCATCTGCACTTCCTGTGCGTTTGCCATTTCTTTTTTTGCCTTACACTTCACGCAATATGCTTCAGCCATAAAATCCTCCTGAATTTGACGGGAATCTTAGTGGGCGCGTCCCGGTGCGTCAAGCGGCAAAGATAGATGATTATGCGGCAGTTTTAGGTACTACCACCAGCGTCAGAGTTGCGCGACCAATCGGTGCATTTGCGCTTCTTGCTGCTCGATGGATTCGACCAACCGAAATTGGGTGCGACACCGGTCGAGGTTGTGGCCGAGTCGGTGGATTTTGAAGTAGGTGTCACCGGCGAGATAATCTGCGAGAAACCGCAGACCGATTTCCAACGTGATCACCTTGCCGGCCAGCACAAGCGACTGGCGTTCCGCCGGCGTGAGAAACCCGCCAGCCGCGCTCCAATACCCGCGCACCAACGCCGCGAACATCGGCAATTGCATTGTTACCTTCGTCAAATCGAGTTCGTCTTCCCGCACCGGGCTGGTGGTGGTGCGCACCATGTCGCCGAAATCGTACAGCGCCAAGCCCGGCATCACCGTGTCCAAATCAATGACGCACACGCCGGCGCCGGTCGCGTCGTCGAGCATCACGTTGTTGAATTTCGTGTCATTGTGCGTGATACGCTCCGGCAACCCCGCCGCGAGGAGCGCGCCGGTCACTGGCTGGTGGCGCAACGCAAATTCGATTTCGGGAGCGGCCAGTCTGGCGTGGTTCGCAGCGTCAGCGGCCAACGCGCGCTCAAATTCCGCAAACCGTTTCGGCGTGTGGTGAAAATCCGGAATCGTGTCGTGGAGGCGCGGTGCCGGCAAGTCGGTGAGCAGGTGTTGAAACCGGCCGAACGTTTTGGCCGCTTCGTAGGCTTGCGCCGGTGACTCCACGGCATCGTAGGTGCGCGCGCTCTCGATGAAATCGTATACGCGCCAATAGTTACCGGCGGTGTCCCGGTGCCACGCCTGACCGGTCTGTGAGGGGATCAGCGTCAACGCTTGTCGGGCCGCGTCCGGCACGCCGGTAAGTTTTTTGCGCAGATGGCCGGTCACGCGCTGGATGTTTTCCATGAGCGCGACCGGGTTCTTGAAGATGCGGTGGTTGATGCGCTGGAACACATAGCGTGCCGGTGTACCGGCACGGCTAAACGCGACGCGGAAGGTGTCGTTGATGTGGCCGGAGCCGTACGGCTCCGCGCCGACGAAGTCGCCCGGTATCTGAAATTGCCGCGCTACATCCTGCAGGTCAGGCTGGCCTTGCATCATTGATTGCGGCCCGGGCTGTCAGGTCCGTTATGTCTGTGGCCAACGACTTACGCCGCGCGACCGGTCACGCCTTTGGTGCCGGCGGTAATGGCTTTGGCTTTTTCCGTGGGGCGCAGGGCGCGAACAGCAGCACCGGCACGCCACATTTCACTATTGCGGAGAGCGGCCAATTCCTTGGCAACTTGCGCCGGATAGTTCTTGGCGGTGCAGGTCTTGATGACGTGTTCGGCTTCCTTACCGGAGGCGACGCGGCTGTACAATTCTTTGAACACCGGCAGGACGGCCTTGCGGAATTTCGGTTTCCAGTCGAGCGCGCCGCGCTGGGCGGTCTGGGAGCAATTGGAATACATCCAGTCCATGCCGTTTTCGTCGACGAGCCGGATGAGTGATTGGGTCAACTCTTCGACGGTCTCGTTGAACGCTTCGCTGGGGCTGTGACCATTCGCACGGAGGACATCGTATTGCGCTTCCATCACGCCGGCCAGGCAGCCCATGAGGACGCCGCGTTCGCCGGTGAGATCGCTGTTGGTTTCACCTGGGAACGTGGTCGGGAATAGATAGCCGGAACCGATGCCGACGCCGAGCGCGATGCAACGTTCTTCGGCGTGACCGGTGGCGTCCTGGTAAACCGCATAGCTGGAATTGATGCCGGCGCCGCTGAGGAAGTTGCGGCGGACATTTAGGCCAGAGCCTTTCGGCGCGACCATGATGACGTCCACGTTCGTCGGCGGAATGATGCCGGTCTTCTTGTTGTAAGTGATGTGGAAGCCGTGGGAGAAATAGAGTGCGGCGCCGGGTTTGAGGTTCGCCTTGACGAGCGCCCAAATATCCCGCTGGGCGGCATCGGAGACCAACATCTGCACCACGGTGGCGCGCTGGACGGCTTCGGCATAGTCGAACAAAGTCTTGCCGGGCACCCAGCCGTCGGCGACGGCGCGCTTCCAGCTCTTGCCGGGGCGTTGGCCGATGATGACTTTGAAGCCGTTGTCTTTGAGGTTCAACGCTTGGGCCGGGCCTTGAACGCCGTAGCCGATGATGGCGATGACTTCGTTCTTCAGAACCTTGTGCGCCTTCGCGAGTGAAAACTCTTTGCGGGTGACGACGGTTTCTTTGGTGCCGCCAAAATTAATAAGTGCCATGGTGTATTTTTCCTTTGCTTGGGTTGGGTGAAATTATTTGCGCGGCATTGCGACTTTGCCGGTGCGCGTGATGTCGCGGATGCCGAACGGCTCGATCAGTTCGATGAAGGCGCCAATCTTCGACTCGTCGCCGGTGATCTCGATGGTCAACGTCTCATGCGCCACATCCACGATTTTGGCGCGGAAGATGTCGCAAATCTGCATGATCTCCGGCCGCGCTTTCGCAGTGGCGGCGATTTTCAACAGGACCAACTCGCGATCCACGTACTCGCCGTCGCAGAAATCCTGAACCTTGATGACTTCCACGAGCTTGTTGAGTTGCTTGGTGATTTGCTCCAGCACGGCGTCATCGCCTTTGACGACGATGGTCATGCGCGACATCGTGGCGTCCTGCGTCGGCGCGACGTTCAACGTCTCGATGTTGAATCCGCGCCCGCTGAACAGGCCGCTGATTCGCGTCAGGACGCCGAATTTGTTCTCCACCAAAACTGAAAGCGTATGTCTCATAAAAGCAGCGCATTTGTACGGTAAAACCGGCAACCGCGCAACTGCATTGTTGCTCCAGCCGGCGGCTTTGAGTAGGCTACCGGCATGAACCATTACGAGTGGGCCGACTCATTCCGGCAGTGCTATGACAAAGCCGTGGCCGCATACCAATCCGGCAACCGGCAGCCGGTAACCGTCTTTACTGCCGCCGAAACCACGTTCCTTGCCGGCATCGGCTGCACGTCGCAAGAGCTTTACGATTTCGCCGAAGATTGGTGCGTCAGCCAGGAACCATCATTTGCGACCGTCCTGCTAATCACGTCAGCCCGGCGCGATTATTTCCTCACGATCCAGAAAGGCCAACCGACCGGCCGGGTGATTTCCATGGCCGACTTACCGGCGAAAGACGCTGCCGTGGCCGGCTTCCTGTGGTTGCCCCGGCAAATTGCCAAAGCCCGCGCCAAGCTGGCCGGTGAAATGCCGGCGGAGTTGATGTATGGTTGCGGCGGCGACCGGGCTTTCTTCAAACGCGTGCAGTGTCATCTAGCCGATTTCCTGCGCGTGGTTTGGGCCGCCCGCGACGATGACCAAAAAATCATCGCCTACATCCGGCAATTGACCGGTCAGTAGTGCCAGCTTGGAATTATGTTTTTACCAACCACGCGGGAGGAAATGGAGCGGCGCGGCTGGGATGCGCTCGATGTCATCCTCGTCAGCGGCGACAGCTACATTGACAGCCCGTACATCGGCACCGCCGTCATCGGCAAGATGCTCGTGCGGGCCGGCTTTCGTGTCGGCGTAATCGCCCAACCGGATTGCACGAGCACGATCGACATCGGGCGGCTGGGCGAACCGCGATTGTTTTGGGGTGTCACCGCCGGCAGCGTGGACTCGATGGTGGCGAATTACACCGCGCTGAAAAAACGCCGCAAGAGCGACGACTACACGCCCGGCGGCGTCAACAACCGGCGCCCGGACCGCGCGACCATCGTCTACACGAACCTGATCCGCCGGTTTGCGAAGCCGGCCCGGCCGATTGTGTTGGGCGGGATTGAGGCGAGCTTGCGGCGCGTGCCGCACTACGATTATTGGACCGACGCGTTGCGCCGGTCGGTGTTGTTCGACGCCAAGGCGGATTTTCTCCTGTACGGAATGGCGGAGCAATCGGCGTTGGCGCTGGCCACGGCGTTGCGCGACGGAACGGATCCGCACGCGGTCCGCGGGTTGTGCTACATCGCGAAAGAAAAACGCGCCGGCTACCTAGAGTTGCCGAGCTACGAGACGGTTGCGGCGGACAGGCTGGCGTTCATCGAGATGTTTCACACCTTTTACAACAATAACGACCCGGTCAGTGCGAAAGGATTGTGCCAGCAACACGGCGACCGGTGGCTCGTGCAAAACCCGCCGCCGCTGTCGGAGACGGAAGCGGAGCTGGATGCAATTTACGCGCTCGACTTTGAGCGAGCGCAACATCCGTTTTACGAGTGTCAAGGACCGGTCAAGGCGCTGGAAACGATCCGATTTTCCATCGCCACGCACCGGGGATGTTACGGTGAATGCAACTTTTGCGCGATTGGCGTCCACGAAGGGCGTACGATCCGGTCACGGAGCGCGGCCTCCATCGTGCGCGAGGCGGAACAACTCACCAAGCATCCGCAGTTCAAGGGCAACATCCACGACCTCGGCGGCCCGACGGCGAACATGTACGGCTTCGAGTGCGACCACAAACTTCAGCACGGAAGTTGCGTGAAGAAACGCTGCATCTTCCCGAACGTTTGCTCGCAGATGCCGGTGAATCACCAGCCGATTGTGGATATCATGCGCCAAGTGCGCGCGTTGCCGGGCGTGAAGAAAGTCTTCGTCGCCTCCGGCATCCGGTACGACATGGTGTTGCACGACCGGCAACACGGTGACGAGTACCTGCGCGAATTGGTGACACACCACGTCAGCGGCCAACTGAAGGTGGCGCCGGAGCACACCAACGATGCCGTCCTCGACCGGCTGGGTAAGCCCGGTACCGGCGCGCTGTTGGAATTCCGCGAGAAATTCAACGCGCTGTCGCGTGAAGCCGGCAAGCCGCAATTCCTGACGTATTACATGATCGCCGCGCATCCCGGCTGCACCGACGAGGACATGGCGGAGTTGAAGCAGTTCACCAGCCAGAAGTTGAAAATCAATCCCGAACAGGTGCAGATTTTCACGCCGACGCCGTCGACATATTCGACGTTGATGTACTACACAGAACTCGACCCGTTCACACGCGAGCCGATTCAAGTTGAGAAAGATCTTCGCCGAAAAGAGCGGCAGAAAGAAATTGTCACATGCAAACGGACGGCATAGAACCGGCCCAGCCACACAAACGGCGACCGCGGTATTCTGGCAAGAATCCGCGTCGGTTTGAGGACAAATACAAGGAGCACCAGCTCAATCCGGACACCATTGCCAAAGTGCTCGCCTCCGGTAAGACACCCGCCGGCACGCACCGGCCGATCATGGTGACGGAGATTCTGGAAGTGCTCAATCCGCAACCGGGCGAGATCGCGGTGGATTGCACACTCGGCTATGGCGGGCATGCGCGGGAAATTATTGCAAAAATCCAGCCCGGCGGCCGGCTCATCGGTTTGGATGTTGACCCGATTGAATTGCCGAAGACTGAAGCGCGACTGGCCGGTATGGCTTTCACCGCGCACCGGAGTAACTTTGCAGGCTTGCCGAAGGTTTTGGTGGCTGAACAACTGACCGGCGCGGATTTGATTCTCGCCGACCTCGGCGTTTCTTCGATGCAGCTCGACGATCCGGGACGCGGCTTCTCGGTCAAGTTGGCTGGGCCGATCGATATGCGGATGAATCCACAGCGCGGCCAACCGGCAGCGGCGCTGCTGGAGCGCAGTGAGGCCGGTAAGCTGGCGGAGTTGTTGGTGGAAAACGCTGACGAACCGCGCGCGGATTTGCTTGCCGGCGCGCTGGCCGGTAAACAATTTGCCACGACGCGGACATTGGCGGAGGCGATTCGCCGCGCGTTGCCGGGTTCAGTTCTCGACGAGGAACGCGAAAACACGATTCGCCGGGTATTTCAAGCATTGCGGATTGCGGTGAACGAGGAGTTCACAGCGCTCGATATGTTTCTACGAAACCTGCCGGCGTGTCTCAACGCCGGCGGACGGGTTGCAATTTTGACATTTCACTCCGGTGAAGATCGCCGGGTGAAGAAGGCGTTCGAAGCCGGGCTGGCCGCCGGTATTTACAGCGATATCGCCAGTGAAGTGATTCGGCCTTCACCGGCAGAACGATACGACAATCCGCGTTCCAGTTCCGCCAAACTCCGTTGGGCGCGCAAATCAGTCAGCTGAGACACCATTAAACTGGTCGGTCTTGTTCTTGAACAGCACGTTGAAGGTGGTCAATGAGCCGTAACTGCGAGTGATGTATTGTTGCAGTTCTACTTTGTCGGCATCGGTCAGTTTTTCGTGGCCGTTGATCTTCTGTTCGAGCACGCGGAGATTGTTACGGAGCATTACAATTATGTTTCTTGAAAAAACCCATATATCCTTTAGAATACTGGCATGACAGCCCCGAACGAGAAACAAAATACAGCAAACGCAAATCCCAAAATCTGCTTCTCATATATTCGGTTCAGTAGCGGGCAGCAAGCCAAGGGAAACAGCACAGACCGCCAGCTTGATATTGCCCCGCAAGTTGCAAGGGACAAGGGCTGGGAATTAAACAATAATCTCTCCATCGCAGACTTGGGCCTTTCCGCATTCAAAAAAGCCAACTTGGGGCCAAAGGGCAAACTTGGAGCAGTGCTTACTGGTGTTCAATCAGGTAAAATCCCCAAAGGCAGTGTGATGATTGTTGAGGCTCTCGACAGATTGACTCGCATATTCGTGGCGTTATCATCGGCGGAGATTTCAATACCAATCTGGATGACAAGCAATTTGTATCTGAGGGGACAATCCGCTGGTTAGAAGAAGCTGGGTTCTGGAATTCTTGGAACGGTGTTCAACGAAAAGACCGTCTAAGTTGGTCGGGGACTCGACGGTTTGCGGGAACAACATTTGACTACTTGCTTTTCAAGGGGCTTGGCAAGCCGACGGCGGCGTTGCGTCCAAACGAAGATGTCAGTGACCATCATCCTGTTGTGGTCGATCTAGAAACCAAATAGTGATGGCAAAATGAAACGACAAACAATCATCCGTTATTTAACTTTTTAAATTGATTTAGATTTAGTGGGAATGGATTTCTTACAAACGAATACAGGTGCAATACCGCGTAATAGCTAACCGTCAGCCAAACCGGCGGCGTCCATTTTTCTACGAATCCGACTCCGTGCCATTCGGAGAAAGTGCCACTTCACGCAAGAGGGTGTTGCTGAACTTGCTGGAATCTCACCAATTTATTACCAAAGCATTGAAGCTGGGCGGCGGCCAAACGTGTCACTTGTGATGATTGAAAAAATTGCCAATGCTTACGGACTGAAAATTCACGAGTTATTTTCACCAAGAATTCCTGCCATCAAAATTCATCGAAAACCAATCCCGCCACCACACCAATCAGCTAGACGGCGATGAACACCGTTGTCATTAGATAGGTTTTTTTCTGAAAACAATATCACAATCTTGTGGAAGAAGACTTCGAGCGGCACTTCCTTGGGTTGTAGGCTGGAGTCGGCCGGCTGGATTACCAGCTTGCCGGTGTGCCAGCGCACGCCGAGTTGGTCGATGACTTGGTCCGGTTTTTCGTAACCGAGTTCCCGCACCACCGCCTGGGCCGTTTGTTCGACCAATTGCGCCAGCGGAATGGTTAGGCCGGTCAAGGTGGCGGAGGCGGTGACAGGTTGCAACTCGGTCAGTTCGGGAGCGATGGTTTTACGCCCGTCGTCAAATTGGATTTCCGCCGTCTGCTCGGTGATGGTCTTAACAGTGCCGAGGCCGTGCTGCGGATGCCGGACTTGCAGGCCGATGTGAAGCGATTCGATTTTCATAAGCGAAGTGTTCCACAAGTGCGGCAAAGTTGCCAGAACTGTGATGTCGGCTATATTGAGGGGTGAAAAGAATGTTAATCTTGGGAGGCGTGCTGATGACGACTTGGTTTTCACATGCGGCGGAATTGTTAAAGGTTGGCGATGTGGCGGCGGATTTTTCTGTGGCGGCTAGCGACGGGACGACGGTCCGACTGAAGGACTATCTCAACAGGGGGCCGGTCGTGCTGTACTTCTATCCGAAGGATGACACGCCGGGGTGTACCAAGGAAGCGTGCGGCATCCGGGATGACTTTTCAGAATTCAAACACCTCAACGCAACGGTGTTTGGGGTCAGTTTTGACTCTGCTGAATCGCACCAGAAATTTGTCGCGAAGTATAAATTGCCATTCGTATTGCTGGCGGACACTGACAAGAAAATCGCAGTGGCATACGGTGTTGCCGGCACGAAAAGCTTGTGGGCGTCACGGGTCACATTCGTGATTGATGCGCATGGCAAAATCGCGCGTGTCTTTCCGCAGGTCAGCCCGGCTGAGCACAGCGCTGAGTTGCGGCAGGCGTTGGCAGAATTAGGTAAGTAGCCCACCAATCCACATGCGTTTTCGCCTGTAAAATCAATAGTTGCATGATTTTGGACGTTTGTGTAGTAGTTGCGCCTCGGTCGAAACTTTAACCCTCAAAGGAGAAGAAAGCACATGGCAAAGAAGTTGACGAAGTCTGCGACGCTCAGCGCGTTGGCAGCGAAGACAGGTCTGGCGAAGAAACAAGTCGGTCAGGTAATGGATGAGTTAATTGCGCTGGCTTACAAAGAAGCGAAGAACAGTTTCACGGTTCCCGGCCTCGGCAAGCTTGTGCTTGTGAATCGCAAAGCCCGTGTCGGCCGCAACCCGGCCACCGGCGCGTCGATCAATATCCCGGCCAAGCGCGTTGTGAAGTTCCGCATCGCGAAGGCGGCCAAGGACGCAATCCTCGGCTAAAAGTTTTTCGTAATTGCGAAAACGAACGGGCGGCCCGGTAATTCCGAGCCGCCCGTTATATTTTCACCAAGCTGTTTACTGCGCCGACTTTTTCGTAAACGCCGTAATATTGCGGATACCGGCGACGCGCGCGGCGTCAACCACGCCCACAATGATGCCGTAGCCCACCAACTTATCGGCAGACAATTCGAGAATTATGTCAGGATTCTTGGCTTTTGCATCTGCCAGCGCCTTCTCCAACTTGCCGGTGGTAATTTTGTCTGGTCCGAGATAAACCGTGCCATCAGTCGTGACCGTGATCCGTACTTGATTGCTCTTTTGCTTGCCGACTTCTTCGGCGCTTTTCGCTTCCGGCAACGCCAGTTTGACCGCCGTCGGCTGTTGTGACGCCACGCGGAACGTCGTGGTGGCGATGAAGAAAATCAGCAGAATGAACAGCACGTCCACCAGATTGATGATCCGAATCCGTGGCACGAACGGCGACTTAGTTGGCTCAAAGATGCGCATGGTCAGGAGGGATACAACCGTGCCAGTAATTCATCCACGTGCCGTTCCATTTCCAGCACGAGCATCTCGATCCGCCGGCGCAAATACATGTACGCAATCAACGCCGGCACCGCGATGGACAAGCCGGTAAACGTCGCCACCAAT
>JBAWWR010000049.1:0-18384 GCA_037146675.1 Verrucomicrobiota bacterium | reverse complement strand
TATGTAGGGGTTGTCGGCAAGCCGACTCTCACTGCCACGGCTTAACCGCCGGCTACGCGTTCCCCCAACGTGTGTCGTGCTACCGCCCGACTTCGCGCGCTTTTTCCTCCGGCTATCGGGAGCTGGCCTGCCTAACCGTCAGTCCGCTCCATAAAAGCGCGCGAAGTCGGGCGCTACTCGGTCGAAATCGACCTGCCCGACACACGTTGGGGGAACTGGTGTTGTGAAAAGTACAAACACCACGTGCTGCGCATTGCGCCTAACGACTTCGCGCGCTTCCAAACGCGACACTTCAGGCTCAGGGAAAAAGCGCCGCCGCAAAAATTCGCGCGGCCTGGTATAATGAATCTTGTCTGACCTCACGGCCAGCCGCCATTACCTCACCGACTCGTTCCAAAAGCGTTTGTCGATGCCCACCGCACCACCTCAACCTAAACAAGACGGGGTTTAGATGGCATGGCAGGAGTGGCGGTTGACCCTGGCGCCATGAACCAACCCATATACATAGGACAACGCGACACTTGGGGCGGTGAACCCGCGCTTTTTGAACTTGGCGCGTCTGACCGACGCTACCACGTTTACATCATCGGAAAAACTGGTGTCGGCAAAACTACACTGATTCGGAATATAATCGTTCAACACATTGCCGCCGGCCACGGCGTCGGCCTGATTGATCCGCACGGTGATCTGGCAGATGAGCTTCTGGACCACATCCCGCCATGGCGGGCGGATCATCTCGTGCACTTCAATCCCAGCGACCTCGATTACCCTGTCGGCTTGAATCTACTCGCAAATGTTCCGCCGGATGAACAGCACCTTGTTGCCTCCGGCATCATCAGCGCGTTCAAAAGCATTTGGCGCGATTCGTGGGGACCGCGATTGGAATACATCCTCTACAACGCTCTTGCCGCGCTGCTCGAATGCCCCAACACCACCCTGCTCGGGGTAAATCGACTCCTCACCGACGCCACCTACCGGCGCTGGGTCATCAACCAGGTGCGTGATCCATTTGTCCGGGCGTTTTGGACCGAGGAATACGAGTCCTACGATCCGCGGTTCCAGCGCGAAGCCATCGCGCCGATCCAAAACAAACTTGGCCAGTTTCTCCTGAATCCGGTAATCCGAAATATTCTCGGTCAAACCCGTAACCGGGTCAGCTTCCCATTCATCATGGATAACGAAAGAATCTTTATCGCCAACCTCGCCAAGGGCGCGTTGGGCCATGACAAAGCTAGTTTGCTCGGGTGTCTGCTCACTTCACAATTTCAAATTGCGGCGATGCAGCGGGTCAACCGACCGGAAAACGAACGAAAAGATTTCTACCTGTTCATTGATGAGTTTCAGAATTTCACTACCGACGCATTCGCGTCGATCCTCTCGGAGGCTCGTAAATATAGACTTTGCCTAACACTGTCTCACCAGTACATCGAACAACTCCCCCTTCCGACGCGTCAGGCGGTGTTCGGAAACGTGGCCACGCTCATTTCGTTCCGTGTCGGCCATACGGATGCCGAAGTTCTGAAAAAGGAATTCGGTCTGTCGTATGCCGCGCAACACTTCGTTGATTTAGATCAGTATGAAGTGCTCGTCAAAACTCTCAACGAGGGCATTCCGACTGAACCGTTTCGTGGGAAATCCCTGGCGCCGATTGAAAACCGAATTGGTCGTCGTGCAAAAGTCGTCCAGCACTCCCGCCGCAGGTTCTCAACCCAGAGAACCACCGTTGAGAATAAACTTAGACGGTGGATGGCCAGGCCTGCGCCTTAACTCATTGAATTGCACGTTGACGCGCTGCACAAACTTGTGCCCGGGGATCATTCGATCAAGTCGGCCTCACGCAAAGGCTCGATCACCCCGTTTTGAAGTTTGGCTTTGTCAAAGCCACTAGCGGATTCGGCCCGCAACGTGACCGTCACTTTGCCAGCCATGTCGGCAAGATTCGCAATGGCGTTCCATGCCTTGAATAGCTGGTTGCGGTCGCCTGTAAACGACAAGTCGAGTTGCTTCTGGACGACTGGAGTTCCCGCTGGTTGGCCGACTGCCGAAGGCGCAACGGGCGGAGGGAAACCTACTGGCGAAACTACGCCGCCAACCGGGGTGGGTGTCTCGGCTACTATTGCCGGTTGCGGGATTGTCTGTGGCAGCATCAAGAAACCGGTGTCGAAATCCACCTCATCATCAGCCACCACGTTCTCGAATCGAACTTTCGACAGCGGCACTTGATACTTACCATCCGCTCCAAGCACTGGGGCAGGAGCGTTGGTGTAGCCGAAGATCCCATCGCTGATGCCGCGCACAATCGCATGGCGCAGAACCAAATCGGATGTCATTCGTGTAAACCCAAGGAATGAGTAAAACCCATCCCGCAAATCGAGACAGCGAATACCCTTGGTGGGTGGGGTGCCTTCGCCAAGTTTGAAAAGTTCGATAATTTTGGTTGGCGCGAGCGTGTCATGAACTTTCCGCTGCACCTGCATGATCAACTCGCAGATCCGTTCATGTATCATCGCCTTCTTATTAGCGGTTAATGTCACCTGCAACGGGCGGCCGCCCACAGCGATCTTCTCCAAGCCAATCTTGTTGTCCACCAACTTCGGCAGCCACACCTCGACGTACAGTTTCAGGAACGCTGATTCCAATGAACCGGCATAGCTGGCCTCGCGCTCGCGCAACTCGTCAGCCTGCTCCTTCGAAAGATTGAGTTTTTTCGAGTTCTTGCGTACGCGGTCAATCGCGATCAAGTAACGAGTCTCGCGACGTAAAGTCTCCACCTGGTCGGCAGACGGAATAGCCAAAGCCAGCCCGTTGCGGAACTTTCGCGGGCCACTGCCACACTTCTCGATCATCTCCAACCCAGCCACCTCACGGTCTTGGAGCGGCTTTGTCGCAAACTCCAACGGCAGGTAGGCAATCAGGAAGCGCGCGTCTTTGTCCGGTATGGCCGATGAATCAGACGGCCACGCAATCGCCGCGTGATGTCCCGCCAGCCGCCCCTCCAGCATCTCCTTGATCTGGTCTGCGACCAGCTTCTCATCCCGTGCCACAGCATCGGCTTCCTGCTCGACCAGCAAGGTCACATTTGGGTCTTTCTTAAAGCAGTACCGCACACCATCGTAGTGCAAGTAGAGGCAGTTCTGGCGCAGTTCTGCTAAACACCCTTTTGCCGTCAGGCTGTCGAGGTCGGGACCGACGCAAGCCGAAAGCAGGTCTTGCTCTGTCACACCCGCTGGCAACACTTCCGTGGTGTTACCGACTTCTCGACGCAACCCGCCGAAGGAATACAGGAAAATCGCCGTGGCCAGTTTCGTAGCCACAAATTTTCCCACCTCAGCTGGATTTTCTTTTGCCCGACGTTGGTCAATGCGTCGAGCCCGCGAGCTGGTGCCGACCAAGTCCGCCTCGAACACAGCGTCGTACTGGTTCATCAATCCCAGTTCCTTGATCAAGGCGCGCCTGACATCGTGGTCGGCGAGCAATACATCGCCCGGCCCCATTATGCCGCCGCTCTTACCCGCCTTGTAAGTCGCCCGCATACACGCTGCCAAGAAACGTAGCGCACCGCGGGTGCGCTGGTATTCCGGCAACGACGCCCAGCGCCCGCGCATCAGATCAATCAACGCGGGATGAAATGGATACGCCAGCTTCATTCGATCCCGGAGTGCGATCCCTTCTTCGTCGGCTTGACGCTCGTCAGCCTCGTTGGCTGCATAGGCTTTGCGGGCTTGTGTGAACACCTGCTGGTACGCTATCGCCGTCACACCGGCGATCTCCTCATCCGGCATCTGCTCCAAAAGCCGTCGCTGAATCACCCGGCAAACCTCATCCTCGACGACCGGCTCGCGCAGTTGATCTTTACGGTTGGCAAGATCCGACACGGTTTGGAGCAGCGCCAGATACGCCATCGCTTGACGCGGATTGCTGGCCGGCAACGAATACACCAAAGCCGTCTTGGGCGAGTTGACAACAGCCACGGTCAGCCGCTTCAGAAAAATGAGTGATTCATCCCGCAACGTCGTGTCGTGAATCTTGTGCCCACCGGCGCTGATTAAGTATTCCAAAACTTCGTCCAACAGGATCAGGTTCGGTTCGTCACCAAACAGCTTGAGCAGGTCGCTCGCATCGGGAGATAGCCGGGACTCATCATTCGCTCGCACGATTTCGTAGCCCGCCTTGCCGCCAAGGCTGAGCGCGATCCAACCCCAGATGGTTTTGACGCGGATGCCATCGGCTTCCTTGCCCTGTGTGGCGTTGAAGAACTGGCCGTCCACCACTGCCACGCGCACCTTGCCGGGAGTGGCCAACCCCTTAGCTTCCGGCAACGTGTCGAGCGCCTTGCGGCTCCGCGCTGCATGGAGCAACGCTGCCATCGTATGCGATTTGCCACCACCGAACGGGGTCATCAGCTTCAGCACCGGTGCGCCACCCTTACCGGCCAGCCGCTTCAGGACTTCATCCAGCAGACTTCTCAGACCGCCGGTGATGTACGATGCTTGGAAAAACGTTTCTGCGTCACGATACACCGGCGCGACAGTGCCAGTGCCTTCGGCTAACGGGCCGAGGTCGAGCGCAAAGATGTCGGTCTCCGCGTGCTCCTTCAGCACGTCCGGGTGCAGGTGAACGGATTCGATCCACGGTTTGATTGTTGTTGTGCTCATTCTCGTTTCCTCTTACTCAGTTCGATCTTCTGTCCACGGTCCGGCCATTTGCAGGTCATTCGTGCCACTTGCGTGCCATTCGTGCCAGTTGCGTGCCATTCGTGCCAGTTCCTCAGTCCGCCAAAGCGTACCACGAGTCTTTGCCGTTCCCGTGCCGGACAACAACCTGGCGTTTCACCAAATCGGCCAAGTCGCGAGCTGCTGTACGCTTGGGAGCTTGGGTAACTTGCTCGTACTCCGTGCGCGTCATTCGCCCATTCTTTAACGCATACCCCACGGCCTTCTTCTGCCGCTCGTTGAGCGCCACGCCAGCCAATCGTTTCCCCTCGGACGCGACACGTGGGAAGACGGTACGGAAGGCATCGGACCGCGACTCAAATTTAGGCTCCGGCACACCGGCTTCGCGGCAATCGTCGATGATCCGCCGGATCCCTGTGCCGAATTGCTCGATGTACTTGATCAGGAAAAACGCATCGGCGACCAGCTTATTGCGCGGCTTCGACTCGTGCGGCTGCTTCAAATCCTCGACCGTCATGCCCGCCGGCAACCCGCCTGGATTGGCCACCTCCAGCCGGTCATCAAAAATCTTCACCACCACGTTGCCGCTATCGGCGTAATCCCGGTGACAAACGGCATTGGTGACGGCCTCACGCACGGCCTCCAGCGGATATTCCCACTGCTCGGTTCGCGCCAGTTTAGCCTCGATCTTGACCGCCATGCTGGTGTTGCGCTGCACAAACGCCATCACGTCCTCGACCTGCTGCACGATGTCGCCCTCGATGACCTTCATGTCGATGAATGAGACCTCGTCCGTGCCCTTGAACCGGGCGCACCGGAGTTTTGCCTGTAGCAAAAAACGTTGTGGATTCTTCCCGAATAACAGCAGTGCCGCAATGGTCAACTGCCCGTTCTTCATCAAATTCAACTGCCGCAATGCCTGCTCGACCGGTGTCTGCGCATCAATCTCCCACTGTCGTTCTGATCGGGCACGACTCAAGAATCTCCGCACCTTCTCGGGGTCAATATCATCCAATTTCGCATCCGCCCGGACCGTCTCGTCCCACGTCACACCACGGGACGCGAAGTACAACTCCGCGATCTCACTCGCCGGCAACACCTGATTGGTGCGGCCCGACCGGCGATAAGCGCGGCCATACGCACTCACGGGTTTGGTGGGGTTCTCCGATACCTCAACCACAATGACAGTGTGACCTACTTCCTGCATGGTCGTAATCCCCGTCACCAGTTTTGGAATGGTGTTCTGGGCAATGTCGTTCGCCAGACTTTCGAGCGTGCCCTTACCGATCTTCACCCCAACAACCGTGCCGTTGTCATGCACACCGATGTAGACGCGCCCGCCCTGCGCCGACGCGAACGCGGCACACGTCTCAACAATCTCCCGGCCCGCGCCGAGCGATTCTTTGCGTTCTACCGTTTGTCCTTCGTCTGGGATCATCGTGCTCATACTACTCGAACCACTTGCAAATTTGAATAATCACGTTGGTCTGTTCTGCAACATCTCAGTTTCACGGTTGCCGTGCTCATGTTGCTGTTTCTTTCAGAGATTTAACGTAGTCCTCGCCAGGGCGGCAGATAACCCACCGGTCGCCGTCATCGTACTTCGCAAAATTACACTTCACCAACTCATCCACTGCCTGCACATAGTGTCTGTCCGTAAAATCCGTCGGAGTTTGTGACGAAGGATTAACGCGAACCAATTTGAGTTGCGGATGGTCAAGAACTGCCATATCGCCATCCCCATCGGCGGCGACACGAAGAATTTCCAGCGCTTCCTTCGACAGTTTTGGCAACGAGTTGGCCGGTGCATCAGAAATTGCCGACAAAATTCGCGCCAAAGCTGACTTCACATCTGCAAATTCAGTCAGCAACACCTGCTGGTTGGTACTCATCGCCTGCAAAATCAGATCCCCCATCTGCATCAAGGCATCATGCTTTTTGAAAATCAACTGTTCCAGTTGGGCTTGTGCCTGTGCCGACGATTCCACGGCAGCAATCAATTCCTGATGATTGTGCCGGCGAAGCCATTCGAGATAGTTCTGGATCGTCGCAGCTTCCGTTGCCGTTTTCCGGTCTGACCGAATGCCGTGCAGCCATTGGACAAGCGTTAGCAGTATGCCGACCTGCTCAATCACCGCCCACCTCGTCCCAGATCCGGTTCCACGCTCCAGCGCTGTTCGCGACCGGCCACGCATGATAACAGCGTGCAAACTGAGCCATAACCTTATCTTCTAATGCCTTCGCAGTCTTGCCCTGCCAAGCAAGGATGTAACAGTACCGTGCGCCAAAGGCTGCACCGTATTCATACCGAGGCCAGTACATCGGGTGTTTTCGTCGATCGCGCGCCTCCTTGGAGTTCACATAGTGACGAAGAAGTCGCTGCCGAAGTGATTGCGACTGACCAATATAATAAACGGGACTTCTACCCTTTGGATAATTGAAACGGACATCAGAAGCGGCAACCAAAATGTAAGCTCCTGATCGCGATGGAAGATCGTGTTCCTCCATCTTCCAGAAGTCCATCATCGGAGAGGTTTCTAATCCGTTAAGGAACTTGAGCAATGCCATCTCGCTTACCTTTCCACTTCCTGCCTCACAGCAATCGCTCCTGCCCAGCCTTCTTATCCGTCTTCACCTGCTGGCCTTCCATCACGGCGGACCAGTTCGCCAGCAGTTTGCCTAGGGTGCTTTGTTCAGCGGTCGGGGACACGTCCTTCAACTCGCCGCCTTTCAGCGCAGGACCGCCTAGTGCCTGACAAACCAACTTCAGTTGTTCGAGATTCGGCTTGGCGTCGGCAAGGAAGTCGGGAATCTTGGGCGGTTTGTGCTCCAGCAGCCACAGCAAGCGATGCAGCATGTCCACCACCGGGCGACCAATGCCATCATCACCGGGTACACCCAATTTCTCGTCGTCGCCGCGAGTAGTGAAATCCAGCAGCCGGTACTTAGCCTTGATCTTCTCCAGCACGGCGTTAGATCCGCTGGCCAGACCGGCGTGGCCGTCCAGCTCGACGTGCGTGCCATTGGCGAAGATGATCGCCTCGCCGGCGTCCAATTCCCCTGCGCCGTAGGTGTAGCGCCACAACACGTAAAACCGCGTGGCCGGGTCCAAGCCCGCGAGGCCGGTCTGGCCGGTCTTGCCGCCGACCTCTTTTGACAACCGCGCCAGGATGGTTTCCAGCACGACCGTCTCCACTTCCGTTAAGAACCGTTCGGCGGGCACTTCCTCGCCGTTGGCGTACTCGACCCGCGCAAACCGGGTGAACGCCCGCAGCCCCGCCCCGACGCACGCAATCACCAGGTCCGCTCCCGAAATCCCCATGTCCCACAACGTCTCCACCCGCTCCCGCACGATCTGCTCCAACTCCGGTTTGACCACCTCGAAGTTGCCCGTCTCTGCCCCCTCCCGCTTCCGCGCTACGAGGAAGATGCTGGAGGCCAACGCGGCGGACTCCATGCCGCGCAGTCGCCCTTTCATTTCGGTATCTAAGGGCCATGCTTCTGTAACCGTAAATCCAGCTCTTCGCATCGCGTCAACCAAGGTTGCCCATCCGAGCGTAGTCTTGTGTGCGTAAACGACCGCCATCTCCCCAGTTGGTTTGAGAACACGACCGGCCTCCTGAAAAGCCTTGGCCATCATATCCTCGTACGCACGCTTGGCCTTAACCTTGTCTCCGCCGTGACGGGTTGCGTCGGCAACGGCCTCACCTTTCTTGGGTGTGCCTTCTGCGGCAAAATGCTCTGAATGGAGATGCCCGACTGCACGCTTCAACCAAACGTAGAAGAAGTCTGAAATATCTGCGTAAGGAACATTGTCGTAGTAGGGCGGATCAGTGATCACAGCATCAAAGGTTTCTTCTTCCCACGGCAACGACGTGGCGGAGCTACGAACAGTCGTCCCCCTGACAGAGATGGAGGCACAGTGGCTCATCACATCTACGATTCCATCCAAACCCTCCGAAGCACTTCCTGAACTAACACCCAGAGGATTACTTTCAACGAAATCCCACACCATAGCGAGTGTTTGCCTACCGAAGGACTGTCCGATTTTTTCGGCTGTGTTTTGCCACATGCTCTGCGTCGAGTTTCGGTTGGCAATTTTACTCATCAACAGCGAGACCACGGTATTGGCCGCCTTGATATGGTCGTCAGCAAACCCCTGGCTTCTCGCCTGCTGTTCAGCCAGACGCATTGCTTTAATGAAGGTCAGCAGGCAAACGAGTTGCCGGTCATTGAATATTTGCCCCCACTTTGTGATGCCGTACAACACGATGAAAAGCGCACCCTTGGCATCATTGATGATCGGCTCGGTCGGCACGGAGAGGCCGGTATCTTTGAGCAAAAGTTCAAGCCGTCGCCTGCATTGCACGTCTGCACGCAACTCTGAGGAAACCGAATCAGCCGAAATATACACTCGCCCTGGTCGGCCTGGTCTTGAACACACAATCGCCATGAGTTGTTCGTCTAACCGTTCCGCAAAACCCTCGGCCTTTACGTGGTCACTGTCGGCAACCGTGCCACAGAACGGGCAAGCGGCATTGCCGCCCTTTGAGAAGCCGGTAGGATCGAAGCCGAGTCCGGCCTCCGAGCCTGCCTCTACGACCTCGAAGTGAACCTGTTTCTTTCCGCGAGGTGCAATCATCTTCAGTGCGATGTAGCGTTTGTCTTTCTTGCAGAGCCATGTCTGTTTCACCAGCGGGACGGTGGCTTTGCAATTGGGGTTCTTGCAGATGACGGTGCGCGTCCAGAGGTAGGCGACCGGCATCAGGTAGCCCGGTGGCACGTCATCGGTGGCGTGGTCTTTGAGGTAGTCGGCTTGGAGAATCTGTTTCTTGCCCTTGTGCTCGGGATCGGGGATGAGCGGGTAGAGATCGCCGATCTCGGCTTTGACCTTCTTCAGCACCCATTCGCCCCAGTAGCGGACTTCGTCGGCCAGCCCACCCCAGGTGGTCTCGCCCTTGGCGTTCTTCGGGCCGGTCATGCCGCGCGCGGTCGGGTCGGGTTTGCCGTATTTCTGCGGATAGACCAGCGTGCAAAGCTGGATGATGTGGGCGACGGGATTCAGGTCGAGCGCATACGCCTCGCACCCCAGCCGCAACGCCTCCAGCGGAATCGCCCCGCCCCCCGCAAACATATCCAGCACCTTCGGCCGGGGCGCTTTGCCGGCAACAATGTCCTCGACCGTGACCTTCTTACCGGTCTCCTCGGTCAACCGCTCCGCGTGCGCTTCCAAAATGTGCCCCTGTGCCTCAGCGATGACTCCCGCGTTGCCCGGATACTTGCACAACCGTTCAACGAACTTCGCCGCATTGGCCCGTCCGAGCGATTTCTTTTTCTCGTCGCTCCCGGCATTGGGGACGAACCGCGACGCCGGCACCAGCGCCCCATACACCGCCGCCCGGCAAGCCACGAGTGGCCGCCGCGCCCACCACAGGTGCAAGGTGGAGATGTGCCCCTTCCGCACCGATTTCTCGCGCGAAGCCTCCGCCGAGATCGCCACGATGGGTAGGTAATCTTCGATGAGCCGTTTGTCGTTGCTCACAAAAGCCCTTTGCGACGCATGTTGTAGTCCTTGAGTACTTCTTGAATCTTATGTCGAGCCTCTCGGGCGTGGACGTAAATCTCCTGCTTGCCTGCGTCTATTTCATCCAGCTTCTTTCTGATTTCCTTGGTCATCACAGTGTTGAGGATAAGCAGTAATTCCGTGTCTTCGAGGTCCAAGGCAACTTGCGAAAAATAATCCAACATCCTCAAGGCCTGCTCACAACCAGGATGGGCAATGTCGTATTGACCGATGACCCCGATTGCCGACAGGAAATGCTCACGCAATCGAAACTGCCGTTCATAGTTCAACTGGCTGTATCCAGTCAGCACCACTACAAGAAGAGTGATACATCCGACGATTGCAGCAATATGGCCACCGAAGAAATCCCCCTGTGTCCCAAATCCTCCAACGTCGATCAGTTGGTGCCCCCTCAACGCCGCGCCGAAGAACACCAGAACAAAAGCCGCCAACCCACCAACGATCCAGAATGAGGCTTTAATGTACCAAGGGAATGAAACGCGGTAAGACGAAGTCAATGAAACAGGTTGAGGGCTACGCATGGTGTCATTCCTATTTGTGCGTTGGGTCATTCGTCGTCAGCCTCAGTTTCGTCTGGAGTAATGAGTTCAATTTCCTCCTTTGGCAAGTCAGCCGATTCAATTTGCCAGCGTTCCAGCGCCCAATTTCTGATTTCCTTGGCCCGCTTGCGGATTGCTTGTTCGTTCCAGTCATCGAAATCTTTGGCGATTTTCCTCTCCTGGAACAGGCTCGACGTGGCGTAACACGGTTTTTCAGATTTTAGATCGCCGCACTTATCGGGATACGCCTTGTTTCCGTAAACGCTGTTGTCGAAAGTGAGAGTCAGGTTGCCAACGGAATGCGTGAAGATATTCCGAGCGTCGCGGTCAAAACGATCCCGCCAATACTTGTCTTGGGGTTTCTGCGGGAGGACATGTTCAATTGTTTTCTGGGGATCAGACTTCTCCAGGTATTCCCAGGCCATTTTGGAGTCGCGCCCTTTTGCCAGATGTTCCTCGTATTCGTACAAAAAGTAACGGATGCCACTCCAGTAGTAGAAGTTGTCTTCATCCTCCGCGCTTGGTTCAAATCCAGCTTTGAAGTTTTTGTCGGATGAGTAAGATAGCGCCATCTGACGCATGATCTTGGAGATGTCCGGAAGCGTGGTGGTCTTGTGATAGAGGTCGTAGGATGCAATCGAGCCCTCTGGATGGTCGGATTTCAACATTTGATGTGGTTGTCGGCGTGGTGTCGTCATAGCTTCCTCTCATTTGTAGGCAATCGTTGCCGGTGGGATGCACCTTCCACCGCCTCCGCCGGAATGTCGTAATACCGTGCGGCCACGACCGCTTTGGCGGCGTGTTCAAGATGTTTGGCCGGGTTCTGGATCATTAGCGGCATCGGATCGGGATCTTGCAGGGAAATTCTCATGCCGTTTGGGCTAACACAGTCCGGAGATCGTCTTGATTGTCGCTCACACGCTGATCTCTTTCGCTGGGCTGGCAAAAGATGTTGGCAGTTTTGTACCGTCCCACAGTTCTCCCCGGTCAAGCGCGGCAAGCATTTCGGCCAAGATTGCCAAAAATTGCGGCACTGTTACTTCTGAGTAAGATGCCACATCGAAAATATCCTCGATATTCCCAACGAGTTCGGCTGCATTGCGGGCTTTCGAGAGACATTCGCGGGATTTTACAATGTTTCCAGCCATGGCTAAGGGAATATGCATCGCTTGCAGACGGTTGGCGCGAATTGGCAAAGGGACATCTGTGCCGTCCCCGGTGTCTTCAAATAACTTTACAATGTAATTCCACAGTTCAGGCGTTAGTGGCGCACTGGCGCGTCGCTTGGCCTCGGCAATGTTAAACGCAGCAATCAGAAGCTGGGATGGAGCTGTTTCCCTTTTTTCCTCCGTAACTTCCTCGAAACAGTATGTGAATGATTCTAACGCCACTTGGGGTTGATTCGCTGCCATAGCGCAACAGGCACGCTTAAAATGCAGGTCGTAAACTCTTTCTTTTGGAAGCCTGTCCAATGCTGTAAGCGCTTGATTACAAATGGTTACAGAACTCTCAAATTGCTTGGTGTTTTTGTAGGAGGTCAGTAACCAGTAGAATGACGATGCGTGTGCCGGGTCAATTTGCAGAGCCTGTTGAGCCAATGCTTCTGCTGCTGGCCGGTCGCCGGTGGCCAACCTAATTCGCGACATAAGAAACAGGCCATCTGGCTGGTCTGAGAATTCTGCATGCAAGACTGATTCAAGTCTTTCTAGCTTAATAGGGTCACTTGCCGAAACGGCTTCAGCTACTTGTTCGCTTAAAAAATCCAGCCCTTGCCGGTTAAATTTGACAAGACTGTTGAGTAATTCCTCGTAATCGCGTGTAAGAGTTGTCGGGAGTTGGTCTTTTCTGAGGACAAACAACTCTTCATGCAGTGCCGCTGATGAGTAGTATCGGATGAGCGACTTCACTTCGACGCCGAGTTCTTTGCACGCAGCATCCAGTCTCATCTTCAGAAGTCCACTTGTCTCGGAGGGAAGATTTGGCACGGGTGAGGCCACGTAGTGGATTTGCGGGATTCGGTCGGGGTTGGCTTCGCGA
Organism: Verrucomicrobiota bacterium; assembly: GCA_037146675.1. Classification (GTDB taxonomy): domain Bacteria; phylum Verrucomicrobiota; class Verrucomicrobiia; order Palsa-1439; family Palsa-1439; genus CAINDI01. The sequence goes on along the minus strand of JBAWWR010000049.1, from coordinate 5,551 downwards.
ATCGCCTTCGCCACAGCAGCGATGCCTTTCACATTCTGTTCATTCAGGCCGAAAACCATCACCAAGAGATCAGGCAGGTGCAAGGTACAGATCCCGCCGACATCAGTCAGGCCGGTACGAGAATCAACCAAGACGTAATCTGGTTGGCAATGGCGGGCAATGGCAGCTTTCCAGTTCTCAACAAATGGTTCGCCCACGCCGCTCTCGTACAATTGCGCCCAATCGATACTGGCACGATCGCGATTATAGGTCTCATTCTTGCTTCCTGCCGGCATGATCCACAGCTTACCGGGCAATGGGGGGGAGATGTCGCAAGTGTGGATGTACTTCTCCAGCGCGGGTGCTTTTTGTGTACGTCGAAACTCGGTGACGTATTCGACGACACCAGGCTTGCCCGCCACCGAAGCAAATTCGTCAAAGCTATCGAGACCCGGCGCTTCGAGGTCGAAGTCGATCAGGACAACTTTGCGCCCGCGCCGTACCAGCAGAGCCGCGATGTTCGCGAGGGCGAGCGACCGACCAACGCCGCCTTTGTAGGAGTAGAACGTGATCCAAAAAGGTTTCATTTTAATGTGAAGGCAACCCGGCTAAGACCGCGGGCCGGATTTAGGCCCAGCCGGCCGGTGGTGACGCGGCCACGTTGATTGCCGAGTGTACCTGCTAAATCCGGGAACTGCTCCGCATAAGTCAAGGCGGCCACAACTGCTGCAACTCGATTTGAACGCCGCCACCCCTTCTCTCGCAACCACTCGAAAGACTCAGGAAAATGCGCAAGAACACGGATGTAGTAGCACATCGAGCGACTGGGATATTGTGAGCCTTTTTCCCAGCGGTGAAACGTTTTTTCGCCAAGCCCGAGAATTTCACTCATCTCTGTCTGATCGACTCCCAAAGCTTCACGAATTCGTTCGAGTTCATCAGAACTGAGCTGCTCGGCCTGCTCAGCTATAAACTCCTCGATATGCCGCATTGTTTCTGAAGGAAAGAACTGCTCACTGCACTGATCACACTGCTCAATCCAAACATCAGGGACTGTCATCACTGGTTCGTCTGGATGACTCACCTCATGGTTCGAGCGGATTAACTGTAGATGTCCCTGATCGCAGATTGGACACTTCTCGCCGTGCAAACTTTCTTTGGGTTTAGGCTGACTCATTGGGGTAACCTTCGTATGGTCATATGCTCGTGGGCGTTCACAATAATGAAAATTTTCTCGGTAAGGATCATCTCGACGTAAACATCCTTGCCATCATAGATGGAAACATTGGCTTGAAGATTATTTGGTAGCAGAATTCCGGGGGATTCGGAGGCATATTTCTTGAAGACCTTCCTCCTCTGCTCAATGTGTGCACTAATGGCATTGCGTATTTGCGTTTCGCTGATCTTCCAGACATGAAGTAAATTCTGTTTAGCACTTTGACCGAACCGAACTTTATCCCAGTCGCAAGCGCGTTTGACTTTTTCAGCCTGCTCGACATCTGCTTCAGGTGGTAGATATTCGTGTGCCAATTGATACCTACTCATTCATTTGAAATCAGTCAAGTGCTTTTTAGCACTATTTACTACATCCTCGATCGCCCCTGCTGGGATGTCGTAATACCGGGCAGCCACGACAGCCTTGGCAGCGTGTTCAAGATGTTTGGCGGGGTTCTGGATCATCAGCGGCATCGGATCGGGATTCTGCAACGGATCCCAGATGACGTACAGCCAATATGAGTCACCGAGTTGCAGAGCCTTATTCCATTCGTTGATCGTGAGGCGGATGGTCTGGCCGCGCTGGCGTCCCTTGACCTCGATGCGACGAATGCCGGTCATGGGATCACGGTAGCCGGTCTGCGGGTCGGACGGGCCTTGGCTGCGGATGTCGAACCCGATTTTCTCGTGGCCAACCTTGGTGCATTCCCAGCCGCGCCCGGTTTCATACGCGATGACCACATCTTCGGCCGCCAGTTCGATCTTGCGCTTGGTGGCGGGGTCGAGTTCTTCCATGCCGCCGCCCACGATGGCCACCGCATCCGCCGTCTCGCTGACCGGTACCACCAACGCCGTGGCAAGATGTCGCACCGGGCCGTGTCGGGCAATGGCCAGCCGGTCGAGGCCATTGAGGCGTTCTTTGTGGCTGCGCTGGAGGTCGGTGAGGTCATTCTCAGCGCGTTGCCTGGCCAGCGTCACGTCCGGCGAGTTTGCCTCCCGAGCGCGTAGTTCCATAACGCGGTCCTGAGCGACGCGCTGCCGAGCCTCAAAAGATGCGCCTAAATACTTGCGACAGACCTCAACAAAGTGTTGTCGCTCCTTCTGACACTCCTGCCGCCGTTCGGTCTGGTGTGTGCCTTTCAGAAAATCTTCCACGGGTTTGATGTCAAGCGCTGGCAGAGTTACCGGTGGATTCGGATGCGACGGTAGGTCCAGCAGACAATCGGCGGCCACCACCTCAAACCGTTGGGGGGCATCAGTGGACAGATCCTCACGGACGGCCACGACTTCAGCAAACAGGTTGAGGGTTTCGCCTTTGGAGTTCTGACCACGAATGGTCACTTCAAAGAAATGCAGACGATACGGTGTTTCGGTATTGCAATCCACGAAGACGCCAGTGCCACCGAGCGCGGATAAAAGTTTCTCGTTGAGCCGCTCGTCCACGGCGGCGTACAACGGGTGACCAGGACCGACCAGTTCGGCGTTTCCGTGTTCCAGTTTCTCCAGATCAGCTTTGCGAAATGTCAGCTTGAGATAAGCCGTCTCGGCTTTACCCAACCGGTTTACCGACGCCAGCCGGTCGGACCGCAGATCGGCCAGGACGTGTTCGACCCGCCACAGGCCATCGGCACGGGGTTCAAGTTTCAGGCCAAGTTCCCGGCAGGCTTTCTCGAACTGGTCCTCGACGTACTTGGGCATCAGCCGACATTCTTCTGCTTCGACGTTGGCTGTCTGGAAGGATGAGAAATCCACGTTGGCGCGGGCGAGTGCGACGCCGGTGGCCTTCTCGTACTGGAGCAACATCTGCGGATCAACGCGGGCGATCTTGTCCAGGTACTCCTCCAAGCGGCGTGGGTCGTTGGCGGCTTCCCGGAGCATTTCGGGGAGATCGATCTCGTTGAGGGTAAGGACTTCTCCGATTACATCAAACACGCGGTCCGCTAACACTGCTCGCATTTGTTCGAGTTTTTCGAGCAGGCGCTGGAGGATCCGTCCTTCGATCACTGGCTGACCATCTTCGGACTCCAATGCAACAAAATTGAAGGCATGAACATCGCGTTTCTGGCCAATCCGGTGAATGCGCCCGAGACGTTGCTCCAGCCGTGTGGGATTCCACGGCAGGTCATAGTTGATCATCAAGCGGCAAAACTGGAGGTTGATGCCTTCACCGGCGGCTTCCGTCGCCACACAAATCTGGCAGGCAGTGCGGAACTGGTCCTGAGCGCGCTTCCGTTCGTGCGGATTCATTCCGCCGTGGATTTCGCAGACAGTAAAACCCCACTTCTCAAGATGCAGTCGGAGATGTTTCAGTGTGTCGCGGTGCTCGGTGAAGATGAGCAACCGGCCACGGGCATCCTGCAACTCACTGAATTCGGAGCGCGTCAGACACTCGCGCAGCGCCGTCAATTTGGAGTCGCCACCTTGGTCGGCTTGATCGCGCACCCGGCAGGCTTGGCCCACGAGTTCCTTGAGCGCGGCAATCTCGCTGCGCAACTGGTCAAGTTCAGCGGCCGTGGTGTACTCGTCCGCCAGTTGGTCGCGCTCTGAATCTTCGAGATCATCCTCGTCCTGTTCGGCGTCATTCACAAGGCGGCCTTGAAGCTGCGCGAGACGTTTGGCCCGCTGGGATGGCGGCAGCGACTCCAGTTCTTCTAGCAGTTTGCCCTGTTTTTCCAGACGGCGTTTCAGCGATTCATGGATCGCCATCGTGGAGCTGGCAAGACGTCGCTGTAAAACAGTCCGCACCAGCGCGACACTGGCTTTCCGTCGTCCGCTGGCTTGCGGCAGGAACTCGTTGATGTAGGCGGTGACAGTCTTGTAGAGGTCGTATTCCTCGCCATTCAGCTTGAATGCGATGCTGTGCGCGTGACGGTCCGGGAATAACCGCTGCCCGTTCACATCGCGCAGATCTTCCTTCAGTCGCCGCAACGCCCACGGACAATCCGGTCCAAGTTGCAGAACTTCGCGCCGAATCTCCCCGGCTTTTGCAGCCATTCGATGCGGCTCGGGAAACAGGTCGGGGTCGAGTAGGCGGACAAAGTGAGCAAAGCGGTCGTCGTCGCCGTGATGTGGTGTGGCCGTCATCAGGAGGACGTGATCTGCTTGAGCCGTGAGTTGCTCAGCCAGTTGATACCGCTTGGTTTTCTCGGCCTCGTCACCCCGTGTGGTGGACTTTTTCGTATATGCGCTGCACTTGTGGGCTTCGTCGATGATGACCAAGTCCCATTTCTGCTGCCAGACGCGTTCGCGCACCGAGTCCTGCTTGGCGTAATCGAGGGAAGCGATTACTTGCGAGTTCCGCTGCCAGGGGTTTGTGAGTTGTTGTTGATCGACCGCCGAGTAAATAATGTCGAATGTTTCGCCAAACCACCGCTGCAACTCATCCTGCCACTGGATCGTCAATGGCGCGGGACAAAGAATCAATACCCGGTCAATTGCTTCGCGTAATTTCATCTCTTTGATCAACAATCCAGCCATGATTGTTTTGCCAGCACCTGGGTCGTCGGCGAGTAGAAATCGCAATCGCGGTTGCGGCAACATCCGCATGTAAACTGCCTCGATCTGGTGCGGTAGCGTCCGGATGCCCGACAAGCTTACCGCAAAATGACGGTCATGCGCATATGCCAAGCGAATCCGGGCTGATTCGATCAGCAGTCGAACATGCTCGGCACTGACTGGGGCTGAACTCGATGTGCTGACCGGTGACTGTTGGAGAAATTGTTGTGCTTCCTGCTCGGAAAGTATCGTCTCGTCCGGTGTCCCATCCGGCAACCGAACGCGGCATTCATAACCCACGCCAATATGTCGGACCGCCTCAAGCGTAACAAGCTCTTGAAAATGCCCGGGCAAACTTAATCGCTGCCCAATTGGAAACGTTATCGCGCTCACATCATCCACATTAGTCGAATTTACAGGGCGCATACTAGCGGCATCGCAACCTGTTGGCAACAACCGGCATGTTCGCCATATGAATCACGAGCATTCACTAATTATCGTCTTGCTGGCGTGCTACAATTGAGCAATGTCCCACCTGCGGAACCCGCGTTTCCAACGCACATCTGAGATTGTCCCAATACAGTTGACAGAACGTGACCGGATGATTGTCCGGTGCGTATTTCAACACCGCTTTTTGCGGTCGTGGCAGATTGCCGCTCTTGTGGGCGGCAGCAAGCAGGCGGTTCTCCGCCGGCTGCAATTGCTTTACCATCACGGGTACGTCGCGATACGTGGACTTTCACGCGGTCACTTCAATTCCGTCCAAAAGTTCGGTCACCTGGGAGTGCCGCCTCCGCTTCTTCGTGCCGATGGCGCGGCGGTTGACCGGGGCTATCCAGTTCCCGTGTCACATCCCGCCAAA
>JBAWWR010000048.1:0-18396 GCA_037146675.1 Verrucomicrobiota bacterium | reverse complement strand
GTAGACGACTAAACCGCAACCGACAGCGCACTCAGTGCACGTAGTGCGGACTTGCCGGCACTTCGTAAGCGGACCGTGGAACGCGGCATTCTTGTCGAACAACGCGCCGGTCGGACACGCCGAAACGCACGCGCCACAATTGGTGCACGTTGTGGAATTGCCGAATGTCGTGTTGAGGTCGACGATAATCTGGTTTTTGACACCACGATTTCCGATGTCGAGTGTGTGAACGCCTTCGACTTCATCGCAGGTGCGGACGCAACGCGTGCAGAGAATGCACCGATTGTGGTCGATTCCGAGGAACTTTCCGGAAAGATCGACCGGAAAAGTCGGGTAGAGATACGGATAACGGATCGCATCGATCCCAAACTTGTAGCCTTGCTGCTGAAGATCGCAATCGCCCTTGTTCATTGGGCAAATCGGGCAGACATGATTACGCTCGCTGAAAAGCAACTCAAGTGTCAACTTTCGCAAGTGCTGAAGCCGGTCATTGTTCGTAACGACTGTGCTACCATCGGCAGCCGGCGTAGCGCACGACGGCACAGCCTTCGGACTGCCGGCGATTTCAACGATACACATCCGGCACCCGCCCCACGGGGACAGTTTTTTCATGAAGCATAACGTCGGAATCGTGATGCCGTTGGCGCTGGCGATTTCGAGAATCGTCTGGCCTTGTGTCCCAACGCATTTCTTGCCGTCAATCGTGACTGTAATTTCTTTGGGGGCAATCATCAGTGCGTCCCTCCTGCAACTGCGAGTTCGGCCGCCTGCTGTCCGGGCGATGTCTTTTTAACAGCGTCGAACCGGCATACCTCGAAGCACGCGCCGCAGTGAATACATTTTTCTTCGTGAATCTCAAACTTCTTCAGCGTGCCAATCCGACCAATCGTTTGTACCGGACAGGCGCGCGCACAAAGCGAACACCCCTTACAAAGCGGCTCGTCGATTTTGAAGTTCAACAAATCGCGGCAAACCCGCGCTGGACAACATTTATCCGTAATGTGCGCTTCGTACTCGTGCCGGAAGTATTTCAAGGTCGTCAGCACCGGGTTCGGCGCAGTCTGACCAAGACCGCAAAGACTGGTGTCCTTCACCATTGCAGCAAGGTCTTCAAGCTTTTGGATGTCGTCAAGTTCGCCGTCACCCGCACAAATACGATTGAGGATATTGAGCATTTGACGTGTGCCGACCCGGCACGGTGGGCACTTGCCGCACGATTCGTCGCAGCAGAATTCCATGAAAAACCGCGCGAAATCCACCATGCACGAATCTTCGTCCACGACGACCATGCCGCCGGATCCCATGATCGAGCCGAGCTTCTGCAACGTCTCATATTCAACCGGTGTGTCGAGAAACTGTTCCGGTATCACGCCGCCCGACGGTCCGCCGGTTTGCACGGCCTTGAATTTCTTCCCATTCGGCACGCCGCCACCGACTTCGAAAATCATTTCACGTAACGTCGTTCCAAATGGCAACTCCGCCACGCCGGTGTTGTTAATCTTGCCGGCGAGACAGAAAACTTTCGTGCCCTTCGTCCTCTCCGTGCCGATAGAGGCAAACCACTTCGCGCCTTTGAGGATAAGCGGGCGAATCGTCGCCCAGGTTTCCACATTATTAATATTCGTCGGCTTGCCCCACAGCCCGCGTTGCGCCGGGAACGGCGGACGGGGTTGCGGCTGGCCGCGACGACCTTCAACGGAGCGCATCAGCGCCGTTTCTTCACCGCAAACAAACGCGCCGGCACCGATACGAACTTCGAGGTCAAAATCGAAGCCGGCACCAAAAAGATTCTTGCCAAGTAGTTCAGCCTTGTAAGCCTGCTCAATGGCGATGTGGAGCCGCTTGACGGCGAGGCCGTATTCGGCGCGGATGTAAATAAAACCGCGATTCGCACCCATCGCATACGCACCAATGGCCATGCCTTCAATAACGCTGTGCGGGTCGCCCTCAAGAACAGACCGATTCATGAACGCGCCGGGATCGCCTTCGTCGGCATTGCAGACGACGTACTTCGGACTGACCGGCGCTTGGCGCATCAATTCCCATTTGCGACTGGTCGGAAAACCAGCACCACCGCGACCACGTAAACCGCTGGCTTTAATTTCCTCAATAACTTCCTCCGGCTTCATCTCGGTGAGGACTTTGCCGAGCGCAAGATAACCATCGCGAGCGATATATTCTTCGATTTTCTCCGGATCGATGACACCACAGTTGTCACGAACGATGCGGAGTTGCCGGTTGAAAAACGTGAAATCGGCTTGCGTCTGAATAACGTGCTGCGTCTGTGGATCAGTCGGGAGCAATTTCTCGTAGGGCCGACCTTTCAAGAAATGCTCTTCCACCAACTTCGGAACATCGGCAGCTACGACGCTTTTGTAAAATGTGCCTTCAGGATGCACCAACGCCACCGGTCCAAGGTCGCACCGGCCCATGCAACCGGTCTCAACAACCTCAATCTCACCGGTCAGGGCACGCTTTTTCAGCTCCGCCAGCAAAGCATCGCGAGTCTGAAAGCTGCCACAACTCGTGCAACCGGTACCGGTGCATACGAGAACGTGCGTGCGTTTCATTCTTTCACCTTACCAACCGCGAGACCTTCCACAACTTTGCCTTTCTCAAGGTGTTCGGTAACAATCTTGCGTGCGCCATCGGCGTTGACTCTCGCGTAGGTCACTTTCTCGCCGTTGGCCTCCTCGATGCGAATCATCGGTTCGGCATCAACCAAGCCGATCTCGCCGGTCACGGCGACTTCAACGTCATCGATTCCACGCTTATCGATTTCGTCGAGCATCGTCGTCATAATTTCGCGCGCGCCGGCGGCAATGCCAGACGTACCCATGCTGAACACAACGCGGTACTTCTTATTGCCTTCACGCAGCGCGACTTGTCGTTGGGCTTTTTCTTTCAGTTTCTTGAGTTCTTCGAGGTTCATGTGGTTTCCCTTCTTGTGAGCTAAAATTAAATGTTTCCTGATCGGTCCGGAACTTCAGCCGAATATCTACGCCGTCGTTCGCCGCACAGAGCGATAAGATTGTAGAATTCAAATCGCCCAATGGTGGCCGGTCAATATGACTGAGTCGCATTGATGCCGTCACGGATGTGCCCTGCTCCGGTGTCGAGCGCACATGAAAATGTCCGTCACACATCTCGCAAGTCTGCCGCAACATCGCCAATCCGAGGCCAATATTCTTCTTTCGACTTTGTTTACCGGTCGTCCGCTGGTTCAGCACGCGTGTCAATGTTTCTGCGTCCATTCCGCGCCCATTATCCCGGACACGTAGAATGAGAAAATTATGCCGCTGGCTTTCCACCACGGCGATCTCCACCCGCTGCGCACCGGCAGCGAGCGAATTCATCGCGATGTCCAACGCGTGCAATGACAATTCCTCAAGCATACTTCTTCAAATCTTTCTGACAGAATTTCGGAATCTTATCCGGCGAGAGCTTGCCGTAAACATCCTCACCAACCGTGATTGCCGGCGCCAGGGCGCACGCACCGATACACCGCGCCGTGTGCAAGCTGAACAAACCATCCTTCGTCGTCTCGCCTTCCTTTACGCCAAGCTGTTGTCCAAGTCGCTCCACCACAGTCGATGCACCACGAACGTGACAAGTCGTGCCGGTGCAAACCATGATTTGGTATTTGCCGCGCGGCACGATGGAAAAGAAATTGTAGAATGTCGTTACGCCGTAGACGTGGGCGAGCGGCAACTTCATCGCCGTCGCAATGTACCGGAGCACATCCTGCGCGAGGTAGCCAAAGGTATGCTGCGCGGCGTGCAGAATTTGAATCAAAGCCGTCGGCTCGTAATTGTAATGCGCCATCGTCTGGTCGAGCTGGGAAAATCGTTGATCACCGCTCGGGTGATGCGGCAGGTTGGGAGCAATCTGTTGTTGGGCTTGGCTCATGATTTCCTCATTCGTGAATACCGGCCATCCAAAGCTTGCCGGCAGCTTCATAAGTGGTCAACGGTGTGACCAGCAACGCAATACCTTCTTCTTCTGCCTCGGCAATCACACTGGCGTCGGGCTTCCGTCCGCAGGTGAATAACACCGCCGGAATGTCCTTGGTGGCAGCCACCGAAACGACATTCCGATGCACTTGAACGGTCGCCCACAACATTCCTGGCTGAGCATGCGCGAGCACGTCGCTGAGCAAATCCGAAATGTAACACCCCCGCACATTCGCTTCGACAGTGTTAGTCAGCGGCGTTGCTTGGATTACCGGCAACATATCTGACAGTTTAGTATTAATTTCGGATTTCATAATGCGCCGGTAGCCTTTCGCAAAAAAACTTCCGAATGGACAAATGTCTTCTGACCGTTGCCGGACTTGATCTCAAACACGTCGGAGCATTTCTTCATGTTTGGCAAGCCCATGCCGGCACCGAAGCCTAATTCGCGTGGCAACCGCCCAGCCGTGGACCAACCTTCCTGCATCGCTTGAGTAACATCCTCAATGCCGGGACCGACATCCATTGCATCAATCACAACTTTTTCGGGATCAACCGCCACGGTAATCTCGCCGCCGAGTGAGTGAATTATAATATTGGTTTCGGCTTCGTACGCGACAATTGCCGCGCGCCGGCGAACATCTGGGTCAATGCCGCGCTCGCGGAGAACTTGTCGGAGCCGTTGCGAAACCTTACCGGCCCCATCGTAGTCGCCGGTCCGTACCGGCGCCCGGATGACAATCCGTCGCGCTAAGTCGTCACCGGCCCGCGAGGCCAACGCCGCCGTCTCAAATGCAATCGCTTCTTCAGCACGTTTTTCCAACTGGTGCATAAGACAATTGGTAATGTCACCGCGCGTTAACACCCCCACCAGTCGATCGGCACTGTCCACCACCGGAAACCGTCCGAAGCCATGCCGCTCAAATTCCGCAACGGCACGCACAAGTGAAAAATGATCACGAATGGTGATGACGCCGTGCGCCATCCGTTTCTCAGCCGAATCGTCAATGTGCCCTTGATCGAGCGCAGTAATAATGTCTTCAATGGTGACAATGCCGAGCAGCTTGGTGCCGAGTTGAATTGGAACACCGGAAATCTTATGCTGCTTCATCAGCTGTTGCAGTGTGCGTAACGAATCAGTCGGCAACGCGGTGATTGGCGGACGACTCATCGCATCCCGCACCCGCAACTCATACACCAGCACCTGCGCGATCGTAATTTTCCGCGCGTCACCCGCGCTGACCATTGACTCAATTGGAGGCGCGGTGTTCATTGCGCACGGCTAGGCCGTCCCATTCGGCGCAAGGACAATTCGGACGTCAGCCACATGGGCACCCTTCCCCTGCGCGTGGACGATGAGTGGATTGATGTCGAGTTCGGCAATCTCAGGAAAGTCGATTACCAACTGCGAGAGACGCTCCAGACATTCCGCCATGATCTCAGTGTCTGCCGGTGGTTGACCGCGGAAACCTTCAAAAACCTTAGCCGCGCGGATAGACTTAATCATGTTCTGCGCGCCAAGCTCCCGAATCGGCACGAGACGAAAACTCACATCTTTGAGCACTTCGACGAACGTGCCGCCGAGCCCAAACATCACGATATGTCCGAAGACCGGATCTTTGCTGATACCGAGAATCACCTCGACACCTTTCGCTGCCATCTGAACCACTTCCACGCCGAGGAGCCGCGCACTAGGTAGCTTTTGTTTCACCCCGTTTGTGATTTTTTCAAACCCAGCACGGGCCTCCTCGACTGTGGAAATATTCAACAACACGCCGTCGACGTCCACTTTGTGAACGACATCCGGCGACACAATTTTTAAAACAACCGGCGCGCCGATTTTCTTCAACAACGCAACGGCCTCATCCGCCGTCTTGGCTAGTCCGTGCTTCAGCGTGGGGAATCCGTATGCTTCGAGCACTGCCAACGACTCCACCTCCGGTAAGAATGTCCGCTTTTCAGCACGAACCTTGGCGAAAATATCTTTCACCTTACTCGCATCCACCTTGAATTTACGCTCCTCAGTCCGTGGGCGCATAACCCACTGCGTATACTTGGCCATTGACGCCAGCGAACGTGCTGCGTTTTCCGGAAACTGGTAATTCGGGATGCCGTGTTCTTCCAAAATTTTAATCCCGGCCGAGACATCCACGTGCCCTAGGAACGATGCGAGCACCGGCTTGCCGGAGCCGGGTGAAACTTCGCCGATAGTCTTGGCAATGGCCTCAATATCGGTCATGGATTGCGGCGTTAACAACACCACCACGCCTTCAACGGCTGGGTCGGCGAGCACAGCGGTCATCGCGGCGGTGTAGCGTTCGCTCGTGGCGTCGCCGATGACATCTACCGGGTTGTGAAAATTCGCGGTCGGGGGTAGCTTTGCCTTTAAGGACTCGAGTGTCTCTGGTCGCAGTTTGGCGAGCTCGAGTCCATGCCGGATGGCGGCATCGGTGGCCATGATGCCGGGTCCACCCGCATTGGTGACGATGGCGAAGCGATTGCCTGATGGCAATGGTTGGCGTGAGAACCCGACCGCGAGATCGAAAAGTTCTTCTACTGTCTCTACGCGCAGGATTCCGGCCTGCGCGAAAATTGCGTCATATACCGCATCGCTACCGGCCAATGCGCCGGTATGACTGCGGGCCGCGGCGGCGCCTTGCGAAGTCCGCCCGGACTTAATCGCTAGGATTGGCTTGCGGTGTTTCTGCTCGCCGGTAACTTCGCGCGCGAGTTCGATAAACCTGCGCCCGTCCACCAGCGTTTCGAGGTACATCAAAATCACATCGGTGGTTTCGTCTTGCGCGAGGTACCGGAGCAAATCAAGCTCGGTGACATCGGCTTTGTTGCCAAAACTGATAAATTTCGAGAAGCCGATATCGCGACCGCGCGCGTAGTCAAGGATGCCGGCGCAGAGCGCGCCGCTTTGCGAGACGAACGCGATGTTGCCTTTCTTCGGCATACACCGAGCAAAGCTGGCGTTGAGCATGATGTCGGTGTCGGTCGTGATCACGCCGAGGCAATTCGGACCGACCATCGGCATATTGTACCGGCGCACAATCTCGACGGCCTTTTCCTCCAGCGCGAGACCTTCCGGACCAACTTCCTTAAACCCGGCGGAAACAACGACAACGCCTTTTACGCCTTTTTTGCCACACTCCTCCAAAACTTCCAACACACTGACTGGTGGAACAATAATGACCGCCTGATCGACTTGATACGGGATCTCCGTGATTGACGCGTAGGCGTGAACACCACAGATCGAACCAGCTTTCGGATTGACTGGGTAAAGCGTCCCACCGTAACCGCCGAACAAAATATTACGAAAAATGGCATTACCAACACTGCCTTGCCGGTTGGAAGCGCCAACGACGGCAACTGATTTCGGACGGAAAATCGGTTCAAGTGGCTGCGACGCCGTTATGATTTGCGGAGTAGATTGTTTAGTAGTCATTGCCACCGCTATACATAGCAACACCCTTGCCAACTATTTCAGCAATAGCGTTCATCAGTCGTAACACTTTGGATACTAAGCAAATCTAAATCTTACCGAACGGCTAACCGGGCGCCAAGTTACGCCGTTAATTGAGACAGGCTGTCAAGTTAACGGCTATTTCACGACAGATTGTCATTCAGAGAGCTTTACCGTCAGAATGTTTGCCGCGTTTGGAAAAACTCTTGCCAGCGAGGCGCCCTACGGTCATCCTGCCAGTATGAAACGCATTGACGGTCGCCGCCTAGATCAACTTCGTCCACTCACCATTCAAACCGACTTCGTCGCGACACCGGCCGGCTCGGTGCTTATCGAAATGGGCAAGACGCGCGTTATCTGCGCCGCGTCCATCGAGGACGGCGTGCCACCGTGGATGCGCAAGCAGGGTGTCTCCGGCGGCTGGATCACGGCAGAGTATTCGATGTTGCCGTACTGCACCAAACCGCGCAAAGCCCGGGAAATCAGCCGCGGCAAGATCGAAGGTCGGACCCAGGAAATCCAACGCCTCATCGGGCGTTCCTTGCGCGCCGTGCTTGATATGGAGAAACTCGGCGAACGCACCATTTGGATTGACTGTGACGTGCTCGAAGCCGACGGCGGAACGCGAACGGCAGCGATTACCGGCGCGTACGTCGCTGTGGCGTTGGCCATGCGAAAGCTACTAACCGAAGGTAGGATTGAAGCGGATCCGCTGCGCGCAGCAGTGGCGGCAATTAGCGTCGGCGTTGTGGACGGCGTGCCGTTGCTGGACTTATGTTATTCGGAGGACGTCAAAGCGGCGGTGGATATGAACGTAGTAATGACCGATGCCGGCCAGTTTGTGGAAGTGCAAGGTACTGGCGAAGAAGCGCCGTTCACCAAGGAACAACTGAACGAACTACTACAGCTCGGCGAAAAAGGAATCGAGAAACTAATCGTCGCGCAGAAAAAAGCACTGCGCTGAGCGACCGCGCGTTATCCGAGATAGGCGGCGAGTTTTTTCTCTAAGTCTTTCTTGCCGGTCATGCCCATGATCTGCTCTTTGACGACACCGCCTTTGAAAATCAGCAGTGTCGGAATCGAGCGAATGCTAAATTTTTGTGCCAAGTCCTGACTGTCGTCCACATTGATTTTGGCGACTTTGAGCTTGCCGACTTTTTCGTCAGCGAGTTCGTCCAACACCGGCGCGATCATCTTGCATGGACCGCACCATTCGGCCCAGAAATCCACCAACACAGGCACAGTTGATTTGGTGACTTCCTGATCGAAGTTGCCGGCATTCAACGTCACAATATTCGGGCTAGCCATAATTGTTCTCCGGGAAGTTGGGGTTAACCGCGGCTCAACGAAAATACGTAACCGGCGACTACCAAGGCGACCACCATTGCGGCCAATGCCAAACCAAGATCGAGTCCGCCGATTGCTGAACCAACTTCGACTGGCTCTGACGATGCGTCAGCTTCCGTTACGACAGTTGGTGCAGCTGGGACCGGCGGTTCCTCGCGCTTGAGTTTAACGGTAGGACGCGGCATTTCTGGCACCGTTGGCTTGGCGGCCGGAATTTGAACGTGGGAAGTTTCTTTTTTCGGTTGTGCCGCCACTGGCGTGACCGGAGCAATAGCGACTGCTGTCGTGTCTTTTTTCGTTTGAGTTGGTGCAGCCGCCGGAGCAATTGCGGCGGTGGCTTTCCGAGTATCAATCGTTGACGGCGCCACATTAGCCGCACCGACTGGTTTCAACCGCACCGTTGGTGTCGGCGTCAGCGGCGACTTACCGCCGCCACCTTGAGGAAGATTGATGCGAACGGTATCCCGTTTTGACTCGTCTTGAAAATCATCATTAACTTGGTTCTCGTCAGCCATGAGCTTTATCCTCCAAATTGTTCACACGAAACATATCTACGGAACGCAGCCACGTCAATCACTTTGACCGGTCGTGTTAAGTTCTGTTGCGTCAGCGCCGTTTTTTGCATAGTCTACCGGCATGAGCAATCTAATTTGTGGCCCGGCCTTTGTGGTGCGGGACAACATTGACACCGATCAGATTATCCCGGCGCAATACCTCACGCTGGTGCCAACCATTCCGGCGGAATACGCGAAACTCGGCAACTACGCCATGTGCGGTCTGCCGAAGGATCATTATCCGGTCCGGTATGTTGCAGACGCACAAACTCAGTCGGCGTATCCAATCATTATTGCCGGACGGAACTTCGGCTGTGGCAGCTCGCGCGAACACGCACCTGTTGCGCTTGGGGCGGCGGGTTGCGCGGCGGTGGTAGCGGAAGGTTTTGCGCGAATTTTCTTCCGCAATTGCGTAGCGACCGGCGAGCTTTATCCGGTCGAATGCGACCAGCGGCTGTGCGATCTCATAAAAACCGGCGACGAAGTGGAAGTTGACTTAGACAAAAGCACGCTCAAACTCGTCAAAACCGGCAGGTTGATTTCCACTAAACCACTCGGCGACGCCAAACCAGTTATTGATGCTGGCGGAGTTTTCAACTACGCGCGGCAGACTGGCATGATTCCGACGTAATTAGTTAGAGGACAACCGCACTTAAGCAGCCGGCGCTTTCTCTCCGGCAGCCTTTTCAGGACGAACCACCTTCAAGTCATCACGGTCCAAACGCTTCCTCGCCTGATCAATCGTGTTCTTGATTTTGTCATTGTACGATTTGGCAGAATCTAATTCAGATTGAGCGATCTCCAGTTTGGTTTTAGCTGAGTCCAACTCGACCTGTGAGGAATTGAAGGGATCATATGTGCGCATGGCTGCAGCGGAAGTACCAGCATGGACACCGGCAAAACTTGGGCGCGACACCTGTGCTGGTTTTTTGAGATTAGCCTGCGCCTTCTTGAATGCGTCTTGAGCTTGTTGAAATGCATTCCGCGCATTGCCAGTCCTGTCTGAACTGATTTGCAGGTCGCGCGTCAGCACAACTAACCACTTGGTCAACGACAGAACTAACTGCCGTTTCGTAGCAAATTCAGTGCCTCCACCCGGATTAAGAGCCAGCACGGCATCGAATTTTTGAACCGCAGCAGACCAGTTGGTTTGAGAAACAAAACGGTCGCCCTCCCGGTAAAGCGCAAAAACTTGATCCCATCGATAATACTTATCGAAATGTGCCTTGGTCACCCATTCACCATCGTACTTAACTAGACTAGACGCCACGCGGTCACGTTCAGCTTGCCACTCTTTCATTTGGTCGTTTACTTCCGCTTCGTACAACGAACTGGGATAGTTCGCGAGAAACTGGCGGAACTCATTGTTGATGATTTGATCATAATATCCAACAGCACTGCTGTTTTTGGGATTCAATACTCGCGTTCGCAGCTGCTTAATATCGCGATCCATTTTCTCGGCTAATACCTTCTCGGTCTTCTCCCGCGCGTCGGTCAACACCTTCTCGACTTTCTCCCGCGCAGTGGCCGCTTCTTTATCTACCGCGCGGGTAAACTCCTGCAACGTTATCAAGGACTGGCTCTTGATATAAGCAGGCTTCCCTCTGTACGTGGTGAACACTTGCTCTAGAGAACGCTTCTCAACAATAATCTGCGTGCCTCTCGGTAAACGCTCGAGACCGGTCGGCCCAGCATCATTATAGTAGAAAATCTCACTATTATCTGTGGCAACGACCAAGACCGACTCCTGGGCGGTCAGAAACTTCAGCTGAATGTAAGCCGCCTTGCCCTTGTAAGTTGTCAACACCATGTCTGCCGAAATGCTTTCGGCGTTAATGGATGTTCCCTTGGCCAACGACTCGACGCCGGTAAGCTTGCCATCTTGGTAGAAAGTCAGCGGCGCCTGATCCTGCGTTACGACAAATGTCCCCGGCTGATTATCAGCCAAACCAATTGGCAGAAAAGTGAAAAACGCCTTAGTCAGCACAGTCACGACTAACAGCTTTGCGCCACGTCTTGATCGATTCATTATCCATTCTCCAATTATTGCGTCCGACGGATTTCAACTGCCACGTACCGCGTACCGGGCATGCTGAACTTCTTGACCTCGACGGTCACCGCCACCGCCAGCCGGCGCGATAAAATCAGTTCAGCAATCTCACCAGCCACCGCCTCGATTAACTTGCGCGGACGTTGCGTCAGCAACTTCCTCACCAAATCAATGACCACATCGTAGCCGGTCGTGGCGGATTCCATGTCTGTTCGTCCGGCCTCGCCTAGGTCGCGCTCCAACACGAGCGAAACCAGCAACCGTTGCGGATGTTCGCGTTCGGCTGCCGTCGTGCCGATGTGGGTCGGCACTTCCAAATCGCTGATGATGATCTTATCCATGCGCAAGTCGCTCCTGCAATTCCCCAAGGTGTGCGCAAATCCAATCCGGTTGCGCAGCACGGAGTGTGTCAAAATGGTTGTAGCCGGTCAAGACCGCACACGTCCAGACGCCGCCAGCCTTGCCGGCCGCAATATCGTGTTCCATGTCACCGACAAACACCGTTTCTTCCCGCCGTAACTGGTTTTCATTCAAAATCTCGTGAATCGCTTGCGTCTTATCAACAATGCCAACATACGGTCGCGTGATATACCGGTCGATGCCGAACCGGTGCATTTGCCGTTCATAGGTAACCGGATCCACCGAGCTGGCAATGTAGACGCCTAACCCCGCGAGCCGGCAATACTCCAGAAAAGCCGGCGTATGCGGCAAGACCGTGATTTCGCCCAGCACGGTGTGATACTGCTTTAGAAAGACGCGTTCCAATTCGACCTGCGGAATCCCCGGCAATCGGGCGGCGTAAAATTTCTGAACCGGCAAACAAAATTCCTGCCGAAACTCCGCCAACGTCAATGCCGCCAAGCCAAACGTCGCGAACACATGGTTCGTAGTTGCAAACACCGGCGGCAAATCATCCACCAGCGTTCCGGACCAATCGAGGATGAGCTGCCGGATCCGCATCAAGCTTTTTCGCGAGCGCGAGCGCTGTCGCGATTCCGTCGTGCCAACCGTTCGGTCTTGCGTTTGCGTAGGCGGCGCTCGATTTTATCGGCGGCAATATCCAATGCCAGCATTGCCTCCGGCCCGATTTGCTCCGCGCTCAAGTCCGCTCCCGGGATTTCCACCAAGACGCGCACAACGTACTGCGCTTGGCCGGCGCGGGCACTAACCTTGCGAATCCGCACACGCGCCCGTACTGCGCGCGGCGCAGACTGCTCGACGCGCCCGATTTTCTCCTCAATCGCGGTGTACAGAGAATCAGTTAGTGTCAATCCATCAGTATGAATCAGAATGTCCATCAATGTCCCCCTTTCGCTTGCCTAACCCTAACACCAGACGGCGGTTGACGCCACCAAAACATCGAAACCAACATCATTTTACATCGCGATCGGCAGCGCACCGAAACCCGATTGTGTCGGCGCGGGTTTCGCAAATCGTGCTTGGCTCGCGATGCGTGACCGGTACCGGCGGCCCCAACCGGCTCCCACCACGCACCACGGCGGTCGAACGATCCAATGTCGTGCCGGTCCACTCGCGTAAACCGCGCGCCATACCGCCGACACCATCCGGACTTCGGTCAGCAGGATTGGCGTACACTTGAGTCAGACGCGTGAACAGTTCATTAGCCAACGGCGCATTGCCCCACGGAAACTGCCGTCCGTCGGTGCCGCGCGCGGCTTTTTCCCATTCCTCCTCTGTCGGCAACCGCTTGCCGCGCCATCCGGCGAAAGCAACGGCATCGTAAAAATCCACACCAAATACCGGCGAGTCCCACGTCAGCCAGTACTCCCGCTCGCCAACAACCAGCAGCGAATGCTGCTGAATTGCGTCGAGTACTTTCACCCAACCGGCCGGCTTGTGATCCTTGTGGCCCGGCGCAAATGGATGTTCATGCGGTTTGGTTCCAGCCGCCAGCGCATTAAGAAATTGGATATAGTCGCCAATGGTGACGGCGTACCGGTCAATGAAAAAGACCTTCAAATTCTTTTTGCCGTTGGCTTGATAAATGAACTCGCCCCCCGGCACATTTACCATCGTACCGAAATCAACCGGTTGCGCCGGCGCCACTGGCTCGACACGCCGCTTCTGTTCGCGGATCCGCCACACCAACGCGCCAGCCGAGAGCGAACCGAGGAGCGCCGCGATGAGAATGCCGACGAGCGTGGTGCGTTTACGGCGAGCCGGGTCGACCACCGCGCGCGGTGTTACCGGCGGAAAAAGCTGCCGGTCGAGACTCTCGGCAACTTGCGTGAGATCACCGAGCGTGGCAAACGGTTTGCGCCCGCCTTTGCCGACCAGGCGATCGAGCAAATCGCGGACCGGCTTGTGGGCGACCGGACCCAGCTTTGACAGGAGCGTTCCCAGCGCCAGAATATCGTCCTGCGGCACGGCAACTGCTGGGCGGTCAAATGGCAAAAAGTCGGCAAGCTTGGTAATTCCGGCGGCGTCAATGCGCAGGTTGGCGAGTTCGATCGGCGCGTGCGGAATGTTTTTCTGCCAAAGATAATTTAGCGCCCGCGTCGCGCCGGCAAGCGTCTGGAGCAAGCGATGCTCGTCCAACTGGTCACCAGCCAGCAGGAATTCAGCAACCGGCGGGCCATTCAGCAATTCCATCGCGCAGAAATGGACCCCTTCGGCGCTGCCGGCTTCGTACATCGTCACGATATTGCTGTGGGAGATTTGCGCAGCGGCCTGCATTTCTTCCTGAAACCGCGCCACGTCGCCGGTCATGGTCTGGAGCGCCACGATGCGGTTCATGGATTGTTGTGTGGCTCGATAAATCGCGCCCCACCGGCCGCTGCCGATTTGCGCTTCGATCCGGTAAGTTCCAAGCGTTTGGCCAATTAGATTGTCGGGCATAATGACCTCAAGGGAGTTGGGCGGATGGAACGGTCACAGCGTCCTGTGGCTGATTCCGATAATATGTGCGCACAATACAACCGGGGCACGCCTCCGGTAAGCGCGTCAATAATTCTTTGGTTTTGAAATTCTCCCACGCCACCGGAATAGCGATCCATTGAATTCCGCCCGGCAACGGTGGAACGCATTGCACGCTGACGGCAACCGCTTTGGAATCGAGCTGCCGGTCACCCACCTGCGCTTTAATGGTGATGCGCAATGTCGCATTTTCAAGCCGGTCGACACGAACAATTTTAAGCATCCGACTCAAAACCTCCGGCGCGCTGGCAATCGTCGGAAGGCTCGGCGATAACGGCGGCAACGCCGGCGCGGCGGCGATAACCGGCGCAGCGGCTGGTACTGGTAATTGACGCGGAATTACATCAGTTCGCGCAAGATGCGGATGCGGTTGCAAAAAGATCCACACAAACAAAGCCAATTGCCCAATCACCAGCACGGCCACGAGACCGGCGCCGAGAAATTGCCACGGATCAAATGCGCGGCGGTGCGGCGGCGGTTCGTGGATGACTTCAAAAACAAACCGAACCGTGCCGAGTCCGACTTCGTCGCCGGTCGCCAAGCGCTGAGTCGTGATGGCGAGGCCGTTGACGTGCACGCCGTTGCTATTCGTCAGGTCGCGGATGAAGTAGCCGTCGGCGCGCCGCTCAATGGCGGCATGCTGGTCGCGCACGCCGGCATCGGTGAGTTGCAAGCCGCAGTTCGCCGCCCGGCCAATCAGCAAATGCTCCGCCGTGCCGGCGACCGGCGGTCGCGCAGTTGTGTGTGGTTGAAAAACCAAACGATACATACCGCTCGCTATCTTACCACAGCCGGTCGGCGGCGCGATAAAACTTTTGGATGGATTTCCACTGGAAGGCCGGTATATTGCCAGCCAATGGAAGTGCGCTGTCAAAATTGCGATGCTCGGCTGAGCGTGCCAGCCACTGGCCCACTGAAGAAGGCGCCGTGCCCCAACTGCGGGATAATGGCCTTAATTCCGCTGACCAAGCCCCGCGCGCTTGGCCGGGAAGAAAAACACGCACAGAAAAAAGAACGCGCCGGCTTCAAACGAATTTTCGAACCAATCCCGCGCAGCGCCGCTTATGCCGGCGGCTTGCTCTTGATTTTCTTACTCACCTCGCCGTTTTGGATATCAGACGTCATGGATAGCCTTCAGCGCCGGTCGCCCTACGTCAGTCACAACACGGACGGCACTGCGTCCAGCACCAACGCGGTGCCGGCACGCGACTTGACATTATATAACGACGTCCGCCTTGAGGCGCACCGCGATATTATGGAGCATCGGTTTGGGCTGACGCTGCAGAACACGCGCGGGATGCGCCCGGAGATTTACATCGGCCACAACATTGGCGACATCGAAATGATCACGGCCTTTTTTTACGACGGCTTACTCAAGGAAACAACGCTAGTAATGCGGGAGCGCCCAGTCACCACCGAGACAATCCAACTGGAACTCATTGAGTTATACGGCGAACCGCAAACCCGCACACGCGAAGAATCCAAAACCCCACAGAGCGGTTTAACTGGCCTGCGCGGCATCGCCGGTAGTGACGATTTGAACAGCAAGCTGGCGAACCTCAAGCACCGGAATTCGGTCCTCTGGACGGATGGCAAGGTGCGGTTGGATGCGCTTATTTATTCCGGTGACGCCGACACCTCGGCAGTACTTCAAGTCCATCTGGCGGCCACCGATTGGCTACAAGCAAACCAGTCTGCGCTGCGGACGGTTGGCCTTAAGCCATGAGCGCCCACCACGTCGTCATCAGCAAATCCGATCGAATGCTGACCGTGTATGCCGGCGACAATCTCGTGCTGAGTTTTCCAGTTGTTACCGGCCAAAATCCTAGCGACAAAATCCGTGAAGGCGACCTAGCAACACCCGAAGGCGAGTTTTACATCTGCTATAAAAACCCCGCCAGTCGCTACCACCGATTTCTCGGCCTGAGCTATCCAAACACCGAAGATGCCACACGCGGCAAACGCGACCACCTCATCACCGTCGCCGAAGCCGCCGCGATTCATTCGGCAATTGCCAGACGGCAATGTCCACCTTGGAAAACTGCATTGGGCGGCGAGGTAGGTTTGCACGGCCCGTGCCCCAATGTCACATGGACGCACGGCTGTATTGCCATGTCGGTCCCGCACATCGAGCAGCTGTACGATCTGCTGAACATCGGCGACCCGGTTACGGTTCGGCCGTAATAAACTGGTAAGAGGATTTGCATCTGCGCGGCAATTACGGCAGAATGTCGGCATTGCGGGCGTGGCGGAATTGGCAGACGCGCAGGTCTTAGGAGCCTGTGGAGAAATCCGTGTGGGTTCGAGTCCCTCCGCCCGCACTTTAATTATTCTAAAAACGCAGGTCGCTCGGCTGCATATTGTACAGGCCGAGTGTAATCATCCATGCATCCGTCAGCGCCAGACGCTTCAACTCGTGACCGGCGCCCCACGTGTCAGTGTACAGAACCTCCTGCGTCCGGTCGTTGTAGCCGATAATCAGACGAAAATGCCCTCCGAAACCGCTCACCACCGGCTGCTCCTTGGCGAGACCGACGACACAACCCCACGACAACGGCACGCCATTGTTGACGTTCTTGGTAATGGTGGCCTTAAACTCAGTCATCTGGGCATCGCGCTTGAGGCGTGCTTCTTTTAACAAGCCCAAGTCCATCTCGTGATACACCATGAGCGGGTCCCCTTGCCTGAGTATTAAGTTGACCTCTGGCTTCCGAGCTTTTTTTGCGGCGCGATTATAATCGTTTAAAAGTTGCTCAAACTCGCGGAGATTAAACTCGTGCAGCACGCCCACGTCCATTCGCGTCTCAGTGCTGATGCGACGAAACGCAGCGACCATCTGCTCCGGTTTGGTGCCGGCACCGGCGGTGGTGTTGGCGAGCTGGGCGATTTCGTGCTGGTCAAGAGTGCGGCCGTAATATCTTAGCAACCGTTCCGCCACGGCAGCGGCGCAATAACCTTTCTTACCTTGATCCACCATCGGCACGCCGGCAATCACAACATCGCCATTGGCAGTGCGCTTGACCCGGGCTCGTAATTCAGCTGGCGAAATATATTTAGTCTGGCTGGGCGCGGTGGCGGCAGTCACATAATTCCGCGGATCGTGCGCCGGGTCGAAAGCCGTGATAATCAGCCGCACAAATTCTGGCCGCGGTTCCGCGACGCCTTGGCGCCGACTCTTTTCGGAGTAACTCCAGACCAAATCCAGACGGTGCAGCCCTTTAATCCACGACTTGCGATGCAACGTGATGGACACAGTGCGTTCCTGATCTTTAAACAGCGTCCCCTTGGTACCGGCCCACGTCGTCAAATTCGTGTCCACGCGCTCGATAAACTTCTGAAACTCGGCTTCGCTCAAGTCGCCAGCATCGCCCCGGTTGTAGAGTGAAGCGGTCAACTCCTTGAGCGCGTTCTGTTCAAAGCGCGCAATCGTTTCCAGCACCGGCAGCCCAGCAAAGGTCAACGCCGGGCGCGTAGTGGAGGCGGCATCGTGATTATTCACTGCCACCCAATGAAATCCAAAACTACGATAGCGCACCAGAAAATTATCCACTTCCAGTTTCCACACATCGCCGGTACCGTCAAAGATACTTTCCAAACCATTCGAGTCAGCCAGCACCAACCCACTGCCAACCAACCAGAGCGCCAACAACCAAGCGATACGTTTCATACCGGCACTTAACAATGAAGCCACCTACCGGCGCAACAAAAATGAAACTTGCACTGGCCGGCAGATTTGTTATCTTCACCGACAACGGAAGCGAGCGTAGCTCAGTCTGGTAGAGCGTCACGTTGCCAACGTGAATGTCGAGGGTTCAAATCCCTTCGCTCGCTCCATTTTCTTTTCTGCGTCAGGTCGGACCTCGCCGTCACCATCAAAGCCACGCATCCCGGCTTGCCTATAATCATGATGACGCTGTCTTAACTATCGCTGCGCGCGGCATGGGCCGAGGTATTTCAGCTGGCAGCCGCCGCGTCTTGATGGTCGAAGTCTTGACTCTCATTGGTCAGTTGTGTAGTGACAAGTCATTCGTCGCGAGGAGCCAACTATGAATTCACGAGAACGAGTACAACGCGCAGTCAACTTCC
>JBAWWR010000047.1:0-18564 GCA_037146675.1 Verrucomicrobiota bacterium | reverse complement strand
TTGGATGTTTTGAACTCATGAGTTTCAAATAAGTTGGCATCGCCTTGTTGTGAGAGCACGGTCTCAAATAGTTTTTTGCCGCGATTCAATCGTTCTACCCGCATCCGTTCCATTTGCTCCGGGACACGTTGTTTGAAGTCGGCCAGCAATTGCAGCGCTTCGGAATTGTTTGGCAGTGCATTTAACGTCGCTTCCAGTTCTTTGACACCAGCAATATAATCGCCCTGTTTCCCCAGCGTTTCGGCCCGGCGCAGGCTAACGTATCCCGCGGCATCGCGTTGCAGCTTGAACGCGACCGGGTCGTTCGGTTTTGCCAGCAGAGCGTCACCGATGGCCTGCAACGCTCGGTTGTAATCCTTTGCCGCGAGGAACCGCTCGGCAGTAGTCATAGCGGCCGTGTAATTCCGGCTGACTAGATTGGTTCGGAATGTTGTGGTCTGATTGGCAAGAACCTCCAGTGACACCGCGGCCGGTTCATAACCATTCCGTTGGAGTGTGAGTTTCCACGTGCCGGTCGGCAATTCTGGGAGATTCAGCGGAGTGTCACCCAAAATCTGCCCCCCATCCATCAGCACTGTTGCACCGGCTGGTTCCGTTTCCAGAACTACCTTTCCATACACAAATTCAACACGCACATCGTTTGTGATGCCCGATTTCACCACCACCATGTCGCCACGCCGATTCCGGTGATGTTGCGAGATTATTTTATAGTTCCCGGCCGGCAGTTCTGTGATCGTGGCCGGAAACTCTCCCGTTTCCACCGGCCGATTGTCGGGAGTGAGCAGTTCAAAGGAGGCACCGGTCTGAGCGCAGGTCGCGGTCACTGTTCCCAGCTGCGGGGCAATTCGCCAAGGTGTGCTGACACCATTACGAACTGAAACCTGATCGTGCTGTTGCCAATGTGCATACCTCACATCGATTGAATAGACATCGGTTGGAACAGAGACGGTCAGACCGGAGGTGTTCGTCAATATTTGCGAAAATTCCGGGCCCTGAATTTGCAGCCACGGTGCAGGTGGGCTGATCTGGACTTCCAGCGTACCTGTACTGCGCTTTAAATTGATTTGTCCAAAATCATGCGCCCCATACCAAGTGAAAAAATTTGTCGAACACGGTTCGGCTTTGGGATGCGAAACCAACAGCTGATGCCAGCCAATTGAAACTTTGTCACCGCTCGCAAAAGGGGTGCCGTCAAGCGCTGCCGAGGACTCGTAACCGATTGGCTTCTGTTGTAACGAAACGGAAAAATTTAGCCGCGTTCGCTCGCTCGCGAGCTGGTGCTGGCGATATCCGTAGAGTACGAGCACAAACAGCCCCCACCACAGCAACGGTCGCAACCCGCGCGACCATTGTTGTGCGCGATTCACTGGCATATTTGCTGCGGGCGATTTATTCATGTTCAGTGCGCCTTTGGTTTTCCACTTTTTCACTTTGCCGTTGACCAGCTGGCGGTTCCTGTCTAATACTTTGCGCAGAAATTTGCGATATGAATGTCTTTGGCTTCAACCCTAAAAAAACCGAGGTGTTGAATCACTGGATCGATTTTGTGGATGGTTTTGGTTTCCCGCCGTCGGAGTTTTATGCCGCTGTCGAACGCGAATTGGCGGCGCTCCAGGTTCCCAGCATGGAAATTTCCCGTGTCGAGTTCGCCGAGGGTGGAATCTTGTCCTCCCAACGAGTCTATTTGCGGATGATTCGCGAACGCTTGGCATTCGACATTTGCGCCGCGCCCTTTGGCACTGGTTATTTCTTTTCCTGCCGCACAGTGCATACCCCGGCGGTGGTCCGGTGGTGGCATGTTGTCGTGGTGCTGGGAGGCTTTGGTTCCATCTATTCCCTGCTGGCCAGATTTTTGGGGCCGGACCTCGCTCTGGTTGCCGTGGCGGGTTTGGTGGTTGCCATTGTCCAGATGTTTCGGAATACCATTACACTGGGGCTGTCCGACATCGACGCGCTCTTGCTCAAAACACCCGTGATTGGCCCCATCTATGAGCGTTGGTTCCGCAAGGAAACGTATTACCGCATGGACACGCGCCTCATGTATCTGGATACGGTGCCGCGGATTGTGAAACGCCTCGCCGATGAATTCACGGGAGCCAAAGGCATCAAGCTCATCCGCCAGTACGAGCGCACACCGATCTTGGGCGAACTATATAAGCCGGTTGCCAACCCAGACTCGCCCAAGTAGCACCTGATGGACTCGGTGCATGAAATCCTGACCGAGCAGTTTCGCCAATGGGAATCGCGCTGCCGGGGTTGGCGAGTGTTTGATGAACCGGTCGCGCCGGAACCCCCGTTCGTACCATTTTACGGTTACCATCTACCCACCACGCCTGTCGTGGACGATGGGCGCCGCCCAACCGTCCTAAGTTTATTGATGCAGAAGCTCAGCCAGAGCTTCGGCGCGCCGTCCCCAGCGCCACCGGCTGATCCCGAGGAGGAACAAGAGCCGGAACCGGAACGGTTGATCCGTGATACACTGGTGGAATTCCAGACTTCCCTACCAGCCAAGCTGGACATCTCGCGCGAAGCGTTTGCCGAATTCCTTTCCAGCGTTTCCCTGTGCCGCGAGCCCATCGCATTTGAGTTACTAGGGACCACCAACCAAATCACCACCCAGTTCGCTGTCCACCCGGCGGACGCCTCGGTGGTGCAGCGGGAATTGCAGGCGTACTTCCCGGAGGCAACCTTCGTTCCGAAGGCGGCCACACTCCAAACCGCATGGCAAGAATTGGCTGACTGCGAAATCGCAGTTCTGGAGTTCGGGCTGGCGCACGAATTCATGCTGCCGTTAGCCACCACCAAGCTCGATCCATTTGTCGGCTTGATTGGGACACTCAACGAATTGGCAGACGGTGAATCCGGTTTGTTTCAAGTTTTGTTTCAATCGGTGGGACAGCCCTGGGCCGACAGCATCCAGCGCATCGTTATCGGCCCGGACGGCACGCCGGTTTTTGTCAATGCACCGGAACTCATCCCGGCGGTGAAGCAGAAAGTTTCGCGCCCCTTGTACGGCACAGTGGTTCGCATCGCTGCGCTGGGACCGAGTTTTGACAGTGCTTGGGGCTTGGCACGGGATATGGCCGCGTCATTGCGCGTCTTTGCTCATCCGAGCGGTAACGAGCTCATCCCCCTGGCCAATGACGAGTATCCACACGAAGACCACGTCGAGGATGTGATCCGCCGTCAGTCACGGCGGAGTGGGATGCTGCTCAATAGCGACGAACTGATCGGTTTCGTCCACCTGCCGTCGTCCACCGTCCGGTCGCCTAAACTCATGCGGCAGATGGTGAAGACGAAAGCCGCTCCCAAAGCGCTCCTGATTGAGCAGGGCCTCTTGCTGGGCCACAATACCCACGCCGGCAAGAGCATCGCGATCCGGTTGTCGCCGGACCAGCGGGTACGCCACACTCACATTATCGGCGCACCGGGCACCGGTAAATCAACGCTGTTATTCAATTTGATTCAACAGGACATTAAGAACGGGGCCGGTGTTGCCGTGTTGGATCCGCATGGTGACCTAGTCGAACGCATTTTGGGGAGCATTCCCCCGGAACGCATTGACGACGTGATTCTCATTGACCCATCTGACGAGGACTATTCCGTTGGCTTTAATGTGCTGTCCGCGCACTCCGATTGGGAGAAAAACATGCTCGCGGCGGACCTCGTCTCCGTGTTTGAGCGACTCTCCACCAGTTGGGGCGATCAGATGGCCTCGGTACTCGATAATGCGATCCGCGCATTTCTGGAAAGCGACGCGGGTGGCACGCTGGCTGATTTGCAGCGGTTCCTCATTGAGCCGGCCTTCCGTAATGCATTCCTCAAAACGGTGCGCGATCCAGCCGTTGCCTACTATTGGCAAAAGGGCTTTCCGCAATTGTCCGGCAATAAGTCCATCGGCCCCATCCTGACACGCCTCAATACACTGCTGGGCCCGAAGCCGATCCGGTATATGGTGTCGCAAAAGGAAAACCGCCTCAATTTCTCTGCGATTATGAACGAGCAGAAGATCTTGCTGGCAAAGCTCCCCAAGGGATTACTCGGCGATGCCAACACTTACCTCCTGGGAACGTTACTGGTCTCGAAGTTACAGCAAACCGCCATGAGCCGCCAACGTGTGCGCGAGGAGGACCGGCCTTACTTTTGGCTCCATATTGACGAGTTCCATAATTTCATTACGCCCTCGATGGCAGAGATTCTTACCGGGGCCCGGAAGTATCACATGGGAATGGTGCTCGCTAACCAGGACCTCCAGCAATTGCAGCGTAACAAGGAGGTGGCCAGCGGGTTGTCCAACTTATGCGCCCGCATTGTGTTCCGAGTCGGCGATGCCGACGCACGGGCGCTGGAAGCCGGCTTCTCGACATTTGAAGCCCGCGATTTGCAGAACCTTGGCCGTGGCGAAGCGATTGTACGTCTGGAACGAAGCGACTTTGACTTCAACCTTTCCATTGTCCCACCTGAGAATCTGGATGAGAGCGCAGCGCGTCAGCGCCGCGAAGAAGTGATTGCTGCGTCGCGGGCACGGTATGGTGTCTCGCGCGCGCAGATTGAGGCGCAGTTGCCCCAACCACTTGAATTCCAAACTTCAGCTCCTGCGACAGAACCGGTATTAACTCAGAAAACACCCACATTGGACAAGGTGCTTCCGAAAGAAGCGCCTGCCTCTGTCGAAATAACCCCACCACCGCCTGCCGCGGTGGCGCCAGTGGAGCAATCCTCCAAGGGAGCCGAAAAGAAGAATTCCACTGATTATGCCGACTTGGGACTCGGCGGTGCACAACATAAAGCGATTCAGGAACGCCTCAAAGTTGCCGCGGAGGAATGTGGGTTCCACGGTAGAACTGAAGAGAAAATTCTCGATAGTCTGTGCAAGGTCGATTTGCTTCTGGAGCGCGACGATCAAGTGATCGCGTGCGAGATCTCGGTCACCACCACCGTTGATAATGAAGTTGGCAATGTAAGAAAGTGTCTCAAAGCCGGCTACCCACAGGTCGCCGTTATCTGTGTGGATGAACGCCATTCAAAAAAGATTGCTACGGCGGTTGCTGTGAGCCTTGGCCTTGAAGCCGCAAAGTGCGTGGCATATTTCAATCCAGACCAATTTATCTCCCACTTAAAGACGCTCGCGCCGCCACCCCCCAGTGCACCCGCACAGCCAGAAGTCAAACATGGCTTCAAGATCAAACGCACTCGCGCCCAATTGCCACCCGAAGAGCTGCAAGCGCGCGAAGAGGCAGCGCTCAAGCAAATCACTGAGACCATGCGGAGGAAACCTAAGCCGCCGGCGCGCTAGCGCGGGAACCGATTCGCCTCCACGAAATTTACAAAGTCAGCGTCCTGAAATGATTTGGCGGATTCCCAGACGGAACGTGGAATCGGCAAGGAAAAGAACATCTGAATGTCGCGCTGTAATCCCTCCTGTTTCACAAACATTTTGGCCTGCATCGCATGGTAGGCACTATTCAAATGCAGAATCAACAAGTTGACGAACAATTCTTCCCAGTCAGTGACCGGTGTAGATTTCAAGTCGGCGGTCTTGTCCAGCACACGCACGAGTTCGGGACGCGTGTACAGATGTGTCCAAATGTTCTGGTGGTGTTGCGTCATCGCGATCAGATTGCCAATGCGCCGGGCTTGGGCATCCACCCGCAGGTTGATGGCTGTAAAAAGCAGGCCGCCGATGATCCCGGCGCTTTGAAAAATAGTGAAGATGTTCTGAGCAAGCCATTGAAAAAAACCCATGGGATAATTATACCGCCCCGGGCGCCACTCGCACAAACCGCCGGTGGCCTCAAAGCACGGTCGGAATGTCGGGCTTGGCCAGGACCAATGTCTTGCGCGGAATCCTGATAATGCGCTCGTCGGGTCCACATCCGGCGCTGGGTGGAAGGTGCGCAATCGCTTCCGCCGTGATGTCCTGGCCGATGACGGCGAAGTCCCCGCAATCCAGTTCAAGAATGTCAGGACAGCCCTTCAAGCTCGGCGTGAGAGCGCCGTTCGCATGCGGATCCGGACCAAGTCTGTGCTTAAACATGGTACACTACTAACTATTGTTAGGTACTTTGTCAACAAGATTTTCAATACTGTTTCTCTGTGCTTTCGGATAAATCACGCAATTACATTTGCTCGCAGGTCGCAGACATCCTGCGCTCGGAGCGGCTTAAGCAAAACCTGTCCATGACAAAAATGGCTGAGCGCGCCGGGCTGTCGCAACAAATGGTCAGTTATGTGGAACGTGAATTACGGAATCCGTCATTAGACACCCTGCTGCGGATGACCGGAGCATTGGGCATTAATCTGGCCGATGTGATTCGGCAAGCCAACAAAGCCAAGTAATACCAAGCAGCCGTTTCGCGCTGCGGCCAGCACTCAGATTGACAATCTACGTCACGGGTTTTGTAATGTGCGGCCCCATTGCCAGCCGACTTTCTGGCTGATAAAATTAGTTCCAGAAAGTAGTCATCACAATTCCAACGCTCAGTAGTCCCGAGCTTGAATTATTAATTCATTATCCAAACAATATGAGTTTCGAACAATTTCCCTCACCCCACAGCGACCTGAACGCTATCGAGCGTTTTCCGAACAACACGAGCACTGAAATTACCGGTGCCATCGTGAGAGGTTTTGAACGATTGGAAGAGCGGCTCGACGCGACCGAAGCACGCCTGATCGCACGCCTCGCAGATCTTGAAGAGCAACTGGCCCCAAAATATACGTCTGAGCTATAGGCGCAATTACTTTTTCTCGAGACAGTAAACCGGGCCAACAACCTGATAGGTTGAGTACTTCTCAATCATGCGCTTGCGGAGCTTGAGCATGCTTTTTTGAGGAAAATCTTCCGCGTGAATGAGCGATTGCCGAACCACGCCAAGATCGCGCGCGGCGGCGGCGCGGTTTTTTCCCGTGGCAATCCGATATTTCTTGGCGAGGGCGGCTAATTCCTTCTCTGTGACTTGAATTTTCTTCGGCACACTTTAACTGTAGGAAAAAACTGCTTTGGAGACCACTTTTTTCTTGCATGGGGTAGGCAGACTAACTACTGTTGAGACATGAAGACTGGAACAGTTGAGCAGGTCACGCCAAAATCTGTCGGCATCTGGATTCGCGTTTCGACTGATGACCAAGCCCAAGGTGACAGCCCAAAACATCACGAAGTCCGCGCCCGACATTATGCTGCGGCAAAAGGCTGGGATGTTCGTGAGGTTTATGATCTTGCTGGTGTCAGCGGCAAGGCGGTTGCCGAGAACTCTGAGTGCAAACGAATGCTTGAAGACGTGCGCCGGGGCCACATCTCTGCCCTGATTTTTTCCAAGCTGGCACGGTTGACCCGTAACGCCCGCGAACTCATGGACTTTTCCGATTATTTCCGCCAGCATAATGCCGATCTCGTTTCCCTCCAGGAAAACATCGACACCGGCACGCCGTCTGGTCGTCTCTTCTACAACATCGTCGCGGTGATGGCCCAGTGGGAACGGGAAGAAATCTCCGACCGCGTGAAAGCTTCAGTCGCCGTCCGCGCCAAGCTTGGTAAATCACTTGGTGGGGCGGCTCCATTTGGCTATCAATGGCAAGACAACAAGTTGGTTCCGCATCCTCAAGAAGCCCCGATCCGTACGCTCATGTACGAGATTTTTGCTGAAACTCGTCGAAAAAAGGCTGTTGCGCGAATTCTCAACGAGCGCGGATATCGTACGCGTAATGGTTCGAAGTTCTCTGACACAACTATTGATCGATTGATTCAAGATCCTACCGCCAAAGGAATTAGACGTGCCAACTACACTCAAAGCGGTGGTGAAAACAAGCAGTGGAACTTAAAACCTGAACATGAATGGGTACTCATCCCGGTTGAACCGATTGTCAGCGAAGAGTTATGGCAACAGTGCAACGCCTTGCTGGAGAACCACAAACTGAAGCTGACCCGCCGCGGCAAAACACCTGTCCATCTGTTTTCAGGGTTACTCTCGTGCGGATGCGGCAAGAAGATGTATGTATCCAGCGGGTCGCCAAAATACGCCTGCCCTGCCTGTCACATACGGATCCCCGCCAAGGATTTAGAGGATATTTTCATTGACGAGTTAAAGGGCTACTGTCTATCCCCTGAAAAAATGAATGCCCACCTCGCCAGTGCAAACATCACAATCTCAGAAAAGACGCAACTTCTGGAGACGCTGCGGAAAGAACTTCAAAAAGTTAAAGCGGATGCTGATAAGACGCATGAACTGTACTTGGCTGGCGGGTTAACCGTGGCGCAGTTCAAGGAACGTTACCAGCCGTTGGATGAACAGAAACATCAGCTTGAAGATGAAATCCCACGGGTCGAAGCTGAACTTGATCTCTTAAAAATCAATGAGTTCACAAGTGAACAGATCATGGCAGAAGTCAGCAACCTCCACGCGACCTGGCCTCAAAAGACCGCCGAGCAACGCCGGCAGATCGTCGAATATTTGGTTCAAGACATCGTCATTAGGAAAGACGAAATCACCCTAAACCTCTGCAACAAAACTCTTTTCGAAGAAAGCACAAATAGGCAACGCAACCTCAAGGATTCATGGCCGCGACCAGCATAAAATTCGCCGGGAAGGTCATCGTGCCGGTTGCGCGTGAAATCACTACGCGGCCTTCTTCGAGCGGCTCGCGCAACGCTTCAAGCACGTCACGGTGATACTCCGGTAGTTCATCGAGAAACAGCACGCCGTGGTTGGCAAGACTGATTTCGCCCGGCGTTAGATTGGATGTGCCACCGAGCAAACCGGCATTGCTCGTCGTGTGATGTGGCGACCGGAACGGTCGCGTGGCCACCAGCGCCTGCCCTTTCGGCAACAGCCCACAAATGCTGTGGATTTTTGTCGTCTCCAACGCCTCGTCGAGCGTGAACTCCGGTAAGATCGTCGGCACGCGTTTGGCCAGCAACGTCTTGCCGCTGCCGGGCGGGCCGATCATCAGAATGTTGTGCCCGCCGGCGGCGGCAACTTCGAGCGCCCGCTTCACACTCTCCTGCCCCTTCACATCCACGAGGTCCACATCGTATTGCCGGTGCTGTTGAAAGATTTTGGCGGGATTTTCTCGGACGGATGTCAATTCGCGCTTACCGGCGATGAACTCGGCGACCTCGCGGAGATTTTTTGCCGGATAAACCTCAAGGCCTTGAACTACGGCCGCTTCAGCGACATTATCAGCCGGCACAATCACGCCGCGCTTGCCTTGCTGCTGGGCGCGAATCGCAATCGGCAACACGCCGGCGACATTCCGCACTGCACCGCTCAACGCGAGTTCGCCGACGATGACAAACTCGTCGAGTTTTTCCGCCACAATCTGGTCGCTGACGGCGAGAATGCCGATGGCCATTGGCAAATCAAAACTCGGCCCTTCTTTTTTGACGTCCGCCGGCGCGAGATTGATAGTGGTGCGGCCCATGACGTATTTGAAGCCGCTGTTTTCGATGGCGGTTTTCACTCGGTCGCGAGATTCTTTCACGGCTGCGTCCGGTAGGCCAACGATGATGACCGCCGGTTGCCCACAGCCGGAATTGACCTCGACCTCGACCGGGAAGGCGTCGATACCGAGGAGCGACGCGGAATGGACTTTGGCGAGCATGGAGAATCAATACACAAACGGCTCGGACAAGTCGAATGCGTTCTGGATGAGGCGGATGTCCGCCGGTTTGCGAGCACTGTCTTGCAGGATGACTTCGACGATGTCGAACCGGAACCGGATGCGAGGATGGTCGAGCAACCGGAGATAGTCGAGCGCGACGCGGCTCATGTGCCGTTGCTTGTCGCGGGTCACCGCTTCGCTCGGCGCGCCGTAGTCATCGTTCTTGCGGGTTTTGACTTCGACGAAGACGAGCCATTCGCCGTGCCGGCACACGATGTCAATCTCACCGGCGCGGGTCTTGAACCGGCGGACGAGGATGCGATAGCCGTGCCGGCGGAGATACCGGGCGGCGAATTTCTCGCCGCGTTCGCCAAGCGCCATCTTGGCGGTGGGGTTGACAGCGAATTTGCGCAACCAGTTCCAAGCCATGCCGTATTTTAGCCGGAAGCATTCTGTTCAACAAGTTATGTATTACCGGCGGAAGACGGCGCTTGCAAAAAAATCCGGATTTAAGGAAGCTTACCGCAACAATCAGGAGGTTAGCATGCAACGTATTCAAGAATGGTTATTCCGCCCGGCAATCGTGGTGATGCTTCTCGCGACTCAAGGCTGTGCTTTATTTCTAATCGGTGCCGGCGCAGGCGCTGCCGTGGGTGTTATCTCCTATACCGGCAACGAATTGCGCGTCATGCAGGAAGCGACTCTGAATCGCACTTGGACTGCCGCCACCGCCGCGATGCGGGAAATGGAGTTCACCGTCATCCCGGCAGAAACCCGCAAGGACGGCTTGGGCGGAATCCTGCAAGGACAGAACGCCAAGAAACAACACGTCCAAATCCAGCTTCTACGTCAGACTGAGCAAGTGACTGAAATCCGGATTCGCGTCGGCGAATTCGATACCGACACCAACAAAGCCGCCGCCCAGCTCTTGTACGACAAGCTAAAAGCTCACCTCTAACAACGAGGTTGGATTACCGGCAAATTTGAAACAGCGGCCGGCCCGGTTACCAACGCATCTGCGTCTCAGGAGATTCGGGACCGGAACTGTTTTTCGACTCGACGCAGTTCTGCCGACTCGGCTGGATTAATTTTCTCTTCCGTGTCAGCAGTAATGATCGCGTCTGCCTGTCGACTAGCCACGCTTTCGAGTGGTTCCGACGCTGCCTCGCGAACCTTGCGGTTAAGAATCTGTGGATCAAACAACTGCTCTCGAAAATTCAGCAACGTGTGCTCGGTTTCGAGAAAGCTACCGGCAATTCCGACCTCGCGAATCAGATCGTACGCCAGCGTCTCTTCGTTCACGGCGCAACCGCGCTGATATCGGCGGGCGTAGCTGATCATCTCATCATCCACGACCAGCTGACCGAGCGACATCGTCAATTCGGATTCCAGTTGGCCCATGCCCCAGATTAGACTCACGCCGTTGCTTGAGTGAGTGTGAAATCCGAACATCTTCTCCAAGCCGGCTTGTTGGTCCGTGAAACAGGATTCCGTGGAAACCCATGAGCTGGACGGGATGTTGTAGAATCGTCCCATCGCCGCCGAGATCTGAGCGAAAAGAGCGTTTTCTGGACCGCCGGTCACTGCGGTAGCGGCCTTCATATCGAAAACGTGCGCCAAGCCTAGATTGTAAATCAGCGGCCGGCCCGGTTCGAGTAACTGGTTCACGACGATGCCCGCCAAGATTTCCGCATTCCCGACAGCAGCGGCACCGGCAATCGTGACTGGACCACTAACGCCCGCCATTGGCTCACCGTTAATGGTTGCCGGTATGCCGTGTCCGGCGCTCCGCCGGAAAATTTCGAGCGACAGGTTCGTCCACCGCAGCGGACCGTGGGCGGTGAACCCAACGCTGAACCAGTTGCCGGGAAAAACCGGCTTCATCGCTACCAGCGCATCCATTCCGTCCGGTGTGAAGCAAAGGACGCGAATATGTTTCCGACAATTCTCGGCGATCACTCTGAGCCCGACGAAATCGCGATGGCGCGGTGGCAAATCATCAAGCGCCATCCCCATCACGCCGTGAACATTTTCCAGATGATCGCAGAGCCGCGCAACGCGCGCTAAATCCTCAGACGTCGCCTTCCGCCGCTCGGTACCTGTCCACATGTACATAGCGGGATTTGTCCAAAATGACGAAGGTGAATTCGGAGTCAGCGTCTTACCGGAACCGGCACGGGCATCAAGTTTGACCACGCTTGGAACCAGCGCAAGATATTCCCGGACCATCTCGCGCGGGATGCGTACGTCTTGAGAACCAGCGCCCGGCTGCGCGCCGGCATCAATCATCCTTCGCACAATTTCATCGTGCTCCAGACGCACCCCGATCTCTGCCAAGATTTTTAGGCTCGATTCGTGAAGCAGGTTTTGTTCGGTAGGTGTCATTTTAAGCTTTTGAAATCGTATTTCGGCTCCCAGCCAAGTCGCCGGCGTGTGTACGCGATGTCACATCGGTCGGCGGACTCAGATGTGCCTTCGACATAAAACACTTCATAATCGATGTTATCACGTTCCAGTGCCAGCCGCGCTGCTTCACCAACGTCCCGGCGGTCGGTGTACCCGACGCAGTACTGCGCTCGGTGCTGTCCATACTTGTCAACCATCGTGTCAGCATCCATCACCCAACCGACTCGCAGCACAGACACTGACAACTGGTGGACGCGCTGAAATTGTTCCGCAATTACTTCCTGACAGGCTTTCGTGAGCGAGTAGAAATCGTTCCCCTTCGGAAAACTATCGCGTTTCCAAAACCCGGTGTGTCCGGCAAGCACGCCAGTACTGGAGATCACGCAGAATTTCTTGATGCCGTATTCGATACCGGCAAAAAATAGGTTCGCCGTACCTTTCACATTCACGTCAAACGCGAGCGGCGGCGTGTCATACGCCCCAGCCTGCCGCGACGCCATATGGGCGATAAGAATCGCGTCCATCCCCACGACAGCCCGCCGCGCGGCATCGAGATCGGCAACATCACCCACAAAGAGTTCGTGTGGACTGGCGAACGACTTCAAATCCATCAAACGCAACGAATGCCGGCCGGCGAATGGCAACACCAAACCTTGACCGAGATATCCACCGGCGCCGGTGACTAGAATTTTCATGTCAGCTCGCCACAAGACGGTCGAGGGCAAATTCGGTTTGGACTGGCGCGCCGGCTTGCCGGACCGGCGCAAAGGATCGCCGATGGATTGGACTGGGGCCGTGTTCCGTCAGGGCGGCGAGATGTTCCGGCGTGCCGTAGCCTTTGTGCTTGGCAAAATTGTATTGCGGATATTGTTCATGAAGCTGGAGCATCAGCCGGTCGCGCGTGACTTTAGCGATGACGCTGGCGGCGGCAATGGAATAACT
Organism: Verrucomicrobiota bacterium; assembly: GCA_037146675.1. Classification (GTDB taxonomy): domain Bacteria; phylum Verrucomicrobiota; class Verrucomicrobiia; order Palsa-1439; family Palsa-1439; genus CAINDI01. The sequence continues at coordinate 5,619 of JBAWWR010000047.1, read as the reverse complement.
CTTGGCATCGCCTTTGACGATGGCTTTTTGCCGGATACGAATCACCGGCACGCGCAGTCCGTCCACGAGCACGTAATCAGGTTTCACCGGCAAGCCATCGATGGCGAGCATCATCGCCCGCCAAGTGGCGCGGAGGATGTTGTAGCTATCAATAATAGCTACATCGGAAAGGCCGACTGCCCACCGGATTTCCGGCGCAGTGGTCAACTCAGTGTATAGCGTCTCGCGCTCGCGCTCGGTGAGCTGTTTGGAATCGTTAAGGACTTTGTGCCGGTATTCGTGCGGCAGAATCACCGCCGCAGCCACGACCGGCCCGGCAAGCGGCCCGCGCCCAGCCTCGTCCACGCCGGCAATGATGGTTGCCCCATCGGCATAGGCGAGTTTTTCATGACGAAGCGATGGCATGGTCGATGCCGCGCAGTGTGCCGATTTGCATCACGCGAGTCAACAGCCGAGGTGCTGTCGGGCAAGCCATTCTTGGTAGGCCTGCGGTGTAATCTCTGACGGCTTGATTTCACTCCGGCCACCCCAGAAAACATTCGTGTATGAAACCAAAATCCCGGCTTCGGCAAGATGCTGGTCGATGGCGGTTTTATGCGCCAGAAGCACTTGCTTGTCCGTGCCGTGAGCGACGCCCATGATGTTGACGTGATGGAATTCCGCGCCGGTCTCGCGCCAGTAGGCGTGCGTCATGATGTGGTGCCGGCCGACTTCCCGGCCCGCGTCAAGTTCTCGACCAGCCGGTACGGCCCAGTGGAACAACGCATTGAACCGCGTGACCCGGTCGCCGCCACCAGTCGGCTTGACGTGTTCCAGAAAAGTGGAGAATCGGCCGATAATTTTACGCCGGTCGAAATCCGCTGCCGTCGCCAAAAATGTTTCCAGCGGCACACCGGCTTCGTTGGCGCGTGCGGCCCAGAGATTCGGCGTTAACTCATCCGTCTGAAACTCGCGCTTGAGGGCCGCCAACACGCGCCATTCCGTGGCAGTAAGCGTCTTCACACTGACATCAGTTACCTCCGCCAACACTTCCGCACGGCTGCCGGGTTCAAGCCCACGCCGGCGCACGTGGCCAACGCCAAGCGCAAACAGTTTCTTCGCCGGCAAGAGAACGAACTGCTCCGCGCCGGTTTTCCCAGCCAGCAGTTCGCAATGTTTTACCAGCGAGAAATCAGCCGGCACTTTCACCGTCGTCCACAGCCGGTACCGGGTCGGACCGGTATCGGTGGTACGGATGACGACGTGACCAGAGAACGGGTCATTCTGAAACATCCAGTCGAACGCCTGATTGAGTTTGTCTTCCGTCACCTTCCACGCCACCAGTGCGCCTTGGGCCAGGTTGGTCGCCAGTAAAGTCTGCCGGACGCGCCGAATCGTGCCGGCACGCAGCATGGCTTGAATCCGTTCGATGACGACCGGCAATTCGATTCCAGATTGATTGGCGATGGCGCCGAGCGGGTCGAGTTGAAAGCCTTGGAGCCGATCTTCGGAAACGGCGAGAATTCGAGCGTTGATTGGATCAGTGAACGAAATGGGGGGTTGCACCACGGACAATAGCACCGTTCGTCAACTTGACAAGTGACGGAATCCGGCTTACGGGCTGCAATGCCAAACGAGATTCGCCAGCAATTTGTAAATTATTTATTTTTCAAAACCGACTCGGCGTGGCGCCGGTTACCTTCCGCCGAACGCGACCACGGTAAATCTGAATTTTCCGCCGCCGTCACTACATGGAAAACAAAATGCCTTGTGATTCCATTCAGCACCGTCGGCACGCGTGGCGATACTGACTTCATCCTCTGGCGCATCAGCGAGCGGCTGGAAGATTTCACCGAAATGAGCACGCAACTGCTGCATACCGGCCTCGGAAAATGGTGCACGACGCCGTACAGCTTTCTAGGACTGACAAAACGCTCAATGTATGTCGACAAACACGAACATCCCGGCAGTGAAGGTCGCCGAGGGCGCGTCGTGCCGGGAACAAGTAAATATATTTTTATCTACCCGTTTTGGAAAACAACTGATTGGTACCAACTGCCAAAGGAAGACCGACAGCGGATGATGAACGTTCACATCGAAGCCGGGCACCGGTATCCCGGCATCAAAATCAACACCACCTACAGCTTTGGCCTCGACGATCCAGAGTTTGTCGTCGCGTTTGAAGGTGACCAGCCAAACGAATTTCTCGATCTCGTGATGGAAATGCGCGAGCACGAAGCCCGCAAGTACACACTGCGCGACACGCCAATCTTCACCGGCATCCGCGGCAGCATCGACGAGGTTTTGGCCACACTATGAAATACCGGCCACTCACCGGCACGACGCTGAAAGCTTCTGAAGTCGGTTTCGGACTCTGGACCATCGGCACCACGATGTGGGGCGTGGCTGGCGATGATTACGCTACCGGTGTCAGTTTACTCCGAAAGGCATTCGACCTCGGTATTAACTTTTTTGATACTGCCGACGTTTACGGCGACGGCAAAGGCGAGACGTTGCTGGCACAAGCGTTTGCCGGCCGGCGCGACGAAATTGTTATCGCCACCAAGTTCGGCTACGACTTCTACAATCATCCCGGCGTTCAACCCGGCCAACGTGAACGGCCGCACAACTGGACGCCAGCGTACATTCGCACGGCGTGTGATCGCAGTCTCCAGCGATTGCAGACCGACCGGATTGATTTGTATCAACTCCACAATCCGCGTCTCGACGCGATTCGTAACGCCGAGATTTTTGATACGCTCGAAGCGTTGAAGCGCGAAGGCAAAATCCTGACCTACGGCACTGCACTCGGCCCGGCAATTGATAAACGGCAGATTGGCGAAGGCATTGCTACGATCACCGAACGGCACGCGCCCACACAGATTATCTACAACTTGCTCGAACAAATGCTCGGCGAAAAAATCCTGCCGGTGGCGCGCGGTGCCGGTAACACAAATGTATTCGTCCGTGTGCCACACAGCAGCGGCTTACTCGAAGGCGCATACGATACGACTACCACGTTCAACAAGAACGATCACCGAAGCTTCCGTGTTGCCAATGATGAAAAACGGAAAACCTGGCTGCTCGATGGCTTGAAAAAGGTTGAACAACTCAACTTCCTCACCGGCACAACTGGCCGAACCATTGGCCAAGCCGCCATCCAATTTATTCTGGCCGATCCATCCATCGGCTCGGTTTTGCCCAATATTTATAACGAACGCCAACTGGCGGAATTCGCTACCGATACTCCAGTGGTAACTACAGATGAATTGGATCGTGTTGCGAAACTTTACGCCAGTAATTTCGGACTACCGCATGCAAGCTGACACCAGGATTGCCTTTAAGGAATGGGCCGTGGTCGTGGACGCACTTGGTCGCGGTGAACAAATCCTCATCCTCCGCAAAGGTGGCATCCATGAGTCTGGAGGACGATTTCGCGTTGCTCACAACCAGTTCTGGCTATTGCCAACACAATTTCACGAAGCGGAAGCGGCAGTTATTCCTGCTAAACATCAGCGACTCCGGGAACTCGCTACGGGTAGCCGTGAACAAATTAGCGTTGAGTATTATGCCGTGGTGGATTGCGTCCTACGGCTGGATCGCGAGGATAAAATCGAGCGGCTGGCCGGTCGCCATATTTGGACCTGTGCAATCCTGCACGAGCGTTTCACATTTGGCAAGGAACGGGGATTGTTCGTGCTATTGACCCGTGTGTACCGGCGGGAATCACTAGCCAACATCCAGTGGCACGAAGGCTACGGAGGTTGTAAAAGTTGGGTAGAACTCGACCAACCGGTGAAAGCCGACAGCTTGGTTCCGGTATTGACCGAAACTGAATTCCACCGGCAACGCGATCAGATTGTGGCCAGCTTGGCCACCTGACTTAGGCTTCTTCGACTTTAGTGGCAGTCTTGCCGATACGGCCACGGAGATAATAAAGCTTGGCGCGATGGACATTGCCGGCGCGCTCAACTTCAATCTTCTGGATGAACGGTGAGTTGGTCGGGAACACGCGCTCGACACCTTCGCCATAGCTGATGCGGCGAACGGTGAAAGTCTGCTGCACGCCACGGTTCTGCTTATTGATGACCAAGCCGGCAAACACCTGAATGCGTTCGCGGTCGCCTTCTTTGATGCGCGTATGCACCTTGACGGCGTCGCCCACTTTGAAGGGGACTAAATCGGTGCGAATCTGCTCTTGCTGAATTTTTTCTAACACGTTCATGTTTATTTTCCTTCCAATAAATCTGGCCGGCGTTGCCGGGTTCGTTGCCGGGCTTCGTTAACCCGCCACTTTTCTACTGCTCCGTGGTCACCGGACAATAGCACATCCGGCACGCGCATCCCACGAAACTCTGGCGGCCGCGTGTACTGCGGGCCTTCGAGCATCCCGGTGGCGAACGAATCGTCCGCCGCACTTTGCTCGTGCCCGATGGCACCCGGTAACAATCGCGTTACCGCATCCACCACCACCGCTGCTGCCAGCGCGCCATTGGTCAACACGTAATCGCCGATGCTAATTTCCTCATCGACGAGGGCTTCACGGACACGTTCGTCCACGCCTTCATAATGGCCGCAAATGATAATCAAATGCGGCTTACCGGCAAACTGACCGGCATCGGCTTGCGTGAACGGCTTGCCTTGCGGCGTCATCAAAACGACGCAACTGTCTGGCCGCTGCAATTTTTCCACTGCTTCAAAGATCGGTTCCGGCTTCATCAACATCCCGGGTCCACCGCCGTATGGCCGGTCATCTACTACCCGATGCTTATCGTGCGTAAAGTCGCGCAAATTATGCACGCGAATCTTTACCAACCCGCTCTCTCTTGCCCGCTTCAGGATGCTTTCATCCAGCGGCCCGGTAAATATCCCAGGGAATAACGTCAGGATGTCGAATTCCATCCTTAACTCGCCCGTTTGCTACAGATTCTCAGGCGCATCGGCTACCGGCTGCCGTTGTCGGCCGCCTTCTGGCTCAATAATTTCCAACATCACGCGCTTGCCGTTTTTTACTGCGGCACTGGTCAACAACGTTCGAATAGCTGTGATTGTCCGGCCACTTTTGCCAATAACTTTACCGATGTCACTCGGATTCAATCGCACTTCGAACATCACGCCGTGCTCACTGTCAACTTCCCGAATATCCACTTGCTCAGGAAAATCAACCAGCTCCTTCACCACGTATTCGATAAACGCCTTCATATCCATCAATCCTGCCGGTCAAAATCCCGGCAAGTCCGTCGGATGTTAAGCCGCAACTACAGCTGCGCCGGCCTTTTCTGCCTTCTTCAAAAAGCTGCGAACGGTTTCGCTGGGCTGCGCGCCTTTGGAAATCCAATGCTTCGCCCGCTCCACGTCCACCGTGAAATTGTTTGTCGCCTTCTTGGGATCGTATGTCCCAATGTTTTCAATGAACCGGCCATCGCGCGGGCTACGCCCATCCGCGACTACAATCCGGTACACCGGTACATTTTTTGTTCCGACTCTCCGCAATCTAATTCTTACTGGCACTTCTGTGTCTCCTTCCTACATTCGCAACTTGGGCAGCATACCCGTTTGGGCCATTTTCTTTTGCATTTTGCCCATGTCCTTCATCATTCGCTTCATCATGTTGAATTGCTTCAACAAATCGTTTACCTC
>JBAWWR010000046.1:0-18766 GCA_037146675.1 Verrucomicrobiota bacterium | reverse complement strand
TTCTCCGTAGGCAGATGCGGGATCTAGCAGATCCGGACTACCGCCGTACTCTTCCGGAATGTGAGTCAGCTCCGGCGGTTGTTTACCATAGACCGCACCGGAGCTAGTCAGGAGAAATTTCTTCGCGCCGCTGGCCACGGCAAAATCCAGCGTGCGTCGGGTCCCGTCAATAATCGTATCCAGCATCGCGAATGGATTTTTCGCATTCAACTTCCCGCTGGTTTCGCTCGCAGCGTGAATTACGTGCGAAAAGGAACCGGTAGGAAACTGAAAATCACGAACATCGCCGCGCTGAAACGTGATGGCTGAGTCGGTAAAAAGATGCGGTGCTTTGCAGGAAAAGGCTTGCAGGTCGCGGGACAGCACCACCGCTTGCGCTTTCAGATCAAGCTTGGCGTTGGCCCACGCGAAACTTTCCAGCAGCCAGCACCCGAAGAAACCGGTGCCGCCAGTGATAAAAATCCGCTGGCCGCGCAATTCCTCCCACAAGCCTTCGGTGTGCGTCAGGATATGATCAAGGTCCGCCGCTAAGGGATTAGGTGGCATGACAAAATTGCCGCAAGGTAGTCATGATGAACTCCAACATCGCGGGAGTTAACCCCGGATAGACACCGAGCCAGAAGACGCGGTTCATCACAAAGTCGGCGTTGGCGAGGTTGCCAATCCGTCGCTGTGGCACATCCCGGTAGGCCGGTTGACGAACGAGATTCCCCCCAAACAGTAGCCGGGTGCTAATCTTGGCCGCTTCCAAATGCCGGATCACCTGCTCGCGAGTGAAGGCGGCCTCCGGACGGACTGCAATCGGAAAGCCAAACCAGCTCGGCTCGCTGCCGGTGGTTGGTTCCGGTAAGAGCAACACATCGCTGAGCTCCGCCAAACCCGACCGCAATGTGGCGAAATTGCGGCGGCGTGCGGCAATAAAGGCCGGTAGCTTTTGCAACTGCGCCACTCCGATGGCCGCCTGCCAATCGGTAAGCTTCAAATTGTAACCAATGTGGGAATAAATGTATTTGTGATCGTAGCCGCACGGTAATTCGCCGAGTTGCCAGTCGAATCGCTTGCCACAAGTGCCATCTTTACCGGGCGCACACCAACAGTCGCGCCCCCAATCCCGGAAAGATTCAACGAGGGTTTTGAGCTGCGGCGTATTGGTCAATACTACTCCACCCTCCCCCATCGTCAGGTGATGTGCCGGATAAAAACTCACGGTCGCCAGATCCCCAAAGGTTCCCACCATCTTTCCACGGTACATCGAACCCACCGCATCGCAGCAGTCTTCCACGAGCCAGAGTTTGTGTTCGCGGCAAAACGCCACAACCGCGTCAAGGTCGAACGGATTCCCTAGCGTGTGTGCAATCATGACGGCCCGGGTCCGCGACGAACGCGCGGCTTCCAATTGCGCGACGTCTACGTTATAGGTCGGCACGGTCACATCCACGAACACCGGGACCAGTTGGTTTTGCAAAATCGGATTAACGGTCGTGGGAAATCCAGTGGCGACCGTAATCACTTCGTCGCCAGGCTTGAGTTGCCGGTCGCCGAGCTTCGGCGAAGTCAACGCCGCGAGCGCCACTAGGTTGGCGGAGGAACCGGAATTAACCAGCAAGGCGTGACGCACCCCGATAAACTTGGCAAAATCTCGTTCGAACTCCTCAGCAAAGCGACCGGTCGTCAGCCAGAAATCCAACGACGCATCAACGGCAAACTGTAATTCCGTATGATCGAACACCCGACCAGCATAGGGAATCGCGGTTTGACCAGGAATAAATTTGACTGGAGAGAATGCCGCGACGTGGTATTGCCGGACTAAAGCGAGGATTTGATTTCGGAGCGTGTTCTGGTCAGTCATACTTGTGCCCACGATATGCCACGTTGTTTCGCGGCGGCGGCGTATTGAGCAATCTGGTGGACGGTCAATTCGTGCGATGGATTCTGATACCATTTCACCGTCTGTTCAATTGCAGTCGAAAAACTCCACACCGGCGTCCAGCCGAGCAGGGCGCAGGCTTTGTCGATAGACAGCTGAAGCAGACCAGCTTCATGCACTGCCTGCGGATTGCTTTTATCTTCCCAGAGGCCTGGCCAGTGTTTAAGAATCTCACGCACAAGGTCGGCAACGGTCCGGTTGGCTTCGTGCGTGGGGCCAAAATTGAATGCGGTCGCTAGCGCCGGGTTGCCGGCGAGTGCCGCTGCGAGATTGAGATAGCCGCTCAACGGTTCGAGTACATGTTGCCAGGGACGGGTCGCAACTTTATTGCGAACGGGAATTGCCTGGTTGGCCTGCAAAGCGCGGATGCAATCGGGAACAATCCGATCCGTAGCCCAATCGCCACCCCCAATAACATTGCCAGCGCGGGCGCTGGCAATGCGCACTGGATGATTCTGAAAAAAGGAGCGCCGGTAGGCAGCGATGACGATTTCAGCTGCGGCTTTGCTGGAACTGTAGGGATCATAACCACCGAGCGGGTCTTCTTCCCGGTAACCGTAAATCCACTCCCGATTCTCGTAGCATTTGTCGGTTGTAATAAACACGGCAGCACATGGCTTATTCAGCGACCGCAGCGCATCCAAAACGTGAACCGTACCCATGACATTGGTGGCATATGTTTCGACAGGTTGTTCGTAGGAGAGGCGAACAAGAGGTTGGGCGGCCAGATGAAAGACGAAATCCGGTTGGGCCTGCTGGATTGAACGGGCAACCGCCGCCGCGTCGCACACATCGTTCAGTTCGTTGTGCAGACGGTTCGTCAGGCCTAGCTGATTAAACAAGGAAGGTTGTGTGCTGGGGGCAAGTGCGTAACCGTGAACATGGGCGCCAAGCTTGAGGAGCCACTCCGCTAGCCAAGCACCCTTAAAGCCTGTGTGACCGGACAGCCAAACTGACCGCCCCCGGAAAGCGTCGCCGAACATCACCAAGCCTTCCACGGGGCCTGACCTTCACTCCAAAGGCGATTTAGATAAGTAAACTCCGCAAAAGTGTCCATCGGCTGCCAAAAATCTGTGTGGTGATACGCCATTAAGCCGCCATCCGCAGTGATGCGGCGGAGTGGTTCTTGTTCGAAAGCCATGTTATCGGCATCTGGGAGGTAATTGAAAATCTGTCGTGACGCGACAAAAAACCCGCCATTAATCCAGCCATCGGCAACCTGCGGCTTTTCGTTGAACTCAGACACCTGCGCCCCGTTGGTCAATCGCATCTCACCAAAACGGCCGGGTGGGTGAACGGCGGTGACAGTGAGCGTCTTGCCGTGAGTCTGATGAAAGGCTAGCGCCTTGTTTACGTCGACGTTTCCAACGCCATCCCCATAGGTAAGGAAGAAATTCTCGTCGTTACCAAGATAACGCTCAATGCGTTTGATGCGCCCGGCGGTGAGGGTGTTTTCCCCGGTCTCCGCCATGGTCACTGACCAATCCTCTTCATCGTGGTGGGTGTGGAATTTGTATGACGGCTCACGCCCCAGCTGGAGCGTAATATCGCTTGTCGACCAAAGGTAGTTGCGGAAAAATTCTTTGATCATGTCCCCTTTATAGCCGAGGCAGAGGATGAAATCCTTGTGACCCTGAGAGGCATATGTCTTCATGATGTGCCACAGAATCGGTCGATTGCCGATTGGGAGCATCGGCTTCGGACGGAATTCGGTTTCCTCACGAAGCCGAGTCCCTTTTCCGCCACAGAGAATGACCACTTTCATGTTAGTGTCTTTAGCAGACGACACGCCAGCCGGTCAAGCAGTTCCATGCTCAGTTTTTAATGAATTCCCGCATTGCCAGAACTAGGTCCACTCTGTTATTAGCCAATCACATGAAGTTATTTATCGCACCGGCCGCTAACGACTTAAGCTTTCTTTTTATCGCGCTGGCCAGTTATGCGTTGTTTTTAATTTTAGCGATTACCAAACGGGTAGGGCAGGGGCGCCAACCGCTGGGGTGCTTGCATCGTCTACATTTCCGCGTTGTGGCAGTTTACATTCTGGCGACACTCGGGTGCTTTATTTTTAATAGACCGGCCGTTACGCTAATCACTGGTTGCAACTGGCTGGTCGGCCTGTTCGTATACTTCGGAATTCACTACGCGATTGTGGCGAACTTCTTTGCGATTGCGCAAGCAAGTGTCTCGACTTCCGTCATTTCGATCCTCCATGCCCGAGGCGGGCATGCAACGCGCGCCGAGTGTATGGCGGATTATGCCGACGGAGAAGGGTTTGCTTATATTAAGAAAACCCGCCTCGCCCGCATTCAGAATCTGCTGGGGTGGGTCGTAGTCCAAGACGGGCGCTATCGCCTGACTGGCACCGGTCGGCGGATAGTCCAGTTGACGCGGGTAATGCTGCGGTCGTGGGGATTGAGCCAAATCGGAAAGGCGCCTGTGACATGACGCACATATTTGGTTTCGCACTGATCTTTTTCACTGTTTGTATTCTGTTGCATTGGTTGCTGACTCGGTTGACATCCGGAAAGGCGTTTGTGCGAAATGGGTACTTGTTTTTTCTCACGATGTGCCTGCTTTCAGCAATCGCAGTTGTTCCAAACGGCTGGCGGTTGGCGGGACCGTTTTATCTTTTTGCCGTCATCCTTTGGAACTCGTACAGCACGTTCTTTGTTAATCTTATGAACTCGGTTTCCTTGCGGATCATGGTGGAAATCGACCAATCTGAAGGCCAATCATTATCAGGTGTGGAAATTCTCAATCTTTACTCCGACGAAACCGCCCTCGAGAGCCGGCTCCGTGAAATGGCGACTAGCGGATTGCTCCGGTTTGCTGAAGATCAGTTGGTGTTGACTAGGAAAGGCCGACTACTGGCGCGCGTTCTCGTCCTAATCCGGCGCATCTTCGGGATCGAGTTTTTTGGATGACCGTCGCGCAGTTGACCCGGTTTCAATCAGTGTGCGGAAGCCGGGGTTGTTGTCGCAAGTCGTCGGTAGGGTGCCCAGCCGAGTTCGCCCACGATGTGTGGCTCACTGATTCGCTGATAACCCGCGCCCAGCAGTGAAACGCGCTCCGGCAATACCTGAACAGTGTCTTGCCGGAACGCCACCTTGCCGAACAGCATTTTTTGGGCAAACTCAAAGGGCGGGGGCTGAACCGCTGGCCAAACCACCGCAACGACTTCCTGTGTCAAGGCTGCCGACTGATATGGACTTTGTTGCGAGAAATCCACAATCCCGAAAACCACCTGCTCGTCGGTTAATGCCGTCAGGGTATGAGCGTACGAATACCAGGAAAGACCATACCGGTAGCCGGCCGCGACAATCTCCTGCGCCGTGCGTCGGTAATCCGCTAATTCATCCGGTCCCTGAAGCATTTGCCACTGGTGGAAGCTGGATATCCCCAACCAGAGCACCAACACGCCACTGACAATCCACTGCCGTGCCTTCCACGCCTCGCTGAGCCGCACCCCGAACCAGACGAGCAGCACGATACCGGCTGGAAGTAGATACCGTCGAATCGAGTAGTATGAACCTGCAGATTTTGCTGCAACGATAATTATTACAATGTCCACCACTGCAATCATGTTAAAGAAAAACAATGGTAGGTTTTTCTCGCGATAGCTCTTGCGCATCAGACCGATACCGTAGGGCAACAGCATGGCCGCAACAACGATCCCTATCGTATCGGCGGCGGAGACTGGAAAGCTTTCCCAGTTCTCTAAGTGATTCAGGTAGTGAACACCACAAGGCTGTCGGCTCCACGGGTCGGCATCGACAAAGGTTGGTAAACACCGAAACAGCATGTACCAATTACGTGCCATCAAATCGGGCGTGGCGAAGTTCAGAAATCCCTGCACGTCACCGGTCCGGTTTTCGTGTGGAATGACTTCCAGTTTGTACAGAATTTCAGGGCTGTAGCCGATTAGGAAAGCGGCCAAACTGAACCAGAGCATCCGCGAGCGGATGAACGACTGTAAGAATTTCCTCCCCTCGGGCAGTGCGATGAAGGCAACCCCGGCTGCCAACCAGACGACGATCACATGCTTATGCGCATACCAAAACCAGCCCATAATCAGTCCGGTCAGCGGACAGAGCCACGTGTTTGGCCCGCGGCGCAGAATCAAGATTGTCAGCCATAAAAAACCGCCGATGTACAAGGGCAATGTGCTGTAGGCTGTCAGAAAGGGTTGGCTGCTGTACATCAGATAAAACGGCACTCCGATTGCTAATGCGAAGCCGGCGCCAATCGACGCACCTCGACCCCAGTATCGACCAGTAAATGCTACCAACAACCCGACGCCGCAGGCCCAGGTCAGCAAACTGACAAACGATGCTAACGGAATCGACGAGCCGAACAGGGCAAACAGACCGGCAGCAAGAAATTCTGATGGTCCAATACCGGAGTAATCGGTTCCCCAAGTATAAATTGGAAACTCTATCTGGCTGAGTATTCGCTTGGGAATCAGGTATCCCGGGGCGATGCCCGACTGAAAGTACAGGTCAAATCGGAATAAGAACGGCAGGTGAATCAAGACGGTTAGTAACCCAAAGATTGTTGCCCATCCAAAGAGTTGGCGTGGCGTCAGAGCTGTGTCGGCGACTGGGCATGCTTGCATGGGGTTCTTCATGAGACCGCGTTACCCGCGGAGATTGCGCTCAGGTGTGGCAATTCGCTGAAAAACAAAAACATCGTCTTGATTAAAAACTAAGCGGTAAGCGGCGTGGGTTGAGATCAGCCGGAATAACTGACGCTGTCCTTGCCAGTCATACGCAACAAAGTTTCCGTCAAACACGATATAGTCATAGTCAAACAACTCGTTGAGATCGCGGTGCCAAAAGCGGAGTCCGCCTAAGGTGTGAATTGCGCGCCGGTCGGTAAAATGCGCAATCAGATTATCGGGGCAAAAAACGCTGGCAGTGTGTGGAATCATCTCGACAGCTTGGATGCGGGCAGCGCGGACAGGCCCCCAGTGGTAGCGGGAGGGCTGCAACCACAGTGCAATGCCGACGAGAGCGAGGAGAGTAGCCGCTAGGCACAAACCGCGGGTGTAATCACGGCAACCAAACCAGCCTGTCAAGAGCCGGTTCCAGCGTGGCAATGTCGTCAGGAACCCCATCCAGAGCAGTCCGCCCAGCACGCTGTTATAATGCCACCCAATTACGCGTAGGGCCGAATTGCTGCTCAGGAGGTTCAATCCGATGGTCGGCACCGCCGGCATGAAAGCCCATCCGGCGAAGGGGAGCACTAAACCGAAGGGTAACAGCAGCCGCCACAAATATCCGAGACGGTCCGGTTGGAACGCGGTCTGGATTAGTGATAATGGGTGCGCGAACATGTTGCGCAATACTTCGCCCGGTGTTTTGCCGTATTGTTCGAAGTATGCCATTTGGGTATACAGCAATGTTCCGCTCCCTTGCCAGATGGACATCAACCCCTTTAACACAAGCAACAGGTAGCCTGCCCCCCAAGCAATCGGAAATACAACCCATTTCCAGTTGCGGCGTCGCAAGAGTGCGTAGACGCCAAATGCGCCTGCGTTCAGCGCTAAGGTTTCCTTGGCCAGCAGGCTACCAACCAGGCAGAGGCAAAACGCTCGAAAATTATTCTTCTCAAAGAAATAAAAGCCAAACAGCATCAGTGCCAAGCCAAACTGGTCGTCGTGGATTTGGTTGACGTGTTGCGAGGCAATAGTTGGAAAAGCCAAGAGACCTGCGGCCGCAATCAAGCCGGTCCGCCGGCTCCCTGTGATATCGCGCGTCAACAAGTAGGCCGGCCAAGCGGCAAGACTGATTGCCAAAGACTGGAATAGGAACAGACTATAGATTGTTGGGAACAAGCAATACACCGGCAACCACAGCCACAAAATGAAATTCGGATGGTTGCCCATGATAGTGCCTGGTGAGGCAAAGAACGGAAAGAACTGCCCTTGTAGCGCATGATTGAAGGCGTAGCCGAACACGGCCGTGTCCCCGTTGGCCACATCGAAACTTGCGTACTCCCGCCAAGCGAGATAGCTCATCCCCAGCGTCACGGCTGCCAGTAATCCCAACAACAGCCGGACCGCCTGGCGCTCAGTGAGGTCGCGGACGGAACTCACGTTTACATCATTCATGGCGAACGGAGTTGTGACTTGAGTCGCTGAATGTCGGCGTCCACCATCAATTGAACCAGCTGTTGAAAGCCGACTCGTGGCACCCAGCCGAGCTGTGCCTGCGCCTTAGCTGGATTGGCGATTAAGTGTTCAACTTCGGCTGGTCGCAGCAACTTGGTATCGGTTTTCACGTACTGTTGCCAGTCGAGGTTCACGTGTTGGAATGCCGCCACGGCGAACTCGCGTACGGTATGGGCGGTGCCGGTCCCGATCACGTAATCGTCGGGTTCCTTCTGTTGCAACATACGCCACATCGCCTCGACGTAATCGCCGGCGAACCCCCAATCGCGCGCCGCGTCGAGATTCCCGAGGCGCAGTTCGGTGGCCTGTCCGGTAACAATCCGGGCCACGGTGTGACTGATTTTGCGGGTGACAAATTCCAGCCCACGCCGCGGCGATTCATGGTTGAAAAGAATACCGGAACACGCGAACAACCCGTAACTTTCTCGATAATTAACCGTGAGGTAATGGGCATATGCTTTTGCCACGCCATATGGACTGCGCGGGTAAAATGGTGTTAATTCATTTTGCGGTACTTCACGGACTTTACCAAACATCTCGCTCGATGATGCCTGATAATATTTAATTTTGCGATTGACGTGGCGGATGGCTTCGAGCATCCGCGTAACTCCAAGCGCGTCAATCTCGCCGGTTAGCGTCGGTTCGGCCCAACTCCGCGGTACAAACGATTGGGCGGCAAGGTTGTAGACCTCATCAGGTTCGACACTTTCCAGTACATCGATTAGCGAGAGCTGGTCAAGGACGTCTCCCTCTTTTAACTGTATATTTTCGACAATGTGGGCAATACGTTCGAACTTCTCCGTGCTCGAGCGACGAACCAATCCAAACACTTGATAGTCTTTGGATAATAACAATTCGGCTAGGTAAGAGCCGTCTTGGCCAGTAATTCCAGTGATAAGCGCCCGCAACATTAAAACTGACTTTAGCACAATCCGAATATCCTGCAAGCATTGGATGACTGTGGTGATTTTTCAAAAAAAGAGTTTTGACACTGTGCCTCATCGCGCTAAAGTGTAATTTCACATGTCAAAATTTACCTGCCAGCCAATTGAGCAGTGCCGTATTTGCGGTAATTCATCCCTCGAGCCGGTCCTCAGTCTTGGTGCACAGGTCTTGACCGGTGTCTTCCCAAAGTCCCCGACGCAGGTTGTATCCACTGGTCCGTTAGAGCTAGTAAAATGCAACGAGGACGCCATCGGCCAGACCTGTGGTTTACTTCAACTGCGGCACACGTTCAACCCCGATGAGATGTACCGCGGTTCCTATGGTTACCGGTCGGGGTTGAATCTGACAATGACCCAGCATCTGCAGGATGTCGCGAGTGCAATTGCCGAGTTGGTCGCACTCAAAGCCGGTGATGTTGTCCTCGACATTGGCAGCAATGACGCAACGCTGCTGAAATCGTATCCGAACGCTGGTTTGGCGCTAATTGGGATCGACCCCAGCGCTGTAAACTTCCGGCAATACTACCCCGACAACATTGCCCTAGTGACCGACTACTTTAGCGCTGCCGCGTTTCGCAGCGTCATGGGTAACCGGCGGGCGAAGGTCGTTACCTCCATCGCGATGTTCTACGATCTGGAATCGCCGCTAGCGTTCGCCATGGACATTCGTGAAATTCTCGCGGACGACGGGGTCTGGGTGTTCGAGCAAAGTTATATGCCGACGATGCTGGCTCGAAATGCCTACGACACGGTCTGTCACGAACATCTGGAGTACTACGGTCTGCGGCAGATTAAATGGCTAGCGGACCGAGCTGGTTTTAAGATTCTCGACGTTGAACTGAACGATGTTAACGGCGGTAGTTTTCGAGTGACCGTCACTCCGCAACAATCTGCGCGACGGCCGTTAACCGACCGCGTGGACCAATTGCAGCAGCAGGAGTTGGTCGCTGGGCTACACACGTTGCGGCCGTATCTAGAATTCAAGCAGGCGGTATTTAAGCATAGAGATGACTTGCGGCACACCGTCGCAGATATTCGCCAGCGGGGTAGAACGATTCTCGGTTATGGAGCGTCCACTAAGGGCAACGTCGTATTGCAATTCTGTGGCTTTACCGTGGCGGATATTCCCGCAATCGCAGAACGCAATCCCGAAAAATACGGTGGTTTTACCCCCGGCACACTGATCCCGATGATTCCTGAACAAGCCGCGCGCAATCAACATCCCGACTACTTTCTTGCCCTGCCGTGGCATTTTCGCAATGAATTCTTAAGGCGCGAGCGGGCATTTCTCGATAACGGCGGTAAGTTTCTATTCCCGTTACCGCAGGTTGAAATCATTGGGGCATGAAGACTGCAGTCATTACCGGTAGCGCCGGTCAGGACGGTACGTACCTCTCAGCGCACCTTAGCAGTCTCGGATACAGAGTAATTGGTTTGACGCGCACTGGTGTCGCCGACATTGCTGATGCTGGCCATGTAACACGGTTACTGGAGGAACTACAGCCAGCCGAAGTCTATCATCTCGCCGCCTATCACCACTCCTCCCAAGACACGCTCAGTGACGATTTAGCAGTCTTTCGCCATAGCAACGCCGTGCATTGTATTGCGACCGCGAACCTACTTGAAGCCATTCGGAAGGCCACTCCAGCGACGCGATTTTTTTTTGCGGCATCCTGCCATTTATTTGGTGCGCCAACGACGGCACTGCAAGACGAAGCGACGCCGTTCAATCCGGATGGTCTCTATGGCATCACCAAGCTGATGGGTGTCCAGCTGTGTCATTATTACCGGCATAAATACCAGATGTTTGCTGCGGTGGGAATTCTCTACAACCATGAATCTCCATTGCGCGCGCCGAATTTCGTCTCACAGAAAATTGTCAAAGCCGCAGTTGCAATTCGTGCTGGCCGGCAAACCGGTCTAACTCTCGGCGATCTTGATGCCACAGTGGATTGGGGGTTTGCCGGTGACTACGTCGACGCCATGCACCGCACGCTACAATTACCGTCCGCCGAGGATTTTGTGATTGCCAGCGGTACGCCACACAGGGTGGGCGAGTTTGTTGAGGAAGCGTTTCAGGTCGTCGGGTTGGATTGGCGCAAATACGTCGTCATCGACCCAGCGCTGCTGCGGCAATCCCAGCGCTTGCCACTCGTCGGTAATTCCAGCAAACTAAGCCGTATGACCGACTGGGAACCGCATACGAATTTAAAAGAATTAGTCCGGATTATGATTGCCGCCGAACAACGCCGATGAAAACCCTGCTTTTTATCCCAACATATAATGAGCATGAGAATGTACGGAACATCTACGGACTGATCAAAGCTCAGAACCTCGACATCGATCTACTCTTTCTGGATGACAACTCACCAGATGGCACAGGCCGTCTGCTTGATGAAATGGCTGCGATCGATCCACGTTTGCGAGTCATACATCGCGACGGCAAGCTCGGCATCGGCAGTGCTCACCAACGCGCCATTCAATGGGCGTACGACCAAAGCTATTCGCTCGTCGTTAGCATGGATTGCGACCTGACGCATCCGCCGGAACATATTCCGTCATTTATTCAGTCGGCCGTCGACTACGATGTCGTGGTCGGCTCGCGTTTCATGCGCAGCGAGAGTCTAGCGGAGTGGAATTTACTACGGAAGTGCCTGACGCATCTCGGGCATTTCTTGACCCGGCGTGTATTGCACGTGCCGTACGATGCGACTGGCGCTTTTCGCTCCTACCGTCTGGATCGCATCGACCGCGGCGTGTTCCGCCTGATTGAATCACCAGGCTACGCATTCTTCTTTGAAAGCCTGTATGTCTTGTGCTTAAGCGGCGTGCGCGTGAAGGAAGTCCCGATTGAATTACCAATTCGAACACACGGGCATTCAAAGATGAAGCTGACAGACGTTATGTCCAGTCTCCAGCGCTTGATGCAACTTTACCGGCGCTCGTTTTACCTCAAGTCAGAACTTCACAAACTAAACCGATCGGAGTTAAGCAATGCCTGAAGTCCGCGGCAAGGATTGGAATCAATATTGGATCGACAGCGCCAACAGTAAGGGGTTGTTTGAAATCATCGCAAAATTCTACCGTCGTTACATTATTTCTCCGGCCGTAAAGCATTACATTCATAGGTATTTTCGCGACGAGCCGTCTCGTGTCTACATGCACGCAGGTTGTGGTAGCGCTGAGTCCGACAACCAGATTCGCTTTACACACGCCCGGTTTGTAATGCTAGATATTTCACCCGAAGCCCTAGTGATCGCCCGTCGCAAGAGTCAACTCCGGAATGTGCAATTCGTTTGCGGGGATATTTTTAACCCGCCATTCAAAGTCGAAACCTTTGACGGGGTTTGGAACCTTGGCGTCATGGAACATTTTTTTGAATCCGAGATTAAGAAGATTTTTACAGCCTTAAGTTGCAGCGTTAAATCAGGCGGTCAGTTGCTCATCTTTTGGCCGCCACGGTATGGACTATCGGTGATTGTATTGACGTCATTCCTCAGCGTTGTAAACGCCTTTCGCAAGACGCCGCTGGTATTGTACCCCGACGAAGTCTCGCGATTCTGGACTAAAAAATGGTCCCAGAAGCTTGTGGGACCCGCTGGATTGGTGGTTGTGAAAAGTCACTTTAGCATGCGTGACATGTTCACCTATGTAGTCATGGTTGCCAAGAGGTCCAATCCTAACTAAAATCTGCTCTTTGCAGCGACACTGTCGCTGCAAACTCGAACTCAGATGGGTGGATCAGCTAGCGTTGGCAGCCAGTTGGTTGAAAGATAGTTTGCCTTCTACCACGGTCACTTCGATGCTCTCGCTGGGCTTGATATTACTGCGCAGGAGTTCCTCTGCCAGTGGATCTTGTAGATATTTTTCAACTGCCCGTCGTAATGGGCGTGCGCCGAATTGCGGGTCGTAACCCTTTTCGATAAGCAGGTCTGTTGCTGCCTGAGTGAGGTGAATCTCGACATCTTTGCATTTCAAGCGGTCTTTGACCTTGCCCACTTCGAGTTCTACAATCTGCGCCATATCAGCTTTATTCAGCGAGCGGAAGACAATGATGTCATCGAGTCGGTTGATAAACTCTGGTTTGAACGCGCGCTTGGCTTCCTCAAGAAGTTTATCCTTCATGTCAGCGTGAGTGTGCGCTTCCTTGGCGGGCACAAAACCGAGTCCGCCGGCCTTGCTAATCATCTCTGCTCCGATGTTGGAAGTCATAATGACGACGCAGTTACGGAAGTCAACTTTGCGACCGACTGCGTCAGTGAGGTGTCCTTCTTCCATGATTTGCAGCATGGTATGCATCACGTCAGGATGCGCCTTTTCGATTTCATCAAAGAGCACGACGGAGTACGGACGGCGCCGGACTTTCTCCGTCAACTGACCGCCTTCCTCATAGCCAATATAACCTGGCGGCGAACCGACTAACCGCGAGACATTGAACTTCTCCATGTACTCGCTCATATCGAGTTGGATTAATGCATTGGAATCGCCAAACATAAATTCTGCCAGCGCCCGCGCCATGAGCGTCTTGCCAACACCAGTTGGGCCGAGGAACACAAACGAACCGATAGGGCGGGTGGGGTCTTTTAGGTCGGCTCGACTGCGTCGCAGCGCCTTACTCAATGTGGTAAGTGCTTCTTCCTGTCCGATTACCGATTTGCGAAGTTCTTCTTCCATGCGAAGGAGTTTCTCGGCGTCCTTCTGCTCCATCCGTGTGAGTGGAATCCCGGTCCATTTGGCGACAATCTGCATGATGTCATCTTCCGTGATGACAATCTGCTTCTCATCGCGAACCTGCCGCCACTCGGCCATGATTTGATCAAGTTTCTCTCTCGCTTGTTTTTCTTTGTCGCGCAGGCTGGCGGCTAGTTCAAAATCTTGCGCCTTGATCGCTGTTTCTTTTTCAGTTTTGACCTTCCCGATCTCAGTCTCCATCCCTTGGATTTGCGGTGGCCGCGTCAACATCTTGATCCGCGCACGCGCCCCGGCCTCATCGAGAACGTCAATGGCCTTGTCCGGCATGAAACGGCCGGTAATGTACCGATCCGACATCCGCGCCGAGGCTACGAGCGCTTCGTCGCTGAATTTGGCCTTGTGATGCTCTTCGTATTTCGGACGGAGTCCCTTCAGGATTTCAACCGTCTCATCAACCGTTGGCGGCTCGACAATAATTGTTTGGAATCGGCGCTCCAGCGCAGCATCTTTTTCAATATACTTCCGGTATTCGTTCATTGTCGTCGCGCCAACCACCTGCAACTCGCCGCGTGACAAGGCCGGTTTGATGATATTACTGGCATCCATCGCGCCTTCAGCACCACCGGCACCAACGATGGTGTGCAGCTCATCTACAAACAAAATGACATTTTTGGCACGTTTGATCTCGTCCATCACGGCTTTGATCCGCTCCTCAAATTGGCCGCGATACTTTGTACCGGCAACCATTAGTGCGAGATCAAGTGTGACCACACGTTTTTCACGGAGACTCTCCGGTACGTTGCCGGCGATGACTTCCTGCGCCAAGCCTTCGACGATTGCCGTCTTACCGACACCGGCTTCTCCAAGTAAGACCGGGTTGTTTTTTGTGCGCCGACAAAGAATCTGAATGACGCGTTCAATTTCATTTTTGCGACCAACCACCGGATCTAACTCGTTTTTGCGGGCCATCTCGGTCAGATCGCGTCCAAACGTTCGCAGGGCCGGTGTCTTGGCGTCCTTCTTGCCAGACGGTGGCGCACTTTCGGCTTCCTCAATCTCGCCTTCGTTGGGTGTGAAATTTGGATCAAGCTCCTTGAGGATTTCGTTCCTGCAATGTTCGATGTCCACTTCCAGAGCTTTCAGAATTCGCGCCGCCGCTCCTTCTCCTTCCCGGAGCAATCCCAGCAGGATGTGTTCGGTACCGACGTAATTGTGGTTGAGTTGCTTGGCTTCCTTTTGCGCGAGTGCCAGCACCTTTTTGACGCGTGGCGTGTAGGGAATATTACCAATCATCTTGGTTTCGGGACCCGTTCCGATTTGTTTCTCGACTTCCATGCGAACGGTTTCAAGATCGAGGCCCATTTTCTGGAGGACATTGACGGCTACACCTTGGCCGAGCTTAATGAGGCCGAGTAACAAATGTTCGGTGCCGACGTAGTTGTGGTTAAACCGGTCAGCCTCTTTGCGTGCCAATGCCAGTACTTGTTGGGCGCGTGGCGTAAAATTTTGCATTTCCATTGTAAGTCAATCCTCTTAAATCAAACAATCTCAGTCGGACCTTCGGTAGACGTGCTAGGCTTGGTAACCGCCGGTTTGGCGACATTATTGAGCCGCTCGCGGATCAAATCGGCACGGTAAACATCGCGCTCTTCCGCCGTCAGCTTCCGTGTTGCGGCTTTTTGCAAGTGGGCCGGTTGAACCAGAATGAACAATTCATCTACTGCCGGCCGACTATTCGCCGGGAACAATTCCAAATCCACTCCCATTCGCATCAAGCTCAGCAGGTTTAGTGCCTCCTTGGAGCTAATCGTATGTGCGTTACTCAAAACACCGTACGCCCTACCGACTTGATCATAGATCAGGCGCGGTCGCTTTTCAAGTAATTGGCAGCGGGCGTTTTCCTCATGCTCGATAATTTGGAGGATGACTTTATTGAGCCGCTCAATCACATCCAATTCTTTTTCGCCGAGTGTTGTTTGATTGGAAACCTGAAAGACGTTGCCGAGTGCCTCGGTTCCTTCGCCGTACAATCCGCGCACCGCCAGTCCGAGCTTGTTTACCGCTTGGACGACTTGATTGATCTGCTCGCTCAGCACCATTGCCGGCAGGTGAACCATTGCCGACGCACGCAAGCCGGTGCCAACGTTAGTTGGGCAGGCGGTCAAATAGCCGAGGCGTGGCGAGAAGGCAAAATCCAGCTGTTCTTCCAATTCTGTATCCACCCGGTCAATCAGCTTGAACACGGATTTGAGTTGCAAGCCTGGCTTGATTGCCTGCATCCGCAGGTGATCCTCCTCGTTGATCATCACACAAATGGTTCCCTTGTCGTTAATGACAATTCCGCTGCCGATGTTGCGGGCTGCATGTTCCCGGCTGATGAGGTGTCGCTCGACTAGAAGCTGTTTATCAAGCGACTGAATATTATCCATCGATTCACTGAAACACTGCGCCATCTCTGGCAACGCTTCAATGACCGGCCGCATCGCATCCAACGCCTTCTGGCGTTCTGGCTTCTTGGCCCAACCGGGAAATGAAAAATTTCGTAAATTGCGCGCCAACCGCACCCGGCTGGTCATGACAATTCTATTGTTCGGGCCTTCAGTCCGAATCCAATCACTGGGGCTACTAAGGAGTTCGTCAACCTTCATACTGCTCCCCGTGCTGCTGCTTTCAGCTTAGCCTCCAACTCGCGGACTTGGTCGCGCAACTGCGCCGCAAGCTCGTACTTCTCATCGTGGACAGCTTTCTCCAGCTCACCGGCGAGATCCTTGATACGCTCGGTGATGACCAACGTGTGCGCCGCCTTGCTTGGCACCTTGCCGACGTGCCGGTCGCTCTTGTGCATTGCTTTGAGCAGTCCGCTGAGTCCTTCCGCGAACGTTTCCCAGCATGTACTACAACCCAATCGGCCGGTCTTCTTGAAATCTGCTTGCGTAAAACCACAGACCAGACATTTCGCGCCGGCGCTGCCGGTAATCTCTTCCGCGGCGCCGAGTCCCACTTGTAAGTCTGCCAACGAAAACCCCGTTGTCTCCTGAATCCCCTTGGCTTTTGAACAGGCTTCGCATAGCTCAATCTTCAGCATCTTGTTCTCCACAATCTGCGTCAAGTGGACCGTTGCTTCGGCTTTTTTACAAATATCGCAAAGCATCAGATTGCGGTTCCCTCCGAGCGAGTCAGCTTATGGAAAGCCGTGGTTAATTTCAACGTGAGCGTCCCCGGCTTACCGGTGCCGATGATACGCCCATCCAGTGACGCCACCGGCACGATCTCTGCGGCACTGCCAGTCAAAAAACATTCATCGGCGGTCATCACGTCATATCGAGTAAGATTCGTTTCGCTCACTGGTATCCCCAGCTTACTAGCTAATTCAATGACCACACCGCGCGTGATACCGTTCAATGCGCCGGCGCTGGACGGCGGCGTTTCGAGTTTGCCCTTGCGAATAATGAACACATTATCCCCGGTGCATTCCGCCACAAATCCTTCGCCGTTAAGCATCAATGCTTCTACCGTCCCGGCTTTAACTGCTTCGATCCGCGCCAGAATGTTGTTCAAATAATTCAACGACTTGATGGCCGGGCTGACAGCGTTCGGATGATTGCGCATCGTCGCCGCCGTGATCAACTCCACGCCATTCTCGTACACCGCCTTCGGATACAGCTCGATTGTCGCCGCGATGATGAAAATGCTCGGCCGCTTGCACGTGAACGGATTCAATCCCAGATTGCCAACGCCGCGCGTCACCACCAACCGGATATACCCATCCGTCAATTTGTTTTCCCGGCACGCCGCGCAACACGCCGCGCACAACTCCGCCTTCGACATCGGGATGTCGAGCATGATTGCCTTGGCCGAATCAAACAACCGGTCAATGTGCTGCTCCAAGCGGAAGATGCGGTCGCTGTAAAGACGGATTCCCTCGAACACGCCGTCGCCGTAAAGCACGCCGTGATCGAAGACCGAAATCTTCGCGTCGGCCTCATCCACGAATTTGCCGTCCAAGTAAATCTTCATAGGTACAATTTACTTATCGCAGAAGCGCCGAGCGTGCAAACTATTCTTCGCAACAGGGCAGGGGACAAAAGAAAAAACCATCAGAATGACAACCCATCTGGACGTGGCTCCGTCAGACGCCGGTCAGTGGATGCTGCACTACGGCGCTCCAAGCCAATTGCTGCAAGAGGCAGTTGAGCGGTTCGTCCCAATTCGGATTGCCGGCAAGAATTGTGGGTGCCGGCAAACCGAGCGGGTTGCGGCGGTAGATGACGGAGAAATGACAGTAGGCCGAAAGCACTTGCAAGGGCGCGGTAGGATGCTCCCAGGCGTCGGCGAACAGATCGGATTGCTTGGTCAGTCCGGGCGCAGTGCCGGCGATAATCCGCGCTCGTAATGCCAGAGTCGCTTGGGCATCGGGGACGATGAAGACCACTTGTTTGCCAAGCTCGGTGTTGAGCTCCCGGACATAATCTTCCATCGCTTTGAAATACGCGGCGTGCGGCGGCTGCAGGCCGACTAGCGTCGCGCCATTGTATTCGCCCACCGTTTTTCGAACGCGATTGGCGGCATCAAAACGGGAAGCGATCTTTCGGCAGCCAGAGTTCTTGGAGCGTGACGCGGACATCGAGATTGTGCGCGACGGCCAGCTTGGCAAAACCGCGAATACATTCGTCTGGCCCGGACATGCACGAAAGCGTCAAGACATCCACAGCGCCGGCACGGAGTGCGTGCTTGGCCTTGTTCTTTTCCTCCGGCACGTCCCAATGTTGAAGGGCTAGCGAACCGCCGATGGATGATGTGCCGACAGTCTGGTGGTTGCGAATGCCGGCGGCCTTGACCAACTCGGTTAGGATGTCCGGTATCCAGATGTGAAAACTATGGCCACAGGTAAAAACCCGCTGCCCGGTGGTGATGGGGCTGGCTTGAGAATGCGTCGGCATGGCGAAGGGTTTTATTCGTCGGTCCGGAAGGGTAGCGCCGGCAAGCCTTCCTTGTTGAACAAGGTGATGATGGGGTTATACGCCCACC
>JBAWWR010000045.1:0-18939 GCA_037146675.1 Verrucomicrobiota bacterium | reverse complement strand
TTGGCGACTTGCCGGCGTGTGAAGCTGCTCAAATGGCGCGGCGCCGCGCGTCTCAAGACCAAGACCGTTGCACAACTGCGCAAGGCCAACGAATCCAGTGTGCTGGCTGCCGATAAGGCCGCCGCCCAGCGCGCAAAAGACACCAAGAAAACCGGCTGAGTTCCCGCGTTTTTGGTAGTTGCACTGGCCGGCAATCTGTTACAAGATTCAGACATGGGAGCTCAGTGGAAACAAAAGGGACGCGAAGAAAGCGCGCTGAAACGCGGTCAACTCTTCGGGAAATTAGTTAAAGAAATCGTCGTCGCCGTCAAGGCGAAGGGGCCGGACCCCGACTCAAATGCGCGGCTGCACGCCGCCGTTGAATCGGCCAAGAAACAATCCGTGCCGCGCGACACAATCGAACGCGCCATCAAAAAAGGCGCGGGCTTGACCGGTGAAACGATCGCTTATGAATTGATCACCTACGAAGGCTTCGCACCGCACAAGGTGCCAGTCATCGTGGAGTGTTTGACAGACAACCGCAACCGGACCGCACCGGAAGTTCGTGGACTGTTCAAAGATGACGGACATCTTGGCGCGATTGGCAGCGTGGCGTGGATGTTCAATCACGTTGGGCTGGTCGAGGCGCAACACGCCGCTGACCCGACGCTGGATTTGGAAACTGTCGCCATCGAGGCCGGCGCGCAAAACGTCGAACCACTGGGCACGGCGGATGAGATCCCGGCGGGGCGAGTGGGCGCGCGATTCACGTGTGACCGGGCCGATTTGGATGTGGTTAGTAAATTTCTGCAGCAAGCCGGCTGGACAGTGACGACTGCGGAAATGAGTTACGTGGCGAAGAATAGCGTCGCAGTTACGCCGGCCCAGCGCGCTGAAGTTGAGAAATTTCTGAACACGATTGACGAACACGACGACGTCCACCGGCTTTACACCGCCTTGAAATAACCGGCGCATTGTCAGCGCGCAACCGCCATTGAATTGGCGTCACAGCTAGACACTCCCACTTCTATTTAAGTCAGGCGTATCCTGTACACCTAACCGTCCGAGCCGTGTTTGCACGCCGGCCAATCTGGGAGTATTTTATGGTGAGGTGCGAGATGAATCGCAAACCATACACAAGTTGGCAATTGTGGCGACGGGGGTTAAGGTTGCTGATTGCGTGTTCCCTTGTCGTGGTTACTTCACTCTACGGGGACGAGACTGACCATAAGGCGATAGTGATCGCGTCGGCGAAGGCACCGGATTTTGCGGCCATTGTTAAACCTGTCAGCACAAACTCAACTTATGCCGACCGTTGGGTGGCTTTTGAGCAGGAATACCAAGTTAATGAGCCAAGCTATTTCCTAGTCGGACGGATACTGCAAAACACCAAGTACGTACTCGACTGGATGTCCTTTGAAGCACAGGAGACAGCCAAGCGGTTGGAGTTCACGTACGAAATCGGCAGACCGCAGCCACCTGTTTCAGGCGCTTTCATACCAGAACCGGAGTACGACCTACCGCTGCTTGGCGCGATTGGATCAGCGCAATTCAAATCTGAAGTCAACTTACACGATCCGCAAACAGGAGCGGCATTCATTAACCTGAGGTTGGTCATTCCGCTTGGACATGCTAACCGATGATTCTTTCAATGTGCGCTTGCCAACTCAACGATGGCGAAGATTCCCATCTGTTTTGGGTTATTCCCTAAACCGAAACCACTACCGAAGCTCAAATTGGTCGACATAAGACACTTTATGTTGCGTTTAGTTCATATTAACTGTAATAATGAACTGAATAGGCGAGTAAATGAATCATCTTAACCCTAATAATCGGCCGTACGACCTTGATGAGCAAGAGCGCATGATTGTTCGTGCGTTGGTCCGGGATCCACGCTTAAGCGACAATCAAATCGGCAAGTTGACCGGCGTCCCGACACCCACAGTGCGTCGCAAACGCAAGCGGCTCGAAGCCGCCGGGTTGCTCAGCTATTTCTGCGCGCTCGACATGCAGGAGACCGGCACCGGTAAATTTGGCGCCCGGCATCTTTACGTCATCAAATTTCGTATCGGTATCACCCTCAAACAGATCGTTGACGAGATCAAAAACGAAGAGAACATCCGCACAATTTTCACTGATCTGATTTACGAATCGCACATTGCCGAGATCGACGGCCGCATCGCCTTGGTCATGGTGATTGAGGGCAAGCACGACGCCGACATCGTCGAGAATGTCCAAGGCAAAATCGTCCCATCGCTCCGCAAGAATCACGGCCCGGACTCCATCGAGGAAATCTCCACGATCCGCCTGCTCAGCCCGATTCGCATTTTCCACAATTACGTGCCAATGGTTAATATGCGCCATGGCATTTTGTCCGACGAATGGCCGAAAGACGCCATCTTCGTCGCCTGAGTTTCAATGAAATATCCTGATTTACCGCCGAAACAAGGCCTTTACGACCCCGCCTACGAGCACGACGCATGCGGCGTCGGCTTCGTCGCCAATATCAAAGGTCGGAAGTCACACGCGATTGTCGAGCAAGCCTTACAAGTGTTGAACAACCTCAGCCACCGCGGCGCGTGCGGTTGCGAAGTCAACACCGGCGATGGCGCCGGCATCCTTCTCCAAGTACCACACGATTTTCTCGTCGCCGCGTGTCGCCGCGAGCACATCAGCCTGCCGGGGCGCCGCGAGTACGGCGTCGGCATGGTGTATCTGCCGGAAAACAAACAGCACCGGTACAAGTGTGAAAAACTTTTGGAAGAAATCATCGAGACCGAAGGCCAGACCGTGCTCGGCTGGCGCACCGTGCCGACACAGAACTTCGGCCTCGGCAATTGGGCGCGTAAAAACGAGCCGGTCGTCCGGCAAGTCTTCATCGGCCGCAACTCCAAGCTGACCGACGACATGGCGTTCGAACGCAAACTTTACGTCATTCGGAAACTCGCCGAACGCGGCATCCGCTATGCCGGCATCAAAGGCGGCGACCGGTTTTACATCCCGAGCTTGTCGTACAAAACCATTGTTTACAAAGGCATGCTCTTGCCGGGCCAAGTCGAGCCGTTCTACTCCGACCTCGCCGACCCGGCCTTGGACTCGGCGATCGCGCTGGTCCATTCCCGGTTTTCGACCAACACTTTCCCGAGCTGGGAACGCGCGCATCCGTACCGGTACATCGCCCACAACGGCGAAATCAACACGCTCCGCGGCAACATCAACTGGATGATCGCCCGCCAATCCATGCTCGAGTCCGATCTATTCGGGGCGGACATCCGGAAACTTTTCCCACTCGTCAACGAGGACGGCTCGGACTCAGCGATGTTCGACAACGTGCTGGAATTTCTGGTGCTCGGCGGGCGCTCGTTGCCGCACGCGATGATGATGATGATCCCGGAGCCGTGGTCCGGCCACGAGAGCATGAGCGACGAGAAAAAAGCATTCTACGAATACCACTCCTGCTTCATGGAAGCGTGGGACGGCCCGGCCAGCATCGCCTTCACCGACGGTCTGAAAATCGGCGCTACGCTCGACCGCAACGGCCTGCGCCCATCCCGGTATTACGTCACCAAAGATGACCGCGTCATCATGGCCAGCGAAGTTGGCGTGCTCGACATTCCGGCGGAAAACATTTTGCAAAAAGGCCGGCTCCAGCCAGGCCGCATGTTCCTGATTGATACCGAACAAGGCCGCATTGTGGCCGACGACGAGATCAAACAGACAATTGCCACCGAACAGCCCTACCGGCTCTGGTTGGACGAGCATTTCATCTCGCTCGAGGACTTACCGGCCACGCCAGCCAAGACAACTGACCACAAAACTATCGTCGCGCGGCAGCAGGTGTTCGGCTACACCTTCGAGGATGTGCGCATCGTCATGTTGCCGATGGCGCGCGACAGCGTTCAGCCGCTCGGCTCGATGGGCACGGATACGCCGTTGGCGGTGTTGTCGAACAAACCGCAGTTGCTCTATAATTATTTCAAGCAACTCTTCGCGCAAGTTACCAATCCGCCGATCGATTCGATCCGCGAAGAAATCGTCACCAGCTCCGGCACTTCGCTGGGACCGGAAGGCAATCTGCTCGATCCCCAGCCGGAATGTTGCGCCAACATCAAACTCAAAAGCCCAATCCTCACCAACGAGGAGTTTGCCAAAATCCAAAACTGCCGGCTGCCAAACTTCAAGCCGGTCACCTTGCCGATTCTTTTCCCAGCCGCGGCGGGCATTCACGGTTTGGAAAAAGCCGTAGACGAACTGTGCCGGCAAGTCACCAAGGCCATCAAAGCCGGTAAGACGTTCATCATCTTGTCCGACCGGGGCGTGGACAAGGAACACGCGCCGATCCCGGCCTTGCTCGCCGTCTCGGCGGTCAACCATCACATGATCCGCGAAGGCACTCGCACCCGTGCCAGCTTGATTCTCGAGTCCGGCGAGCCACGCGAAGTCCATCACTACGCGCTGCTCATCGGCTACGGCGTCGGCGCGGTCAACCCCTATCTCGCCTTCGAGACGCTCGACGACATGATCCGGGAAGGCATCCTGACCGGCGTGGACTACAAAACAGCGATAAAGAATTACGTGAAAGCCGCCGCCAAGGGCGTCGTCAAAACGATGGCCAAGATGGGCGTCTCGACGATTCAAGGCTACCGGGGCGCGCAGATTTTCGAAGCCATCGGCCTCAACTCGGCGGTGATTGACAAGTATTTCACCTGGACCGCCTCGCGCATCGAAGGCATCGGCATCGAGGAAATCGCCGCCGAAGTTTTGCGCCAGCATCACCGGGCGTTTGCTGACCGGCCGGCGACCGGCGACGCGCTTGATTCCGGCGGCCAATACCAATGGCGCAAGGACGGCGAATACCACCTGTTCAATCCGGAGACCATCCACAAACTCCAGCTCGCCACACGGACCGGCAACTACAAAATCTTTCAGGAATACTCCGCCGCCGTCAACCAGCAGGCCAAACATCTCTGCACGTTGCGCGGTTTGTTCGAGCTAAAATCTGCGCCGCAGCCGGTTCCGCTGGACGAAGTCGAGTCAGTCGAGAGCATCGTCAAACGCTTCAAGACCGGCGCGATGAGCTACGGTTCAATCAGCCAAGAAGCGCACGAAGCTTTGGCCATCGCCATGAACCGACTCGGCGGCAAAAGCAATACCGGCGAAGGCGGCGAAGATCCGGCCCGGTACACCTGCGAGCCCAACGGCGATTCCAAAAACTCCGCCATCAAGCAAGTGGCCAGCGGCCGGTTTGGTGTCACGAGTTTGTACCTGACGCAAGCCCGGGAGCTGCAAATCAAAATGGCGCAAGGCGCGAAGCCCGGCGAAGGCGGCGAATTGCCCGGCAAAAAAGTTTATCCGTGGATCGCCAAAACGCGCGGCACGACTGCCGGCGTCGGTTTGATCTCACCGCCGCCGCACCACGACATTTATTCCATCGAAGATCTGGCCGAGCTGATTCACGACTTGAAGAACGCCAACCGGCACGCGCGCATCAGCGTCAAGCTCGTCTCCGAAGTCGGCGTTGGCACCGTGGCCGCCGGCGTCGCGAAGGCGCACGCCGACGTGGTGCTCATCAGCGGTCACGACGGCGGGACCGGCGCGTCGCCGCTATCCTCCATCAAACATGCTGGTGCGCCGTGGGAACTCGGCCTCGCCGAAACGCACCAAACGCTGTTACTGAACAACCTCCGCAGCCGGATCGTCGTCGAGACCGACGGCCAGCTCAAGACCGGTCGCGACGTCGTCGTGGCCGCCTTGCTGGGCGCGGAAGAATTTGGGTTTGCCACCGCACCGCTGGTGTCGCTCGGCTGTATTCTGATGCGCGTCTGCCACCTCAATACCTGCCCGGTCGGCGTTGCCACGCAAGACCCGCAGCTCCGCAAACGCTTTACCGGCGACCCGCAGTTCGTCGTCAACTTCATGCAGTTCATCGCGCAAGAAGTCCGGGAACTGATGGCGCAACTCGGCTTCCGAACCATCATCGAGATGATTGGCCGCACCGACCGGATCGGTGTGAAGCCGGCTATCGAACATTGGAAAGCCACCGGGCTCGACCTCTCGAAAATTCTTTATCAGCCCGACATTGCGGACGATGTCGGCCGGTACTGCCAAATTCCGCAAGATCACGGCCTCGACAAGTCGCTCGACCTGCAAGTTCTGCTCGAAGTCTGCAAACCCGCCATTCAGACCGGCCAGAAAGTGACGTTGACGCTGCCGATTCGGAACGTCAACCGCGTCGTCGGCACCATTGTCGGCCACGAAATTACCAAGCGCCACGGCGTCGCAGGCTTGCCGGCGGACACGATTCAGTTGAATTTCAAAGGCAGCGCCGGCCTGAGCTTCGGTGCTTTCATCCCGCCCGGCCTGACGCTCACACTCGAAGGCGATGCCAACGATTACGTCGGCAAAGGCCTCAGCGGCGGCAAGATCATCGTCTATCCGTCGGCCGGTTCGACATTTGTACCGGAAGAAAACATCATCGTCGGCAATGTCACCTTATACGGCGCGACGGCTGGTGCGGCGTACTTCCGCGGCGTGGCCGGCGAACGGTTTTGTGTCCGCAACTCCGGCGCGAGCGCGGTGGTGGAAGGCGTCGGCGATCACGGCTGTGAATATATGACCGGCGGTCGGGTCGTCGTGCTTGGCGCGACGGGTCGGAATTTTGCCGCCGGGATGTCCGGTGGGATTGCCTACGTGCTCGACACCGCCGGCGATTTCGCCACGCGCTGCAACAAGGAAATGGTGAACCTGGAGAAGTTGACCGCAGCCGACGAAATTGAAGAAGTCCGGCAACTGATTGCCCGGCACGCTGATTACACCAAGAGCACCCGGGCGCGAAAAGTACTGGCCGAGTGGGACCGGCACGTGCCGCAATTTGTGAAGATTATTCCGAAAGATTACCAGCGCGTGCTCGAAGCTATCCAACGCGCACAGGCAGCCGGCTTGAGCGGCGACGACGCCGTCACTGCCGCCTTTGAACAAAACATCCGCGACACCGCGCGCGTGGGTGGGAACTAAGCCATGGGCAAGCCAACCGGATTTTTAGAAATCAAACGCGAAATACCAGCCGACCGGTCGCCAAAAGAGCGACTGAAGGACTGGCAGGAATTCCACGAACATCTACCGGCAGCCAAACTCCAGGCGCAAGGTGCGCGCTGCATGGATTGCGGCATCCCGTTTTGCCACAATGGCGCCCTGCTCGCCGGCATTGCCAGCGGCTGCCCGATCAACAATCTAATTCCGGAATGGAACGACCTGGTTTACCGGGGTCTTTGGCGTGAGGCGCTCGACCGACTGCACAAGACCAACAATTTCCCGGAGTTCACCGGCCGCGTTTGTCCGGCACCGTGCGAAGGTTCGTGCGTGCTCGGCATCAACGACCCGCCGGTCACCATCAAGAACATCGAGTGCGCGATTATTGATAAAGCTTTTGCCGAAAGTTGGGTCCCGGCAACGCCGCCGACAAAACGCACCGGCAAGAAAGTGGCGGTTGTTGGCAGCGGCCCGGCCGGGTTGGCGTGCGCGGCGCAGTTGAATCGCGCCGGTCACACCGTGACGGTCTATGAACGCGCCGATCGGATCGGCGGCTTGTTGATGTACGGCATTCCGAACATGAAGCTCGACAAGAGCGTGGTGCAGCGGCGTGTGGATTTGCTGGCCGAAGAAGGCGTAAAATTTGTGACCGGCTGCGAAGTCGGCAAAGACTTACCGGCGGACAAGCTGCTACAGGATTTCGAAGCCGTTGTGTTGTGCGGTGGCGCGACTCGGCCGCGCGATTTGACCATCGATGGCCGGCAATTGACCGGAATACATTTTGCGATGGAATTTTTGACCGGCAATACGCAAGCGCTACTTGACGGCAAGGAGTTCAACCTCGCCAATGGAAAAGATGTGATCGTCATCGGCGGCGGCGATACCGGCACGGATTGCTGCGGCACATCGCTTCGGCAGGGCTGCAAGAGTCTGGTGCAACTGGAAATTATGCCGCAGCCGCCGCTCCAGCGCGCCGCGGACAATCCATGGCCGCAATGGCCGAAAGTTTACAAAATGGATTACGGCCAGGAAGAAGCTGCCGCGGTTTTCGGTGCTGACCCCCGGCAATATCTTGTCACCGCCAAACGCTTTCTCGGCGATGCCACCGGTAAGGTAACAGGGATTGAGATCGTCAAAGTCGAGTGGACGAAGGATGACAAGGGCCGGTTTGTGCCAAAGGAGATTGCCGGCAGCGCCAAGGTTTTGCCGGCGCAACTGGTGTTGTTGGCGATGGGCTTCCTCGGGCCGGAAGAGACGCTGCTCAAACCGCTCGGCATTGCGTGCGACGAGCGGACAAATGTGAGGGCCGAGCACGGCAAATTTGCGACTAATATCGAAGGTGTTTTTGCTGCCGGCGATATGCGGCGCGGTCAAAGCTTGGTCGTCTGGGCAATTAACGAAGGCCGCGGCGCGGCGCGTGAATGTGACCGGTATTTAATGGGACAGACGGAATTACCGTAGCTTTGCGGCGGCCATTTATAAATTTCCGACGAATTTTATAAACTTCCGGAAGAAATTATAAGTCTCCGGGTACATCCGGAGACTTTCCGGAGAAAATTATAAGTTTCCGACGGGTTTTATAAACTTCTGAAGGAAATAATAAATTTCAGAATTCTCCGGTAACTTATAAATCCCGAAAATAACCTTCGGACGACAGAAAACTCATTAAATGGCCATCTTACAAAACCATTTGACACAACAGTATGGCTAATGTATTTACATCGTATTGACTAACCATGGACTTTGACTGGTCAAATTTGCCGTTTGATGGGCAGGAAGCGCCGACAATGCGCGAGATTGAAGAAGTATTCGAAGATCCGCATAGTTTGCGTTTATTCCCTGACTCACCCCGATTTGCTGAAGAATCGCGCGCATTCTGTCTCGGCAAGACTCTGAACGGGCGTGGGGTTTTCTCAATCTTTCGCGCCGACGGCAAACAGGTCCGCGTGATTTGCGCGCGGACGATGACGGAAGAAGAGAATTACTTTTACGAGAGGAAATTGCGCGAATGGACCTCGTAATAAAATGGCAGGATATCCCCGTCTTCGCCACGGAGACGGATGAAGCAAAGTTCTGGATGGCACACCGGCTTGACGCGCGACTGATGGAGTCCTCGCTGGCCGGGATGGATCAGAGCGAATCCACGACGATCACTTTACGGATTGACCCGCGGATGCTGGCACGGTTAAAACGGCTGGCGCGGTCCCGGTATCTGAATTACCAGAGCATGATCAAGCAATGGCTGAGCGAGCGGCTTGAACAAGAATTCCGCGACCGCGGGACACATTGACGTGAGCCAGAACAAACGAACAGGAGATACCATGAATAAAGCCCGGCAAAACTGGCGCGGATTTACACTGATCGAAATGCTCGTGGTCATCGTGATCATCGCCATTCTTGTGGCCCTGCTGTTCCCGGCAATCAAACAGGCACTGATCAAGGCAGAAGTCGCCAAGGCTAAAACGACAATATTGAGCACTGCCACTGCGTTCAAGGCATTCAACAGTCAATATGGCTACTATCCAACCAGCGCAACGGTTACACCGCTGAAACTAACCACTAGCTTATTCTCCAGCGCTAACGGCAATAGTCTCAATATCACATTTCTGGATACTGCCAATAAGGACATCGCAACTGATGGCACTGGGCAAATTTTGGATCCGTGGAAGAAGGCTTACTATGTTGCGTTCGATGCAACCTATAATAATACAGTTGCCACCAATTCCTCCGGTAGTGGCACCATCGCTGGCGGGGTTGCTGTTTGGTCGTTTGGCCCAGATGGCACTGAAGGCACTAGCGATGACGTCACAAGTTGGTAACAGCACAATGAGACGCTTCAACAATCACACCGGGTTCACGTTAGTTGAGTTATTGGCCGTCATCATTATCATCGGCCTCTTGATTGCGGTCAGCGTGCCATCACTGTCGCGGATCACGCAGGCGAATGCGCTCAGCAATGGCACCCGGCAGTTCTCCGATCACGTAGCGATGGCCCGCACCTATGCCTTGGTCAACGCACAGAATGTGTACCTCGTGGTGGCCTATTCTCAAACCATAAGCGCCACCACCCCGACCAATTGCTACACCGCCTATGGGTTCTGTGTCTCTGCGGTCAATCCGATGTTGCAGAATACAAATCAATTGGCTCAAGTCACCTATATTGATGCAATCCAATATTTGCCGGCGGGAGCGATTTTTTGCAATCAAATCAGCAACGTCGCGACAGCCGCCGTTCCGTTTCCCAGTAGCACCAACACGGCTGTAAATGTCTGGTGTGTGCAATTCAACCAGTTTGGTCAGTGCGCGCCGTTGCAGAGCATCAGCGCGGTGGGCACACCCGCCTGCCAGACGCCGCTAACCTGCCCACCGCAGTTGAAGTTGACCCAAGGTTTTGTGACCACCGGTGCGACGCCGACACCGCAAGGCACTTATCCCGGCACCAATAGCATCACCATCAACCCAATCACCGGCAAAGCAATCGTCAACAAGAGTTAGCCGCCACCATGCCGACCACGTTCAACTCACCAACAACGATCCGAACCAGCCGCGCACCGCACGGGTTTTCGCTAGTCGAAGTCACGTTGGCAGTCGCGATTGTGGCGATTGGCATCGTGGGAATTCTGGCGCTGTTCCCGCTTGGGATGGACGCCGTCCGCAAAGCCGCTGACGACACGCAGATGATGACAATCGGCCAAGATATCATTGCTTACTTCCAGCAGAACGCGTCTCCAGCGAACCACTACTCTCTACGAGCATCGGAAGTCATCTCGAATGAGTCATCCTACTCTATCAACACGACTATGGATGGAATCTATTACCACGTAGACGTTGTTGTTACGAATGGCGGATTCTCCAGCATCTATGACCCCAGTGGTCTCACCAACATGATTAGTCGCGTCCAAATCGCCGTGTATCGCACCACCCCGACTTACACACCACTGATCAGCAACACAGTGCACTATTATTTCACCGAGGTGGATCGCTATGTCCAATAACCGTCACTTCAACCGGCGAGCCTTCACGTTGATTGAATTACTGGCCGCACTGGCGGTGCTGAGCATGCTCGTGATTATGCTATTTATGGCATTCAGCAACGCCAACCGGATGATGCTTTTGGGCTCAAACCAGATGGAGAAAAATCAGGTTGTCCGGGCAGTCCTGCAGCAGATCAGTCGCGATCTGGAGCGCACCGCTTTTTCCAGTGTTGGCACCAACATCTATCTGGCGAGCGCAGCGGCGAATTACATCTTTGCTAGTAGCGGCATCAGCAACAGCACCTTGTATTGCCTAAGTACGCTGACCGCATCCGAAGGCAACACAAACGGATCGGCTGTTAACGTCGGCTATCAAATGACATATGCGACCAGCTCCGGTGTGTCGAAGTGGTTCTTACAACGGGGCTCTGACGCAGGTGCCAAACCTCCGGTCGATTGGACCACATACAGCCCCCCGGCTAC
Source organism: Verrucomicrobiota bacterium (assembly GCA_037146675.1). Classification (GTDB taxonomy): domain Bacteria; phylum Verrucomicrobiota; class Verrucomicrobiia; order Palsa-1439; family Palsa-1439; genus CAINDI01. The sequence goes on along the minus strand of JBAWWR010000045.1, from coordinate 7,474 downwards.
TTTCTGGCAACCGCTCTCCGACAATATCTTGGGAATTGCTTTCCAATTTTATACTAATGCCGATTTATCTACGCCCACTTGGCCGCCCGCCGCCACAAACATGTTACCGACATCAGTCGGAATCACGCTCTGGGTCATTGATAGTGCCAGCTACAATCTCGCGCTCACACTTTGGTCATCGGACTCGGCAACGGCCCACAGGATTTTGACGACCAACACCCATCAATACACCAGCCGGGTATTTCTACCCCAAAGCACACAAAATCCATAACGATTGGCGGTCACCATATGCCCAACACTATTCGACCATCTCGTTTCCTCCACCGGTGCCACCGACAAGCAGATGGCGTCGCGCTGGTTGTAACCCTCTCCATGCTCGCAATTGTAGCTCTGCTGGCCGTGGCCTTTGTCCTGACCGCACGCACCGAAGTGAAAAGCGGCACTGCTTACAATGACCAAGCCGCCGCCAAGTCGCTCGCCAAGATGGCCGTGGATCGCGCCATTATGGAGATCGTCCGAGAAAACAAGGGCGACATAGTCTCCGGCGGAGAACCAACCGGGTTCATTACCGCTGACAGCTATATCCTAGTCTACTCGACCAATGACTTCACCAAAGTCGATAATTGGACTAACGACTTGTATCTGATTAACCAGATTAATCCTTCAACACATACCATGTCGACCATCCCATATGGCTCTCCTCCCGGTTTTGACTTCGTTGAACTCGATGGTCAGACTGGCCGCTCCACGCTAGAGCCGTACTGGATTAGCGTTCGAACCACAGACGGCATTTTGGTGGGTCGGTTTGCTTATGCTGGCATGGGCGGTCTCGTTGACCTGAATGCCATCGGCAATATCGCCGGCAAAAAAGTTGGCGGTTTTGGCTCATACATTCGCCCTGCGGACACCAATTTTGGGTATGGCTATCTTGGAAAGCTCAGCACTAATAATACAGTTACATCCGAGAAAGACTACACGCGAGGAATCTGCGCGGATATCAGCCTGCAGAAATTCCTACTAAAACTCGGTTACAATAAGGACACGGTCAATACATCGGCTTGGTGCATCCTCAATTACCGGTATGGATGGGGCGGTGGAAGCTTTCCAGGATCGCAGAAACGTCCCGGTCAAGATGGCGTCGATAACAACAATGATGGCATTGCTAATAACCCGTCCGAATACGCGGTTTATCCAAATCTAGTCTCTGACGACAATGCGCTCAGTGCGTTGTCCGAAATCTGGACGATACCAATCGATGGCGCTGTCGGCTGGGATTTAAGCGGTCCTACTTTCGGGACATACGATCCGGCCTATACGAATCTATCCGATTATGCATCGACCGGGCCGTCAGCGGATCCCAACATTATTAGTCCTTATGTTGGCACCCGCGTGAACCTGAATGCGATGACCAACGGTACCGCCGCGATTGTGGCGAATAGCGTGATGCAGTTAACGAACGTTTTGATGCGGTTTCCGCAATTCACCAATAACTCGATCCAAGTGGCCCTCAATCTCATTGATTTTCACACCACCAATCGCTACCCGACGACTTTTGTCTCGGGAACTAGGACGTATGCCGGGATCAAGCCCACACCATACATCAACCAAATTCTAATCCGCTATGACACCACATTTTACCGGTCGACCAACGTCGGCGGCGCTATTAACAAGACCAATTATTGGTTCAGAACCTCGGTGTCTGTGACCAATGAAATCTGGAACCCCTACCCCGGTACGTTCCCAGACACCAACAACTTGGTCGTTACCAACGTCGCGGTGATTTTCACCAACACGACGGCAGCACAACCGGTCAGAGTTGGTTGGAAGGTGAGCTGCCTTTTTTCGTCGCCGGCATCAGGCTTTACCACTAATGGCATCTCACCTTCCATCAACACAAATGTTTACTATTCCACCGCACTTGGGTTTACCAACATGCTGAGTACCGGTTATTACTCGAATTGGCCAACTGCGGCGGCAGTTCCAGGCAACATAATCATCAGCAATATCTTCATGCAAGCCACGTTGTGTGGATCGAATTCGGTCTCGGAAACCAATCTAATTCAACAAATCACAACGCCAGTCACGAATGTTTTGGCCATACCTTGGCCCGCCTATGCCAATTGGAACACCGCTCCTTGGCTTGCTGGAGGCGCCGGCAAGACAAACAGCACAGCGGTTACCTCAACCATTATCAGCCTAGAGGCCGATGATCCGCGTCTAGGAATCCTTTACAATCAAACGCTGGGTGGACCGACTTATACGTTGGGGTCCATGAATGTGAATACTTGTGTCCCCACCAATGGCGGCGTCAGCATCGTGGCCCTCTCCGCTGCTCTCGACACCGGTTACCGGGAAGGCACCAACAGCTTTCTCACTATGACCAACCTCGTTATCAGCGGCTATATCACCAATCTACCGTGGATCACAATTGGCGATATCGGCTATGTCCACCGCGGTGAACCGTGGGCGACAATCCGGCTCCAGCCATACATATTACCCGCGTCACCATTCACTCTTTATCCCTATGGCGATGGCGGATTGTTGGACTATTTCCGGGTCAGCGATTTACTTGATGTGGCCGGTCGAATCAATATCAACGTCGGTCTCGATGGACCGCTCGGAGCCAACCAAAGCCCGGCGCTGTTTGCGCTTTTCAGCGGAATTACAAACCCGGCCTATGCCACAGTCGACCGGTCTATCGATGGCAGTTACGGCGATAGTAAAATTACCGCGATTATCAAAGAACTTGGCGCTTATCGCGCCACGCTGACAAACAACCTCGGCGGAGTAACGACAACATCTCTAAACGGAACAAATGGAATGTTTACGTACATTGGTCAGATCTGCGCCATCACAAATCTCATAACCGATCTGAGCAACAACCCGATCCCCGTCACCACCGATGCAAACCGCGAGGCGCTTATTCGCGCCGTCGCCAACCTGATTACGACGTGGCAGGGCGGCGGGACATCTCAGATTCTTGGGTGGGGTCAGGTTGTCAAAGGCGGCGATACGACAAAATCCAATGGTGTTCCGGGCCAAGTGGTGAAAATTATGGCCACATTTCAAAACGTCGGCGGCAAGATTCGGATAACTTCTTACCAATATATTCCGTAATCCGCCCCGGACCGCACCGGCAGGCGTGACTACTTCACTCCAGCCACCAATTCCACGGCGTGGTGCCTTCCGTCCAGCCGCCGCCGGCACCGGGTGAGCCTTTGTTCGACCAGACGGCGTGACCATCAATAAAGAATAGATTCGCGCCGCCGGCATGCCGGAGCGCAACGTAAGGTTCCCACCCGTGAAACCACATCCCTTGCGGATCGCCGGGTTGATCATCCTGACACCGGCCGTCAAAAAGCAATGGCGTCGTCTCTGGATTACTGATGGAGCCGGTCAAACACCACATCGGCGCGGCATTGGTGAGCGCCACGATTCCCTGCGCCGGATTCCCCACCAACTTGCGATTCATTTTGATGGACCGCCAGTTCGTGCGGGCTTGGCCATCAAATTGCGACCAAACCGGATCTTGCTTAACCAGCGCCAGCTGCTGGGCCGGTTGCGGTGCACCGGCCGGAACTAGATTGAAGAGGTACCGGTCAAGCGCATAGAACCAACAAAGGTTGATGCCGGTGTTGCCTGCGGCGGCGGCTTCGCTGCACGCCGGTAGCACATCGCCGTATTCGGCAGCGTAGAGCGTCATGGCGGTACCGAGTTGGCGTAGATTACTGACGCAAGTCGCCTGCCGTGCTTTATTCCGTGCGCTACTCAACGCCGGCAATAACATTCCCGCTAGCAACGCGATAATCGCGATCACGACCAAGAGCTCAATCAAGGTGAAAGCTGGAGACAATATCCGTTGCCGGTTCATGTTGGTCACCTTAACCCCACACCTGCGTGGGTGCGTTGGTTTTTTTACCAAATCGCGTCGCCGCCGCCAATTACAAACTTAAAATGCGCGCTCAACAACTGTCAGATTTTGCGTTTTTTTGTTGCGGAGTTCGTCCCGGTTCGCTACAAGCTCCGCACGCCGGCGGCAACGGCGCAATCGCAGGAGAAATTATCTATGAGTCATTACGGTCTGGAACATCACGGTTTGGAACATCCCGGCAAGGTTCACTGGAATCTGCCGGTCGCACAATTAGTCGAAGAAGCCGTTCGGCGCAGCGAAGGCACACTCACGGCCAGCGGCGCATTGAATGCTTTGACCGGCAGCCGCACCGGCCGGTCTCCCCGCGATAAATGGATCGTGGACGAGCCAAGCTCGCACGACAAAATCTGGTGGGGCAAGGTCAATCAGCCAATTTCCGTCGACAACTACGGCGCCCTCCGGCAAGACGTGCTGCACCATTTGCGCGGCCGCGATTTATTTGTAATGGACGGCTTTGCCGGCACGGATCCCCGATACCAGATGCCAATCCGCATCATCAGCGAGTTCGCGTGGCATAGCTTGTTCGTCAAACAACTCTTCCGCAAAGCCACAGTCGAGCAATTGCACACCCACGTCCCGGAATGGACGGTCATCAACGCCTGTCGGTACGTTGCCGATTCGCAGAAATTCAAACTCAACAGCGAAGTCTTTGTCATTATGGATTTCGCGCACAAGACCGTGCTCATCGGCGGCACGCAGTATGCCGGCGAGATGAAGAAAAGCATTTTCAGCGTCCTCAATTACGTCCTGCCGCAGAAAGGCGTTTTGCCGATGCACTGTTCGGCCAATGTCGGCAAGGCTGGCGACGTGGCGGTGTTCTTCGGTCTCAGCGGCACCGGCAAGACCACGCTCTCAGCCGATCCGAATCGCGGTCTGATTGGCGACGACGAACACGGCTGGAGCGATCAGGGTGTGTTTAACTTTGAAGGCGGCTGCTATGCCAAGTGCATCAAGCTCACCAAGGAGCGCGAACCGTTGATTTGGGATGCCGTCCGGTTTGGTTCGGTCATTGAAAACGTCGTGATCAACCCGGCCACACGCGAGCCGGATTATTTCGATGACTCGCTCACCGAAAACACCCGTTGCGCTTACCCGCTCGAATTCATTGCTAACACGGTCCCCGGCGGTATGGGCGGCCATCCAAAAGCGATTGTGTTCTTGGCCTGTGATGCGTTTGGCGTGTTGCCGCCAATCGCGCGCCTCAATCCGTCGCAGGCGATGTATCATTTCATGGCCGGTTACACCGCTGCGCTCGCCGGCACTGAGTCCAACATGAGCAAAGACCCGACGCCGACTTTCTCGACCTGTTTCGGCGCTCCGTTTTTGCCGTTGCCGCCACAGGTTTATGCCGAAATGCTCGCCGACAAAATGCGCAAGCACAACGTGCCGTGTTACCTCCTGAACACCGGCTGGGTTGGCAACGCCTTCGGACAAGGCCAGCGGATTCCGCTCTGGATGAACCGGCACTCCGTCACGCACCTCCTCGATGGCACATTGGACCGCGCTGAATTCCAAATCGATCCGATCTTTGGTTTTGAAGTCCCCAAAGCCTTGCCGGAAATGCCATCCGAGTTGCTTGATCCACGTGTCGCCGCGCCTGATAAGGCCGATTACGACCGACGCGCCAAAGAACTGGCCGGCAAGTTCGTCAAGAATTTCGAGCAATACACCGGTGCCAGCGCCAAAATCCGCGCGGCCGGCCCGATCATCTAAACCTTAATGTCAACGGATGCGCTGCTTTGGACGGTCTTCGGCGTGCTGGTCGCCGGCATGCTGGTGCTTGACCTCGGCGTATTCCACCGCAAGGCGCACGCGGTAAATGTGAAGGAGGCGCTCGGCTGGAGCGCGGTCTGGATCACGCTGGCGCTGTTGTACAATCTCGGTGTGTACTTCTGGCTGGGGCCGGCCAAGGCGCTGGAGTTCCTGACCGGCTACGTCATCGAGAAATCGCTGAGCGTGGACAACATCTTCGTCTTTATCCTGCTGTTCTCGTACTTCCGCGTCCCGTCAGAGTACCAGCATAAGGTGTTGTTCTGGGGCATTCTCGGCGCACTGTTCATGCGCGCCGCATTCATCGCGCTTGGCGTGACATTGATCAATAAATTCACTTGGGTAATCTACGTCTTCGGCGCAGTGCTAATCTACAGCGGCATCAAGATGGCGCTGGAGAAGGACAAGGAAGTGCATCCTGACCACAACCCGGTGTTGCGCCTGTTCCGCAAGGCGTTTCCTGTCACGCCGCAATTTGAAGGCAGCCGATTCTGGGTGCGGCGGCAGGCGGGGTTACTGGCGACGCCGTTGATGGTCGTGCTGATTGTCGTCGAGACGACGGACCTGATCTTTGCCGTGGACTCGATTCCCGCTGTGCTGGCCATCACGCGCGACCCGTTCATTGTTTTCACTTCCAATGTTTTCGCCATCCTCGGCTTGCGAGCGCTGTACTTCGCGCTGGCGGGCGCGATGAACGTCTTCCACTTCCTGCACTACGGACTGTCGCTGATTCTCGTGTTTGTCGGCGTCAAAATGATTGGCGCCCATTGGTTCAAGATTCCAATCGGAATCGCCCTCGGTGTCGTGGCCGGCGTGCTAGTGGCTTCAGTCGTGGCGTCGTTAATCTGGCCGGCCAAGAAAACTCAGACGCCCTTGGCCTGATCAGCTTCCAGCAACTGCCAGAACTTCGGATTGTCTTGCAACAATTGGTCCTCGCCGATGGGCAACTTGCTGCGAAATAAGAAGTCCTTCAGCGAATTCTTGTTGAGAATACACAGCACATTGACCAAGCCGTCATGGCGCTCGAAATAAATCCGGTAATCCTTTACGCGATACCGGTAAATGCGCTTGCCGCCGCGCCGGAGCTGACCAAATTTTTCATCGGCGTGCTCGAAATCTGCCGGCAACACCTGAAAACCGTCCAGCAATTCGATTTGCAACGGCCGCGGCATCGCGGCGAGGTCGCGGGCGCTGACACGACTAAAGATGATCTGCAACATGCCGGCAATCTAGCCGTACCGGCCCGGAGAATCAATTCACAAATCCGCCTTGGTCCAACGAAAACAAGCTTTCCATTTGCACCGGCATCGTGCAAATAATCGTCGCAACGTTTATGCATCCGCAATTTGATCGTCGCCGACTCGCCATTCAACCGCTCAGTGCGCGCCAGAGCAAGGTCGCCATTGAAACGATCCAAATCGCACCAGATGCCGTGCCGCGCCAGTTACCGGCACAATCCCGCGACATCTTTGCCGAAACTGTCGCCCGAATCCGCACGGCTCGAGCCGCCGGCAAACCGGTGATGCTGGCCTTCGGTGCGCACACGATTAAGAACGGCCTCGCACCGGTTTTAATCCGCTTAATTGAAACTGGCTGGGTCACGCATCTCGCCACAAACGGTGCCGGCATCATTCACGATTGGGAATTCGCCTATCACGGTCAGAGCACCGAGGACGTGCGCCGGTACATTGCCGAAGGGCAGTTTGGCATTTGGGAAGAGACCGGCTTCAACATCAATCTCGCGCTCGTCGTCGGCGCCTACGAAGGCAAAGG
>JBAWWR010000044.1:0-19260 GCA_037146675.1 Verrucomicrobiota bacterium | reverse complement strand
ATCACACAAGCAGCTGTGACGACGTTGGCGCGGTAGTTGTTAATGCCACCGGTGCTGCTTTCAACGTTTTCGTCGTATTCATACTGAATATTGGTTGTCATGTTTTTGTTGATTTTCCGTTTCAGACCAGCCTTGATGCTGTGACAGCGGTCATCGGTTAAGTAGTTGTAACCGCTACCTGCCGCAACACTGCTGTTAAAATTATTCTGGTACGAGAAGTCGTAGCCAGCAGTGATATCCGTCTTATCGTCGATTGCATAACCGATACTGGTCAATGCGGTGTACACATTGCCGCGGTATGGGGCTATATATAAAGCGCCATTATATTGGCAGGCAGTTTTGGTATCTTGGTAGGATAACAAGCCGGTCACATACAAGCGGTTGATTGGCGTAACCGTGGTGCTGATGGTGTACGTGGATGATTGATAGTTCCCACTATAGCCACCTTTTGGATCGGCGGAGTTTGCAACTGAATCAAGATAAATATCTGATACCGCTAACCGATACTGAAGGGCCACCATTACACGCGAAGTCGGCCGCAATGTGAGCTTGGTAACAAATTCATCCGATGTCTTTTTTTGCGTATTAAACAAATTCTCCTCGGTAGTGCGGTAATCGTAGTACTCATCACTGATGCTGTGCCGGTAGTATGTTGAGAAAGTCGTGCGTGAGATTGGCGAAGTATTAAAGCCAACTTTGACGGCCTCACGTTGAGCGTTCACCTGCTCGACCATATTTGCGGCACCATTCATATCAAATTTCAGATCATTCCAGCGGTAGCTAGTCTGCTCCTGCGCTAAATTTCCTTCAGCATAGACTGTCGTAAAGGGAATCCCGATATAACGCATACCGAATGTTTCATTCAGACTCCGTTTATCTGTTTCAGTGTTGTATATTGTGTTCGATCCAATCGGGTTTGCAATTGTGGCGTTCTTTCCGTATTGGAGTGCACTTTGATCGGTGAGCTCACCTTGAATCCCGGCGTTCAAGATAATCGTCTTGCACGGCTGATACATTAGATTTCCATTCAGCACATGGGAATCGCTGTCCAAATTAACGCTCGTTGTATACCCCTCAAATTGAGAAGTCCTCAATCCAGGCGCATTTGTAGGAACAGTAGACGCAGCAAACCCATCACTTCCGTCGAACCGGTTAAACATATATCCCGCAGACCAATACAGCTGATCATTCACACGGCTGTCCACATGAAAGATGTTATTGTACAGGTCGTTTTTATAACTCGTTGCATAAGTCGTCGTTGAGTTTGTTATATTAACATTTTTGGGTAAATAGTATTTAGCCATATCATATTGCATATCAGTCGCCTGAAAACGTTCATAGCGAAAGTTGTTAGCAATATGGATTTTCTTGACGTCCTGTTCCACCTCTAACTTGACGATGTCAGTGTGTTCGTTAATATCTTTGAACGATGGATAAATCTTTAGACCGCTGGTGCTGTTGAGCTTTGGTGAGACATTTGTAAAGATCACGCTGCCCCACTCCAACATGGACTTTGTGCCTTCTTTTTCTTGCCGCTCGTAGCCAATGGTGACTTTCGGTAGGTTTGGCATTAGGATGCCGGCCTCGAAGAAAAGCTTGCGCACATCAACATGGAGGTCTCGATCTTGCGGTATGAAAACCGGTCCAAAATTGTTTGTGGCAAAATACCCACCCATGTCATTGTAATACTTCCGCCAGGTCGAGTACCCGGCGCGTACAAAATAAAACTCCGGCTTCACCAATTCTAAGCCCAGTTTATAATCAGCCGCGCTGAACAATCCTCGTCCGTCGAGATTTAAGGTCGTATCCTTATTGATCTTCGACGACAGTGCGAATTCTTCAAGCCCACCAGACCAACCATCCTTGATGCCTGTGGCCTCACGGAATGCTGACTTATTACCGGTCACACCGGCATAAGTGACACTTGGCGTAACGACAAGGCTCGTGTCGGTTACCGTAATCGCGTCAAGCTTCAGGTCGCTTGCCTTCGCGCTATCTGCGGCTGACGCCGGCATAAGCCAGCAGCTGAGTCCCAGTCCTGCTACCAGAGTAATTGTAAGATAATTTCTTTTCATAAGGATATCCTCCTGATTTAAACCGTTAGTACCGCAGATGATGGTTGAAGTCGGAACCGTGAATTGCAGTGTGACATCCTGCACTGAAGCAGGTGCCCTGTTTCACGTCTGAAGAGTGGTTGTTCCCATTCCCAACAAGGACATCTGCGGAGCCGACCTGAGCGTGACATTTCAAACAGAGATTCTGATCGCGCTCTGTCAGCATCTTCGGATTGACTGAACCGTGAACACTGTGACAATTGACGCAGCCTTCGCGTACGGCTTGGTGATCGAACACGTGCGGCCGGGTCTGTTCGCGATGGCATTGCGCGCAAACATCGTTAACACGCGTGATGCTCATGCCTTTAGGATTGTTAATGTTATCACTGTGCGGGTTGTGACAGCTGACACAGGACATCCGACCTTCTTTGAGCGGATGATGATACGGCAGATTGAACTGGGCTTTCTTGTCGATATGGCATTGGAAACAGGCTTCCGGGTCTTTGCCTGGATTGACAATGAACTTGCCTTTGCCGCCACCGGCATCGACGTGGAGACTGCCGGGACCGTGGCAGCTTTCGCAGCCTTGGCCGGAAACGCGTTTTTCCTCACCGGGGATTTGGATCCGCGCGTGTTGGGTAAGTTTAAAATCAGCAACCTGTTTTTCGTGACAGGTCGCACAAGTGTCCATGCCGACGTACTTCGCGCCGGCGATCAGCGGTGGGGCAACGAGGACCCGGTCAACCGTTGCGCAGGATATAGCCAAGGCGAGCGCAGCGCATCCGCCGAGCCCGAGTAAAAATAATGTTTTTTTAGATTTCATTTCAATGTCTCCGTTCGGTACTCATTATGCAATGGCCGTGCCAACAGATGTCGAATAGGCACAAGTCGCCTAAGATTAAGAGATTAGAGAATAACCCAATCGTAACACTGCCGGAAGCACCGGCAATAAAGCGCGCTGGCGCGCACCTGATGGCGCGCTATCACGCAGTTTCTACACCGGCTTCACGAAATCCGTACTTGATGAGCCGGCGGCGAAGAGCATCGCGTTCGATGCCGAGGAGTTCGGCGGCGCGAGTTTGATTACCACTGGTGCGTTCCATGGCTTGCCGGACAAGATCGCGCTCGACGGTTTCAAGTGCAATGCCGTCGGTCGGAAGAGTGACAGCGGTGGGACCATCGCTCGGCACGCCGGCGCGGATTTCCAGCGGGAGATGCTCGCAGGAAATAGTCGGATCGGCTTCGAGGATGACAACGCGCTCGATGGCGTTACGGAGTTCGCGCGCGTTACCGGGCCAAGGATAGCGCGTGATCGCCTGCTGGGATTCGGGTGAAAGGCTTTTCTTGGATTTCTTAAATTCGGCAGCGAAATGTTCAAGAAAATGCTCGGCCAGTGGCACGATGTCCGTCGGCCGCTCGCGGAGCGGCGGCATTGTGACAGCGATGACTTTGAGGCGGTAGTAGAGGTCCTGCCGGAACTCGCCACGCTGAATGGCCGTGGTCATATCTTTGTTGGTGAGGGCGATGACGCGGACATCGACGGCGATATCCTGAGTGCCGCCAACCCGGCGAAACTTGCGGGTTTCAAGGACGCGGAGGAGTTTGACTTGCATGGTGGGCTTGAGGTCGCCAATTTCATCAAGCAAGAGCGTGCCGCCATCGGCCATTTCGAAGAGGCCTTTTTTCATCGCCTTGGCGTCAGTAAAAGCGCCGCGTTCGTGGCCAAAGAGTTCGCTTTCGAAGAGGGTTTCGGGGACGGCTGAGCAGTTAAGATCGAGGAGCGATTGGTCGGCACGCGCGCCGCTAAAATGGATGGCGCGGGCGGCCAGTTCTTTACCGGTACCGTTTTCGCCTTCGATGAGGACCGTCGTGGCGTTGCTGGTGGCGATTTTTTCAATCAGGTCGCGCACGGAGCGCATGGCCGGGCTTGGGCCAACCAGGTTTTGAACGCCAAACTCCCGGCGTTGTTGCCGGCGAATGCGAGATACTTCGCGACGCAGGCGGAGATCTTCCCGAGCTTTTTCAAGAGCCAGACGCACCTCGTCGAAGTCGAATGGTTTGCAGAGATAATTGTGGGCGCCGAGACGGACACATTCAACCGCCCGGGAGATACCGGTGTCGGCTGTCAGCATGATTACGCCGATGTCGCGCTCGATCTTTTTAATTTCCTGAAGCGTTTGGATGCCATCGATGCCGGGAAGCCGCAGATCAAGGAGCACTAATTCGTGGCCACCGTCGCGGAGCAGGTTGAGACCTTCCTCGCCGGTGGGCGCGCTTTCAACATCGTAGCCTTCGCGGGAAAGTTTTTGTTCGAGGGACCAACGGACCAGCCGTTCATCGTCAATTACAAGTACTTTGCTTTTTGGCATCGCAAGCCTCCTGTTTGCAGACTGGGAATTCAAGGAACACGGTGGTGCCGTGGCCGACTTCGCTCTGGACATAAATCTGGCCGTTGTTTTTCTCGATGATGGAGCGAGTGATGGCGAGACCGAGGCCGGTGCCGCGGTGTTTGGTGGTGAAAAACGGCGAGAAGATCCGGTCCAGATTTTCGCGGGGAATACCGACACCGGTATCGCGAATGGAAATGCGCAAGGTGCGCGGATTGTCGCGCTGGCCAGTTTTCTCAATAATTTCGCCGTGGATGGTGAGCACGCCGCCGCTGGGCATAGCCTGGATGCCATTGAGGAGGATGTTGAGGAGAGCTTGCTGGACTTGTTGGGGATCGGTGCAAATCGGTGGTAGATCGGCGATGGAGTCGACGTCGATTTTGACCTGGGCTTTTTGGGCGTCGGGCCGGGCGAGGGCGATCATTGGTTTAACCAGCTCACCAATATCGCAAGGGACAATCTCCGGTTCGCTAGGCCGGGAAAAATCGAGAAGCCCACGTAATGTGGAGTTGAGGCGCTGAATTTGGCGGCGGATTTCGCCGACAATTTCGCGATCCTGCTCGCTACTCTTTTCGGCGAGAATTTCAACGGCGGCACCGATGCCGGCCAGTGGATTGCGAATTTCATGGGCAATGCCGGAGGCGAGTTCACCGATGGAAGCGAGTTTACCGGCTTGTTGGATTTGGCGGGTGTGAGATTCGTGGAGCTCGTCGGTGGTGGCTTCGAGACTGGTGACCATTGTATTGAATCCAACAGCGAGGCGGCCAATTTCATCGCAACTTTGTGAAGTAGCCCGGGCGGCGAGGTCGCCGGTACGAACGCGTTCCATTTGAGAGAGCACATTGTGAACCGGATGGGTGACGAGGCGCACGATCAAAAGCCAAACGACAATACCGACGATGGCGAAGATGAGGATTCCGTAAACAATTAAGAGTGTGAGGTTGCGAGTAACAGCCACTTCGGCAGGGCGGAGCGACCGCTCAAGAACGATGGCGCCAAGAAATGGTTCCTGAGTCTGATGGCATTTTTCACAGGATTTGAATTTGGTAACCGGCAACATGACAACGGCAAGGTGTTCTTTCTGTTCAATGCGTTCACCCTGCATGATGCGCTTTTCCTGAAACAGGTCCGGCGGCAATTTGACACTGGCCAGCTTGACTTCCTGTGTTTCTGTCGAAAAAAAGATCGTCCCTTCAGTATTAACAACCCGCCCCCGCCAGATTTCGTTGGAATCCTTAAGCTGTTTGAGAAAGTGAAACACCTCAGCGTGGCGATCGCTAAGCATGACGCCTTGGAGATATTCGTGCACGAGTGTGGCGCTGATTGCGTTTTGCGCTTGGCTGCGTTCGCGCCACCATTCGCTTTGAACGCGGTACACAAAAAATGTGTAAATGGCGATTACCACCGCCACCGTCACACCCACCGCAGCTAGAATTTTCGTCGTCAAATTGGTACGCAACACGCGTGTAGCCTACGACACTGCAGGCGACCGCGCAAGAACTGGTGCAGACTGTTCGGAGCGTTCGAACAACGGTAAATATCTGGCGGCAATACCAAAAATCACAAAGCCGAATGATGCCAAATTGAGCGTAATGACAATCTCAATCCACGATGGAAAGTAATGCGCGCCTGTGCCCGGCAGCAGACCGATCCAGGCCACATTGAGCCGGTTGAGAATCACCCCGAGGATGGTCGGAATTGCCGCTGCAAATGCCCAGCGCCGACGACCGGACCACCGCGTTCGCAAAAACACAAAGAGCGGCAGAGTCAGCAGTACCATTTCCACCACAAACGAAAAGCCCTGCAACGGATACGCGAACACATCCACCCAAGCATTCCGGGCCGTCAGATCCGCAATCCGCAGAAACAAATACACCATCAAAAACGGCGTCATCCCTTTTGCCAACGCTGTCAGGACTTTCGGATCAAGCTCCCGGCGGAACAGCCAAAACGATAATGCCGAAACGAAAATCGCCATCGCAAACCCAGACACAATGGCGCTGAGGAAAAAGAAAACCGGGATGAACGGAGAATACCACAACGGCAACAACTTTTGCGGGACAATTAAAAACAGCGAGCCCAACGATGATTGATGCACCGTTGATAAAATCACGCCACAGACCACAAACGGCACAGTAATGGCGTGAACGAAATGTTCCAACCGGCGCCACCCGAGTTTCTGCAAGACAATGGGCGCAAACTCAACCGACAACACTCCGGTATACAACATCACACACCACGACACCTCGAATAGAACTGACCGGTGCTGCCAGTTTACGATCGGCCGCCAAATCTGATGGTACCGGCCCAAATCAACCAGCAACGCACCTGACGCCGACAGCATGTAGCCGAGATATGCCGCCAACACTACCGGCCGCAGAATCGGATAGAATGTGCGGATGCGAAAAATATACACCATGCACGCCGTCAAAAATCCACCAGCCGCGAACGAAATCCCACACAACACCAGCGCCTTCCAAATCCCCCACGGGAACTGATCTGTCAGATTCGTCACCGCGCCCAACCCCAACGCATACCGCGTCGCAAACGCATACCCACCGACTCCCCACAACACGATCAAGAACGCCCAGCCCATAATCGCAAACGACATCGACTTCGGTCGTTGCCGGCCTTCCAGCAACCAGCACGCACCGGCGGCTACGACTGCCATCACCAGTGCGGCAACAATCCGAAATAATATCAGCAACGCGTCCATGTCAGTGAATCGCCCCTTCCCTGCGGCGCAACCGAACGATTCCGCCAAGCACCAACCCCAAACCAATCGCAATGAATGGCACCTTCGCCAGCCAGTTCCAAGTCAGCGCCGGCATCGGCGTTGTTGGTAAATCTGGCGGAAATCCGAGTTGCTCGATGGGAATATCTGACAGATAAAACCACGACGTGCCGCCGACCACCCGGTCTCCGTACATCGTCGTATACCGGCCCGGCAACGACTCGATCCGCGCCTTCATCTCGCGCAACATATCCGGTCGTTTACCAAATTTTAACGCACCGGTCGGACACGCCGCCACACACGACGGCAGCAGACCTGCCGCTTGCCGGTCATCGCAGAAATCGCATTTATTCACTCGTGGCGTGAGCGCATTGTCCCACTCATATTTCGGTACGCCGAATGGACAGGCGAGGAGACAGTACCGGCAGCCAATGCATCGGTCGTTGCGCCACAACACCGAACCGCGTGGCGATTTCTCCAATGCCGCAACTGGACAGACCGATACGCAGGCGGGATCGAGGCAGTGCTGACACTGGCGCTTCACCGGAATGCGCTGGCCAGAAGTTCCGGGCATTGGCCGAAAATCTACAAACGTCCGCGTCTTAAACGTCAACTGTCCATCACCCGGACCAAATCCAAAACTGGTTGCCGGCAAAGCGGAATAACCCTGGCGAATCAAACAAGCATTCTCACACGACCGGCATCCAACACACCGCGTCAAGTCCACTAAGACGGCACCGTATTGGTCTGGATTACCGGCCTTCTCTTCACCAACTGCGACAGCGCTACCGGCGACCATCAGAGCTAAACCGGCTGCGCTCTGGCGACAAAACGTCCGGCGCGAGATGTTCTGAGCAAACGGATGATGCCGTGGCTCGGTCATAATTACTTGGGCTGGCTGCTTGCTTTTCGCGCCCGGTAATGCGGCACCGCATAACCAGCAAAGAGTCCCAATAAAAATGCCAAACCAACCAACGGCACAAACACGCGCCGGTTAGCTTGGAGGTCATCCTGTAATTTAGTGGTTTGCTCCTGCAATTGTGCCGCTTTCTTTTCCAGTGATTCCGGACGCACAGCTTTCAGCCGGGACACTTCCTGCTCGAGTGAAGCTGTCTCATGGCTTTGGTGAACCATCTCACGGTGACACCGGGTACACGTCTCCGCGCCCACGCCAAACGTGTGCCCGCGCAGCCCCGCTCCTTTGATTTTCATGGCCCCGCTCATCACCTCTGGCATGTGACAGGAGATGCATTGCACACCTTTGATGTGGTGGGTGGCGTGGGAAAAGCTCTGCAGCCGCGCGGTATGACATGAGCCGCACATCTGATCAGGATCGTCATTACGCTGCTGCATCCCGTGCATCTTGTGGCAGTCAAAACAGCGAATGTTCTTCTGGCCGTGCGAGCTAATCCGCCATTCGCCGTAGGTAATACTGTGGCAACCTTGACACATCTCCGAGGTGGCCGGTAGCTTCATCTTCGTCTTGTCAGGATGGTCTTCGTTCACCGCGCCGTGACACGATTCACAACTGATACCGGCGTGTGAAAATTGACCGGTCTTGCGGTCGGATTGGCTTGTGTGGCAGACGAGGCACTCCCATTTCTTGCCTTCACGTTCCCAGACGCCGAGAAAATTTTGATTGATGGCCTGCGCGTGCTTGGAGCCCTGCCAATCCTTCGTCTCTTGCTCGTGACACACCCCGCACCGATCCGCTACCTTGTCTTCTTCAACAGCGCGCCCAGTGTTCGCAGCAAAAACTAGCACGACCAACAATCCAAAGCGTTTAGCGAGGCGCATCTGGCTTCTCTGCAGCCTTTGGCCCGGCTGCCGGTGCGTGGCCGTCATGTGGAGCTTTTTTGCCGATGAGCCATGCCGTATTCATTGGATATTCTTTTGGATCAAAAATCACCCAGTAGAAATGCCAGACGACAATGGCCAACGTCGCCAACACCGCTTCGTAATAATGAATTACCTGCGCAACGTCGTGCCAGACCTTCGGCAGCATCCGCAAGACTGTCTCGGTAAACAGCAGCATCAAGCCGGTAACAATCATCACCAGTGATCCCCACATCAGTGCCCAGTATTCCGCCTTCTCCGCATAATTCCACTGCCGGTGCGGCGGCGCAGTTTTGCGAAGACCAAGGTTGAACGCAAGCGTGCCCAGCCCGTCGCCAATATCGTGCCAGGCGAACCACAACACTCGCAGGTAATCGCGCCCACGTTTCGTAAACACGAGCGATATGCTATGGACGAGGAACAAGCCAATAAACGTCCACCCGGCAATGCGATGAATCATCCCACGTGCCATGCTCCCGTCATCTCCCAGCGCCCGGAACGGCCAGCTAAAAATCGCATCTGGGAACTTGTGAACGAAGCCGGTGTACGCCAACAGAACAAACGTCGCAATCAGGAAGAAATGTTGGACACGCAACCATCTCGTCAACCGCACTTCGCATTTGATTTGCCGAACCTGCGCCAAGTGTTGCCGGGTCTTGCGGAGATAATCGAGGAAGTTGAACGTAGCCATGCCGCCGATGGTGGCGATGATGAGCAGGATGTACACCCGGCTGATGAGGTTCACCAGCCACGGTTTACCTTTGGCGGCGCCGGCCGGATTGTGGATGCGGATATCGCCTTTGGCAAGTCGGGTGCCGATGCCGGCGTGGCATTTGCCGCAGGTCTGCGGCAGGTTGGCTTGATTGACAGATGAGAGTGGATCGCTCGCCGGCAACACATCGTGGAAACCGTGGCAGGAAGCGCAGTTGGCGACGGCGACACCGCCGATTTGCAGGGCAAGGCCATGGAAGCTTTGCATGTAGGTTTCAAGGACGTTGGATTTCAGATTGTAGCGGGTGGCAATGCGTTCGCTGGCATGACATTGCCCGCAAGTTTCGGGAATGTGGATGCCGGAGACGCGGGAGCTTTCATCTTTGACGGCAGTGATGGTGTGTTCACCGTGGCAATCGGTGCAAACGGGAGCATCGCGCAGACCTTTAGCGACCGCTTGACCGTGAACGCTGCGTTGGTAGGTTTGGTTGACGTTTTCGTGACATTTGCCGCAAGTTGCCGGGATGTTCTGCCAGTAGAGTTTTGAGGCGGGATTGATGGAGCGGTGGAGATTATGAGTGCCGTGACAGTCAGAGCAAATGGCGGCATTGGCAATGCCGTTGGCGTGGGCGCGACCGTGAATGCTGTGATCGTAGGTGAAAGTGACCGAGCGCTGGCGAAGTTTAAATTTCTCCATGTCGGCAGTGCGCGCGTGACACGTGGAGCAAGTTGCCGGTAGATTCTGCCTGTGAACGGGCGAGGCCGGGTTGCGGGAATTTAGGAGTGTATGCGGCGCGCCATGGCAACCCTGACACTTGGCAGCTTCTGTTACGCCGTGTTGAACAGCTTGGCCGTGATCGCTTTTGAGGTAAATATCGGTCTCAATACGATGGCACTGGGCGCAACTAACCGGCTTTAGTTTGTCGGCATGCGGCACATCTTGAATATCAACATGGCAACTAGTGCACCGATTTTTGGCATGGATGGATGCGGCATAGGCCGTCTCATCAACAAAGAGTGACTGGGCTTGGTGTGCGGCGTTAGTACGGACGAAATCCTTGTCGCCATGACAAGCAAAACAGTCGCTATTATCCAATACCGCCCGCGCGGGCACCGCCGCTGTCAACCCCGCAACCAGCGCGATGAGGCACGACCATCGCGCAGGATGGTTCAATGCTTGACCTTGGGATCTGGGTGAGCGATTTTCTCGACCATCGCCTTCTCGTCAAAACCCTTGAAAGTGGGGCTTTGCTCGTTGTGACAGAGCTTGCAGGATTGCGTCGCTGGGTAGATCAGACCACCGGCGATAGCTTTGTCGCGATCTTCCATGGTGCTCTTTTGCATGAATTTCTTGCCGGGACCGTGGCAGGACTCACAAACCACGCCGTCTTCGAGGCTAATCTTCTCGGTGGCGACTGTCTCGGTGAAGTTGTATGCGGTCGAGTGGCATTTTAGGCACTTGCCGCTTTTCTGCGGATCATCAATGCCGAGCTTTTTGGCAATTTCCTTGGCGGCCGGCGTACCGAGAGTTTCAAATGCCTTGAAGTGTGGGCTGGCCTGCCATTTGGCGAATTGATTGCCACAGTCATCCTTCTTGTGACAAATACTGCACATCTTCACGCCGGCATAATTCGCCGGGTCGCGCTCCGCAGCGCTGGCTGAAACGGCCAACAATAGGACAAGGCTGGAACTCAAGAAGAGAAAGTTTTTCATAGCAGTATCCTACAATGCAAGGTTTGTGCCAGACAACGGCAATACACGCGAGACAGAGTGCCTAGCAGGCGCTTAGAGAAATCACTTGAATAAATCCTCACCGCATCCGGTGGGTTGCGGCGCATTTTCGCGCACCAGATTGCGCGAAGTTGCGCACGGTCTTTACTGGGGTCTGGCGGCTACTGTTTCCGTCAGACTAAGCAGTGTTCGCTCAAAGAACGCCACGATGTCGTTGCGGGTCAGGGTCGCGTCCCAGCCGTGGCCGCTGTCAGATAGAATTTGCAGTGTCGCATCCACACCGGCAGATTTGAGCGCCTGATGAAAATTGGCCGTCTCCTCAACCGGCACTACATCGTCGTTCGCGCCATGAATCAAGAGCATCGGCGGACAATTTACGGAAACATATGTTTGTGGACTAACTAGTCGGGCTAGCTCTGACCGTTCTTCAACCGGACCGCCGAGGTACCGGCCGAGGTTACCGGCGACATACAGAAACCGCGCCTTGACTTCCGGGCGACCAAACCAAGCCAGATTGTGTGGCGCACCGCATTCATCGCAAACCGCTTGGACCCGGCTCGAAATCCCGGCATTCCCACCGGCGCCTTCCAGATCCGCAACATCGCCGGATGTGCCAAGCAATGCAGCGAGATGTCCACCGGCAGAGTGTCCCCAAACGCCGATGGCGTCAGGCGCGTAGCCGTATTGATTTGCGTGCGCACGCAACCAGCGCACCGCCGCCTTGCAGTCGTGTATCGCGGCTGGGGCAATCGCCTCGCTGCTCACTCGCGCTTCAATTGACGCCATCGCAAACCCGTGTTCAGTCAGCCACCACGGCGCGTGTTCCTTGACGCATTCACTCATGCCACTCATTGGGATGCAGAGAACAAGCGGCAGGCGGCGATCAGAGCACGGGACGCGTAAATCAAGACGCAATGGTCGCTGTGGCGTCTGCGTGTAAGGAATGTCGGCAAAAATTGCGGGCGCGGCGGGGTGATTCATGATGGAAGCTGTCCCGGCTTACAACCCGAAAGCGCGGCGCGGGTTATCGCAGATGAGCTGACGGATTTCGTTATCGCTAAGGCCTAGGTGCCGGCGCAGATTATCTTCAACCTTCGGCATGAAAATCCCGGAGCCGACGAGATGACTGCGGTCGGGGGCCCACAAGGCCATGTCTTCACCGGCAACCACTTTCCAATTTCCAAAAGTATAGGTACCCGGCCCCAACCCAGCTGGCGCAACGGCATCGGTAGTGATGATTGAGCGTTCGATGCCGGCAACCTTCAAATAATTTTTGAGCGCAAAAAACGGCACGTGGACGCCGTCGGCAATGAAACAAATCCAGAGCTGGCCGGCGAAACTGAGCGCCCGTTGGATAATGTTATCGTGCCGGTGCATTTGCATCGGGCAACCATTGCCAAGATGCGTGACCATCGTCAGCCCGGCATCGATGCCGGCTTTGAGATCGTCGAGCGAGGCGTTGGTGTGACCGGCGCTGACGGCGATACCTTGACCGGCGAGATACCGGGTGGTCGCCATACCGGGATCGCGTTCGGGCGCGAGTGTGACCAACTTTGTCAGACCACCGGCAGCAGCGAGAAGTTGTTTCATCTCGTCGAGGTTGGCCGGATGTAACGCGGCTTCGGGATGCGCGCCCCGGTAACCGACGGTCTCGTTCATGAACGGACCCTCGAAATGAATCCCGGCAACGAGTTGCCGGCTGAGCGCGTCGTGTTCGCGCAGTTTTACAATCTGCGCAGCGCGCCGGCACATTACCGGCAGCTCGGCCGTGCAAATCGTGGCGAAGATGCCGGTCACACCATCGCGTTGCAACGTTTCGCAAGCGCGCCGCAATTCTTCGGCGGTGAGACCGTCCTTATTGAAGTCAATGCCGCCGTAGCCGTTGACTTGGATGTCGAAGTAACCTTTGGTCATTTCACGCTCACCGTTGTCCAGTGTAATCTTTGAGGTGAAACTAGTTGAATTCACCGTGTAGTCTCCGCGTTGTTCATCCCAGTATTCGCTTCAACTTTCTTCCGCGGGAAGGCGTTCAACGCCATCTGGGCAAGTTCATGATACCATTTGTTGTCATGTTGGGCCGCGCGGTCAACGAGATCATAATACCCGTACTGAGCAGCCAGCTTCAGTAAGAAGCTGTTTCGTTGGAAGTAGGAATCCGCCCCTTTCAGCAAGGGAGGGTGATTCGTGGTTCCATTTCGCTCAGCGAAAGAGCATGTCCAATTATTGAGGATGCTTTCACAGTCAGTTCTGACCTGTGTCCGGAGGTAGTCGGGGTGATTGACGAAGATTACTCGGTGATCGTAGAGACTAGATCGCCCCCACTTAGTCTCATCCGTTGCGCGAAGATAGAACACCTCGTTTATGCTTTTGGTGTTGAGACCCTCAAGCAGCCAAGATGCTGATTCGTAAACCACGTCCTTCGTGGTAAGCGGCCAAAGAACTGCAAATGCCTTAGACGCTACCGCTTCGTATTTCTGATCGCCAAGCGCCCCGCGAATTCGCGGCTCATTGACAACATCACGGAGCTTGAACAGAAGGTCGCGTGTTTTAGTCAGTTTACCGTCAGAGGCAAGCGTTTGGACGGACTGCAAAGTTTGCGTGAGAGTATTCATGAATAAATTTTCTGGCGCGACAAACGAATCCGGCACGCGGAGTGTCACACCGATGGCACGAATGAGAATCCGCGGGTCGGTGTCGGCAGCGAGACTCCTCATCATGTCAGTGACGAGAAGCCGTGCATTTGTGTTGGAGATGAGACCCTTCTGTCCAGCGATCCATTCGACAGAGGCCAAGCGGAGTTCGTTTGGCCCAGAATCCGCAACCATACGGAAAAGACCACGTTCTTCTACGGTTGTTGCCTCCTTCAAGACAACTTCACGCAGGAGAAGTATTCCCTCTGGGAAAATCAGACTGCGCTCCACGAAGCAGTGACGGAGGAGAAGGGGAAGAATTTGTTGCCGCTCTTCTTCCGAACTTTTCAGGCTACTGATTAACTCGGTTGCTGGGGTTGTGCTGAAGAATTCCTCCGCTCCCAGTGACGTTAGCTGCCTTGCCAACTCATTGGCTGCCGCCGTTGCTGGCTTAATTGCGAGCAAGGCCAACACAATTACGGATACAGCTATGAGTGTCTTCCTCATCCCATCACTGCGCCATGACTTCGTCAACGGACTGCTCAAACACTGCCAACGATTCGCGCAGTGCCGCTTCGGAAATTGTCAGTGGCGGTGCGATCTTGAGACATTCGCCGCCGATGCCGACCGGCGCGAACATCAGCAGACCTTTGTGGAAACAGGCGACATTGATTGCCGTGGCGACAACGGGATCGGGTTCGCGAGTGCCGGGTTTAACAACTTGGATGCCGGCCACGAGGCCTTTACCCCAGAAACAACCGAGACGTTGCGGATATTTCTTTTGGATGCGTTCGAGTTCAGGATTGAACCACGCGCCGAGTTTGGCGGCCCGTTGAACGAGCTTCTTACCTTTTAGAACTTTGAGATTGGCAATCCCGGCAGCGGTGGCGAGCGGTGATGCGGAGTGCGTCGACGTCATTGAGCCCGGCGCGTACAGACCCATAATGTCGGCGCGGCCGATCACCGCGGAGAGCGGCAGCGACGAGGTGATGCCTTTGCCGCAGGCGATGAGGTCGGGCTTGATTCCGTAGTGCTGGAAGCAAAACATCTTACCGGTACGACCGAAACCGGCTTGCACTTCGTCCATCGTGAGGACGATATCGTGTTGCCGGCAGAATTTTTCCAACTTCTGCGCGTACTCGACCGGGAAGAAGTCCGGTCCGACGCCTTGGTAACTCTCGACCATCACGCCGGCGATGTCCTGCGGCTTGACGTTCTGTTCGGCGAGTGAACGAAGGAAGAGAGCGAACGAGGTGTCCTTGTTTTTGAAGCCGTCGGGAAATGGAACTTGGATAAACGTGCGGTCGCGGTCCACCATCCACGTCTTGAGCTTCTCGTTGCCGCCGGCGAGTTGTGCGCCCATGGTGCGACCATGGAATCCGTTCCGGAAGCTGACGAAGTATTTCTTGTGGGCACCATGTTTTTGGAGCGCGTAGGTTTTGGAAAGTTTGATGCAATTTTCCGTCGCCTCGCTGCCGGTGCTGAGCAGGAAGACTTGATACTTGCGTGGGTCCGGCGAAATCTCGCGGAGCATCTTAGTCAACGTGGCACGGTCTTCGTGCGGGAACACGTAGGTCGCGAGCAACGGGCGATCCACCATCTTGCGCACGGCGGCGGTAATCTCTCGGCAACCGTGGCCAGCGTTGGTGATGAGCACGCCGCTCGACCAGTCAATCCAGCGGTTACCCCATTTGTCGGACACGATGAAATCTTTGGCTTTGTGCCAGAGAATCGGCGGCTGGCCAGACATCGAGCGCGGCTCGCTGCGGCGTAATTCCTTAAATACCGGCAATGATTGCGGCACCGGTAACGCGGTCTTAATCGTCCGGTATTTGGTTTTGACGTGCGGAACTTTGACGGGTTTCAGACTGTACTCAGCCATTGACTTTCTCCACGTGCGGATTGTTGCCGTAATGAATTTTGACCAGCGCGCCATCGGCAAGAATGGACTGGCGGGCGGCTTCAACAACTAGTTCGTTGATGAAACTATTGGCCGGCGTGGCGATGATGCCGGCGGCGTCAACTTCGCGGATGATCTGCCGCCGTTGCTCTAACGAATCGGGCATCCGTTGCATCGTCTGGAAAATTGCCGCAACGGAGTCATAGCCGTAGCCGACCGGCTTGGAGCCGGCGCCTTCCCATGGCACCAACCGGAAATAATCCGGGCTGACATACCGGTAACGCGCCGCACCGCTCGGTTCGAGAAACGCATACCGGACGCCACGGTCGTGATCGTCGTGATGAATCATGCCAGTGCGATTCTGACCTTCGCAGTACATGACCAGACCTTGATCATTGCCACCAGCTGCGTCGTCGGGATAACCGAGGCCGTCAGTCACAGTCAGCAACGCGCCATTCTCAAACCTGACCCGGCCGCTGGACCAGAGGAACGCCTCTTTGCCATTCGGGAATTTACCGCGCACGCCATCCACCGACACCGCGACCGGCTTGAGGCCGGTAATGAAATGGACCAAGTCGATGTAATGACAGCCGACGTAGGTGAATGGATCGGTCTTGTCGCAGGTGAACCAGTTTTGGAAGTTGGAGTGCCGGTAATAATATGGCTCGTGCAGTTTCGCCTCGCCCATGATGAACTGGCCGAACTTGCCTTCGCCGTAAAATCGCTTGGCTTGCAGCGCACGCCGGTCAAAGCGTTTGTGATACTCGACGCCGACGAACAAACCTTTTTCCAACGCGAGCTTTTCGATCTCCAGGTCTTGCTTATATTCTAGCACGAGTGGTTTGACGCTGAGCACATGCTGGTCGTGCCGCAACGCTTCCAAAATAATCGGATAATGAAACCAATCCGGTACCGCGACGACCACGACTTGCCGGGGCTTCAGCTTGGCCAGCGCCTCCTTGAACAAATCCGGGAACATTTTGTCCGGTGGCGTCGTTAACGCCGGCATCGCGGTGAACTTTTGTCCCGGGAACGCCGTGCGCAATTCCGCGTTGTCAGCCAGTGCTTTCAGCGGCGCGCTGTTGAGTGCGCAAATGGTGATTTCGCCAACTACGCCAAGGCGTTGGAGATGGTAAATGCTCGGCAGGAGTTGATCGTTGGTGATCATCCCGCCGCCAACGATCAGCGTGTCGAGTGGTTGTGATTTCATGGCAAACTTCCCCGCGCTTCGAGGGCGGTCGCTACGTTGCGCACAGCCAACAACATTGCGGCCTGCCGCATCGGCAGCTTCCGTTCCTGCGCCGTCTTCAGCACGAGCGCAAATTTGTCTTTCATTCGTTGTTCTAACCGGGTCCGCACTTCGGTCTCGGTCATTTGTTCCTGCTGCGTTTCCTGCGTGTATTCCAAGTACGACACAAACACGCCGCCGGCATTGCACAAAATATCCGGGATTACCGTCACGCCACGCTGTGTCAAAATCAAATCAGCTTCCGGCGTCGTCGGGCCGTTTGCACCTTCGGCAATCACTTTCGCTTGAATGCGGGCCGCATTCTCACCGGTGATTTGATTGGCGGTCGCCGCCGGAACAAGCACGTCACACGGCGCAATTAACAGCTCTTCGCCGGCAATACTGCGCGCACCGGCAAAACCAGTAACGCGGCGAGTTTTCTTCACGTGCGCCAGCAACGCCGGGATGTCCAACCCGTTTTCATTGTAAATCGCGCCATACATATCGCTCACGCCGGTAATGCGCGCACCACATTCCGCCAGCGCCGCCGCCGAGATGGCGCCGACGTTGCCAAACCCTTGCACAATTGCCGTCGCGCCCTTTAAGTCCCGGCCGAGTGTGCGCATGGCTTCAGCCGTGGAGATGGCGACGCCGCGACCGGTCGCTTCGCGCCGGCCCGGAATACCGCCAAGAATCACCGGCTTGCCGGTGACATAGCAACCTTGCGTCGTCGCTTGGCCGAGCGAATAGGAAATCGTGTCCTTGATGTGCCCCATGTCGCCTTCGTTGGTGCCCATGTCGGGCGCCGGCACGTACACCAACGGATGAATGTGCCGCTGGGCGTTACGGGTGAAACTGCGGATGAGCGTTTCCTTGTCGTGTGGCGAAAGTTTTTCCGGATCAGCGATGATGCCGCTCTTACCGCCGCCAAACGGCACGCCGATCAACGCGCATTTCCAAGTCATCTCCATCGCCAACGCCGTGACTTCATCGAGCGTGACATTGGGCGTCATGCGGATGCCGCCCTTGCTGGGACCGAGCGCGCGATTATGGTGCACGATAAACGCACGGAACGTGTGCGACTGGGTGTCGACAAACTCCGGTGACAGCCGGAGCTCGCTGCGCTCCTTCGGCTCCCGCATTTTCAACAATAGGTCGGGCGAAAATTCCTCGCGCAACAATTGCGCCGTTTGATCGAAGTTTGCCAGAGCATGATGGAGCATAGTATTCGTAGTCATATTTCAGTCCTCGTTGTCAAATGGGGCGAAACGAAAGATTCGCGAATTGCCAATCTCATGTCAAAACAATAACCGCACCCCGGCCACCAACGACAGCGCCAACGCCAGCGTTTCGAACCACGCCTGATTGATGCGTTGCGCGAACTGCCGGCCGAGTAATGCGCCGACAATGACCGCCGGCAACAGCACCGCGTTGAACTGCAACGTCCCCGGCGTGATTAAGCCGAGCTGGCAGCTGAACGGCACCTTGAATAAATTGATGATGAGAAAAAACCACGCTCCTGTGCCGAGAAATTCCATCTTCGGCAAGCCGATTGCGAGCAGATACAAAACCATAATCGGCCCGGCGGCGTTGGCCAGCATCGTCGTGAACCCGGCCAGCACGCCGGTCAGCCCTGTGAACCAAAGCGAGTGCGGAATCGGTTCGTTACCGGCGCGTTGCCGGCGCCAGAAATGCAACGCCACCAGCACCAGCAAAATCGCCCCGATGCCATGCCGGACCTGCGCGTCGTTGATGCGCCCCATCGCCAGATAACCAGCCACCACGCCGGCCATCACCCACGGAAACAACCGCCACAAATGCCTCCACTCCGCGTGCCGCCGGTACGCCGCTACCGCTACCACGTCCGCGCAAATCAACATCGGTAGAATGATGCCGGTCGATTGGCGTGCCGGCAAGATGTTGGCATAAATCGCCACCGTTAAAACGCCCAACCCGGCAATTCCAGTCTTGGACACACCAGCCAGAAACGCGCCCAACACCACCAACCCCCATTGCCACGGCAGCAGCTCAAACATACCGGCCTGCCAC
>JBAWWR010000043.1:0-19392 GCA_037146675.1 Verrucomicrobiota bacterium | reverse complement strand
TACGGCGCGGTGTTGCCGTTCATCGCCAGCATTTTGGCCCAGCTGAACACGTAATCGGTCGTGCGATTCTGTGACAGGTCGGCGTATTTGACGGCACCGATGCCGACGGCCCGGGCGATTTGCCGGCGGACGTCTTCGGGTAGCTCCGGATTCTTTGCCGTGACGACGGCGAGCGCGCGTTCTTCGGCTTCATCGAGGAGTTCGCCGAGTTTGACGTTCTGGCCGGATCGCGTTTTGAGTGGCTTACCATCTTCGCCGAGAATTGAGCCAAAATAGACATGTCGAAGGTCTGGCACCGTCGGGAACCATTTCTGCGCGGCGGCAAAAACTTGTTTGAAGTGTAATTGCTGACGGGCATCGGTGACGTAAACAATTTCATCGGGCTGCCATTGTTCGATCCGGTATTTCAGTGTGGCAAGGTCGGTTGTGCCATAAAGAAACGCGCCGTCAGCTTTCTGGACGATGAGCGGCGATTCTTGGCCGGGAAAGAAAATACAGTACGCGCCGTCGCTTTCGACGGCGAGACCGCGTTGGCGGAGGTCGGCGACTACCGCCGGCAGCAGCGGGTTGTAAAAACTTTCGCCAAACGTATGGTCAAAGCTCACACCGAGCCGCCCGTAGGTCTTCGCAAACTCAATCAGCGAAAGAGCGATTATCTTTTGCCAGATAGCCAGATTTTCGGCATCGCCTTGCTGGAGTTTGACGAGTTCAGCTTTGGCATCGTCGCGGAGTTCGGGTTTGTCGTTGATGAATTTATAGAGGCGCTCGAGTTCACCAATCGGATCGGCAGCGAGGGTGGTGTCGTTCCGGTACTGTTTCCAGCCGATGATGAGCATGCCGAATTGCGTGCCCCAATCGCCGATATGGTTGTCGGTGATGACGCGGTGGCCGAGGAATTTGCCGATGCGCGCGAGGCTGTCACCCAGAATGGTGGAGCGGATGTGGCCGACGTGCATCGGTTTGGCGACATTTGGCGAACTAAAGTCAACGACGATGGTCTGGGGACGGGTCGCCGCCGGTACGCCGTGACGCTCATCGCGGGCGGCGCCGGTAATTTGTTCAGCGACAAAGGCCGGTTTGAGTTTGAAGTTGATGAAACCAGCGCCGGCAATGGTCGGCGGTTCGCAGATACCAGTCACGTCGAGTTGTTGGATAATTTGCTCGGCGAGGGCGCGTGGGTTTTCTTTGCGGGCTTTGGCAACGGCCATGATGCCGTTGGCTTGGTAGTCGCCAAATTTAGGGTCGGCAGCGCGGAGCATGGCCGGCGCGCCAAGTGCGCGTTCGACGGTAGCGGACAGAATCTGCGAAACAGATGGCATATAGGTTAGGCGGCGCGGAAGACGGCGAACATCTCTTCGGCAGTCCGGGCGTTCTCAAGTTGGGTGCGGCGGTCTTTGTTGCTGAGGAAGCGGGCGAAGGTGGATAGTGTTTGGAGGTGTTGCTGGAATTGGCCTTGGGGTGTGAGGAACAGGACGCAGAATCGGACCGGTTGGTCATCAAGCGCTTGAAAATCCACAGCCGGATCAAGGCGCGCGACGATGGCGACCGGCGCGCTAACGCAGGGCACGCTGGCGTGCGGAATGGCTAGGCCAAAGCCGATGCCGGTGCCGTTGCTGGTTTCACGGTCTTTGACAGCTTTGACGACGAGCGCACGATCTTCGGTGCGAATTTTGCCGAGGCGTACGAGTTGGTCAATCAATGCGTCAATCGCGCCCCAGCGGTCCGGGACGGACACCTTGGGCACAAACTGTTCAAGGCTGAGCATATCCGTGAGGTTCATTATCGCTGGCTCCAGGCAACGTGCGCATATTCCCACAGCGCACCGAACTTGTCGAGTGTCCAAACATAGCTTGCCGGTAAGCTGTCGCCAAAAACTTGCGCAAGTTTGACGAATGTCAGCGATTGCGATAGCAGCGCAGCGGTCATGGCCATGACTAACAGGTTCATTAAGTAAATGACGACCGCAGAAAATAGCACGCCCTGCGATTTCACGTCTGGTTGGCTAACAGTGAACAGCACCATGATGGTAAAGGTCACATGAAAACTCCAGCCCAAACCGATCAGGAAAAATAAAATCCAGAGCTGCGCTGTCAAATCCCAAATGGCGTGGGCGCTGAAAAAGACGGCCATGAACAGCATTGCGTAAAATGGAAAAAAGTACGGTGCCAGTGTAATCGCCCAGTTATTTTTGCTGGTCCGGACTTGGCCGCCGGCTTTGCGCACGCTCAGGCCACTGACGCGGGCGCCCATTAGCAACGCCCAGACAGCGTGGGTCAGCTCGTGGCCGAGCACGTAGGTTCGGACCGGCGTCGGCAAAAAAATAAACACCAGCAACCAGAGGAGATAACCAGCGCCCAGCGCGATTGCCGGCGCAAGATTTCCTCCACCCAGTACAATGCGACCGGCCTGCCAGGCTGCGCTCGTCGCCCCGACACAGGCTGGTAGCAGTATGACCGCGATGATAAGTTTTAACGTACGCATGCTTTTCCACATTGACATTTTGGGTGTTACCGATATGATGCGATCTCGCTCAACTAAAAGGAATTTTTACCAATGCCCAAGACTCGTTCAGCAGCAAAACAGGCGCGCTCTAGCGTGCGCAAGCAAAGCCATAACAAGGCAGTTAAATCCCGTCTCCACACATTGGAGCGGAATTTTGAAGCTTTCGTCAGCGAAAAGAAGGCTGACGAAGCCGACGCTGCGTACCGGGTTTTGACGTCAGCGCTCGCCAAAGCTGCCAAAGTGCAGATTCTCCATCCCAACACGGCTTCCCGGAAGAAATCCCGACTCGCGGCGCATCTTAAAAAAATCGCCGCTGCGGTGTAAGTCGCGTTCACCAGCGTTCGGCCAGTAAAGGCACCACGCGCTTCGCTAGGTCATCGGCGATTAACGGCAACACCTGTGCGTCTGCGCTCTGTAAATCCGTGCCAATAAATGTATCGGCGTGGCCCTTGATTAAGGCTGGTTCAAACACAAGCTCGCCGCTTCCGCGTACTCGCGCTTCGATGCGCACCTCGATTGTGACTCGATATTCGCGCGGCGCGTTCACGTCAGTCTGCACGGCGCGCAGCTCATGCCGGTGGAACTTCGTAATCTGTCCGGTTATAACGATATCAGCCTCAGTCGCAGATTCAATGAGCAGCGTGCCGTCGGTTTGAAAGCGCTTGATGATGGCGTTGGTGACTTGCGCTTCGAGCTGCGGGTTAAGCGTCTTGTTCTTAAACATCAGCACGGCAACGGACCGGTAAGGTAGGGATTGCGTGGGGCCGAGGTGGTAGCCAGCGCAGCCACTAGTTAGTACTGCCATAAAGCCAGTCAGCAAGCAACGCGTCGCGCGATTCATTTCGGGGCCGGTTGTTGTTTCGCCAGCGGGGCAAGTAGGGCAAGCTTGCGCTGTGCTTGGTTAGCCCAGTCTGACCGCGGATTTTGCTCAATGACTTCGTTGAAATAGATCAGTGCGGCCCGGTAGTTTTTGTTCTTTTCGTAAAAATGGCCGATTTGGAACAGGCCTTTTGATTGTTCCTGTTTTAATTCCGCGAGTAACTGCCGCGCCTGCTCAGCCTTCGCGCTGGCGGGATAGCGGACGAGAAAGTCCTTGAACGAAGCGATGGACTGGTTGGCGTTGTTCTGATCGTACTCAGCGCGCTGCGCTTCGGAATGGTAGGCCCAGCCGATTTGGAATTGCGCATCCTCAGCTAGTGGATCCTTCGGGTAGCGTTCCAATAGTTTTTCGTAGGCGTGGACCGCGGCGATGTTGTCCTTTTCTTTTTCGTAAACTAGGCCGATACGAAATTGCGCGGCGGGCCCAAACTTGCTAAATGGCCCATTTTTGACAATCTGCTCGTAAATCTCGACCGCCTTTTCGAGGCCGTTAAAAATGCGGAATCGCCAGATTTTGTGTTTTTCGCCTTTGAGAAACCGGTTCGCGAGGTCGTACTGGGCCTGCATTGCGCTGTCGAAGTGCGGGCTGTTCGGATGTTTCTCGATTAGGTTCTGATATTCCTTGAACGCCTTGTAGAGGTAGTTGAGTTGTGTCAGGGATTCAGCTAGGCCAAGGCGTGCCTCTTGACAAGAAAACGAAGTTGGCCAGCGAATGATTACGCGGCGGTACGCAGTTGCGGCCGCATCGAATTTTTTCTGAGCCTGAAAGTTTCTGGCGATTTCAAGCTGGTCTTTGGGGTTGTTTGCGACTGCCATCCCTTCGCGTTCCCAATTCCAGCCTTCGCCTTTGCGCCAGACTAGTGCTGCCGGACAGTCCTGCGGTAAAGCCAGCCAAAACATTCCAATCGCGCCAAGTAACAACACTAGCCTCATAGATGGTTTCATTAAGATAGCGGTAAGCTACTAAAATGTACCGGCAGGGTCAAGACTGGCAATATTTGCGCACCATGCGCCCGTCTCGTGATTGCCTCCGTCTTAAACTTCAAGCGGTTCACAGGTACAGATGAGATTCCGGTCGCCGTAGACATTGTCCACGCGACCGACAGACGGCCAGAATTTGTGAGCGCGCGTCCATGCGGTTGGGAACGCGGCTTGCTCGCGCGAGTATGGACGATTCCATTTATCGCCGGCGACAACGCTCGCCGTGTGTGGTGCGTGTTTGAGTGGATTGCTATGCCGGTCAAGTTGACCGGCAGCGACGGCGGCAATCTCGGCGTGAATCGCAATCATTGCGTCGCAAAATCGGTCCAACTCTACCTTCGATTCGCTTTCCGTCGGTTCGACCATCAACGTGCCAGCGACCGGCCACGACATCGTTGGTGCGTGAAAGCCGTAATCCATCAGCCGTTTCGCCACGTCCTCGACTTCGATGCCGACGGAGGTCTTAAATTGTCGGAAATCCAAAATACACTCGTGTGCTACCAGTCCGCTTGGCCCGGTATACAATGTCGGGAAATAACCGGCCAAGCGTCGCGCCACATAATTTGCGTTGAGGATGGCGACCTTGGTCGCGTCGGCCAATCCAGTTGCACCCAGCATCCGGATGTACATCCACGCAATCACCAAGATACTCGCGCTACCCCACGGCGCAGCGGAAACCGGGGCATTGCCTTCAGTAGATGGATTTACGATCGGATGTCCCGGCAGGAATTGTGCGAGATGTTGCGCCACGCCGATCGGTCCCATGCCGGGGCCACCGCCACCGTGTGGAATGGCAAAAGTCTTGTGCAGATTCAAATGACAAACGTCCGCGCCGATGTGACTAGGGCTGGTCAGCCCGACTTGCGCGTTCATATTTGCGCCATCCATGTAAACTTGACCGCCGTGCTGGTGGATGGTGGTGCAGATTTCCCGGATGCTTTCTTCAAACACGCCGTGCGTGGAAGGATAGGTAACCATCAACGCCGCAAGATTGCCGGCGTACTGCGCCGCTTTCGTGCGTAAATCGGCGACATCAATATTACCGGCGGCATCGCAAGTGACTGGAATCACTTTCATGCCGGCCATCGCGGCACTGGCCGGGTTCGTGCCGTGGGAGGAAACTGGAATCAGGCAGATATCACGGTGGGCTTGGCCGCGTTGTCGATGAAATTCACGGATGACGAGCAAGCCGGCGTATTCGCCTTGCGAGCCGGCATTGGGTTGTAACGATACCGCCGCAAAGCCGGTAATCTCGGCGAGCCAGGTTTCAAGTTGCCGGAATAATGTCCGGTAACCTTCTGATTGGTCGCGTGGCACAAACGGATGGAGCTTGCTAACTTCCGGCCACGTTACCGGCAGCATTTCGGAAGTCGCGTTCAACTTCATCGTGCAGGAGCCGAGCGGAATCATTGCGTGGCACAACGATAAATCACGCGCCTCGAGCCGCTTGATATACCGGAGCATTTCATGTTCGGTGTGATAGCTGTTGAAAACTTTGGCAGTCAGAAACGTGGAGGTTCGTGCCGGCAGAGAAGGTGCGGCGTTTGCTTGACCGCTAAAAAGCTTAATGAGTTCATCCACATCCGCTTCAGTCGTGGTTTCGTCGAGTGAAATGCTAATTGTGCCATCGCTGAAATCGCGGACATTAATCCCGGCCGGTGCTTTGGCGCGGATGCGAATGGTGTCGAAAAATGGCTCATTGCCTACTCGGTCAACGTTCTTGGCAAGCCGGCGCGTCAACTCGTGAATGCGACTGGCAATCCGTTTCAGTCCTGCCGGGCCGTGATAGACGGCGTACATCGAGGCCATGACTGCGAGAAGAACTTGCGCAGTGCAGATGTTGCTGGTGGCTTTGTCGCGGCGGATATGTTGTTCGCGTGTTTGCAACGCGAGCCGCAATGCTGGTTGGCCTTGCGCATCTTTTGAGACGCCAATGAGCCGGCCCGGCATGTGGCGCTTGTAAGCGTCGCGCGTGGCGAAAAAGCCGGCATGCGGACCGCCGTAGCCGAGCGGCACGCCGAACCGTTGCGCGCTGCCAACAGCGACGGCGGCGCCGAATTCGCCGGGCGGTTTTAAAAGCGTGAGTGCGAGTAGGTCGGCGGCCACAACGACTAGTGCTGAATGTTGGTGAGCCGTCGCGCATAAGGCGGCGTAGTCGTGGATTGCGCCATCGGTAGCCGGATATTGGACAAGGAGGCCGAATGCGTTGCCGGTGATCTGGAATTGCCGGTGGTCGCCGACAACGATTTTAATGCCAAGTGGATTGGCGCGAGTTTGGATGACGGCGATGGTTTGCGGGTGACAGATTTCGGAAACGAAGAAAATGTTGGCGGCGTCATTTTTTCGGACGGCAAAACAGAGGTGCATAGCCTCGGCGGCAGCGGTAGCTTCGTCAAGCATCGAGGCGTTAGCGATGTCGAGGGCTGTCAGGTCCACAATCATCTGCTGGAAGTTAAGCAACGCTTCCATCCGGCCTTGCGAAATCTCGGCTTGGTACGGCGTGTAGGCGGTGTACCAGCCGGGATTTTCTAGAATGTTGCGCTGGATTACCGGTAGCGTGATGCAATCGTAATAACCCATGCCGATATACGACCGGCACAGCTTATTTGCGGACATGATGTGTTTCAACTCGGCAAGCGCGTCCGTCTCAGTTGCGGCAGACGGTAACTGGAGCGGCTCGTTTCGGCGGATGTTCGCTGGGACAGCGGCGTTGACCAGCGCGTCAAGCGATGGGAAACCTAACTCCGCCAGCATCGCGTTGTGGTCGGCTGGTGAGCCGAGGTGCCGGTACGCAAACGAATCGGGATGGTGCATGACGAAACTATGCGCCGATGTGCGCGGCGTAATCGTTTGGTGTCATCAACTCGCCGAGTTCTGGCAGGTCGCTCAGCTTGACCTTGAACATCCAGCCCTTGCCGTACGGGTCTTGATTTACCAGTTCTGGCGTGCGGGACAATTCTTCGTTTACCTCGACAATATCGCCGGTGACCGGCGCATAGATGTCACTGGCGGCTTTGACGCTTTCGACCACGGCGCATTCCTTGCCGGCCTCGACGCGGTCGCCGACCGGCGGCAACTCGACGTACACAATGTCAGTCAGTTCGTGCTGGGCGTGGTCGCTGATGCCGACGACGGCAATGCCGCCTTCGACGCGCACCCATTCGTGGGATTTTGCGTATTTCAAGTTTTGTGGAACACTCATGTGCCTCGTTTGTACAATGGTTTCTTCGCTATGCTTGCCGGGAATAGTTTCCCGCGCACTTCGATTTCAATTTCTATCCCGACCGCTGCGCGACCAGCTTCAACATAGCCCAAGCCGACACCGCAATTGAGCGTCGGGGATTGGGTGCCGCTAGTGACTTCGCCGATTTTTTGCCCGACGTCAAGGATGGGATAATGTTGCCGGGGTGGGGGGCATTTACCGGTCATCTGGAACGCCACGAGCTTGCGTGCCACGCCTTGGTCGCGTTGCCGGAGTAAAACGTCACGGCCGGTAAAGTCGCCTTTGTCGAACGCCACAAACCGGCTCAGCCCGGCTTCGATTGGTGTGGTGTCGCTGGTAATGTCGTGGCCGTGCAATGGCAGACAGGCCTCGAGGCGCAACGTGTCGCGTGCGCCGAGGCCGCACGGCGTTGCGCCGCGTTTTAGAAATTCGTTCCAGAGAAAAACTGCATCGGCGTTGTCGCACAGGATTTCGTAGCCGTCCTCGCCGGTGTAGCCGGTTCGCGCGACCCAGCAGGTTTTACCGAACACCGTTTGCCGTGTGACGTGGAATGGCGCAAGATTTGGGTCGAGAATTTGCCGGGCCTGCGGTCCTTGCAAGGCGAGCGCGGCGGTCTGATCGCTTTCGTTTTTGACGGAGATGTGCTGGCTGATCCAGGCGAAATCAGTGGCGATGTTGCCGGCGTTGACGATGAGGAAAAATTCGTTCGGCGCGGTCCGGTAGAGAATTAAATCGTCAATGACGCCGCCGGTGGCGTTGCACATCAGAGTGTATTGCGCCTGACCGACGGCGACTTTGCGGACATCGTTCGTGAAAAGACGGTTGAGCATGGCTTCGGCGGTCGGCCCGGTGACTATGAATTCGCCCATATGCGAAATATCGAACAGCCCGACGCGTTGTCGGACGGCAAGATGTTCGGTGAGGATACCGGAGTATTGCACCGGCATGTCCCAACCGCCGAACGGCACCATCTTGGCGCCCAGCGCAACGTGCGCATCGTGTAATGGAGTTTGCTGAAGTGACATCGCGATGGTCACCGTACCGGCACTAGCCAGACCTGTCAAAAACAAACGCACCATAAAGGATTGTGGCTTGCGTGCGGCGGTGTGTGCCGGTAAACTGTCGCTGCATTTATGGGAACTTTTGACATCAAGCAGCTTGTCGCCGCACGGCTCGGCGAGAATTACGAGTTACACGAGAAATACGTCAACCCGACCTTCGTGAAGGTGTTGCGAACGATCGGGTTTGACAAGGTCTACGCCAAAGCCAAGGGGCAGTACCTTTGGGACAAGGACGACAACCGGTATCTCGATATGCTCAGCGGATTTGGCGTGTTCGCCATCGGGCGCAACCGGCCCGAAGTCGCGCAGGCTATCCGTGATGTGCTCGACCTCGATTTGCCGAACATGGTGCAGATGGATTGCTCGTTTCTGAGCGGATTGCTCGCCGAGGCGCTGGTGCAGCATGGTCCGCCGCACTTGAACGCCGTCTTCTTTACCAACTCCGGCACCGAAGCGGTCGAAGCCTGTTTGAAATTTGCTCGGGCGGCGACTGGTCGCAACAAGCTGGCTTATCTCGACCACGGTTGGCACGGGTTGTCCATGGGTTCGCTCTCAATCATGGGCAACGCGGAATTCCGTGAAGGTTTTGGCGAAATGCTGGAAGGCGTGCAAGTGCCGTACGGCGATCTCGCGGCGCTAGAGCAGGCGCTGAGCAAACGCGATGTCGCGGTGTTCGCTGTCGAGTGCATCCAAGGTAAGGGCGTGCGGATGCCAGCTGATGATTTCCTGCCGGGAGCGCAGGCGCTTTGCCGAAAATATGGGACGCTGTTTTTCTGCGACGAAGTCCAGACTGGCTACGGGCGCACCGGCAAGTTCTTCGCGTTCGAGCATTGGGGATTGGAACCGGATCTGATTTCCACGAGCAAGGCGTTGAGCGGTGGGTATGTGCCGGTCGGAGCGATGATCACCCGGCGCGCGATTTACCAGAAAGTTTATCACCGGATGGACCGCTGTTTTGTCCATTCCTCGAGCTTTGGTCGGAATAATCTTGGCATGGCAGTCGGCCTCGCGACCTTGCATGTGTTGGACGAAGACAAGCTCGTCGAGCGCAGTGCTGCGCAGGGGCAGAAATTGATGGATGCCATCAATCAGCTCCGCGCCAAACACGAGTTCCTGAAAGAAGCGCGCGGCAAAGGGTTGATGATCGGTATCGAATTCCACGAGCCAAAGAGTTTGAAGTTGAAGCTGGCGTGGAAGATGGTGCATGCCGCTAACGACGGGTTGTTCGCGCAGATGATCGTGATGCCGTTGCTCCAGAAACACCGGATTATCACGCAAGTCTCTGGCAACCACGGCGACGTGATTCGCATCCTGCCGCCGTTTATCATCACGGACGACGACATCCGTGATTTCGTCAGCGCACTGGATTCCGTGTTGACCGAGTGCCAGAATCCGCTGGGCCCGATGTGGGGACTGGGCGCGAATCTCGTCAAAGCCTACCTGAGCAATCGCAGCGGCGCCTCGTGAGCTTTGCCGGGGTCATCTTCGACATGGATGGCGTGCTGTGCGATTCAGAAGATTTCATGGCCGAAGCCGCTGTCGCAATGTTTTCTGAAGCTTATGGTGTGACTGTGAGACCGGATGAGTTTCGCCCGTTTCGCGGCATGGGCGAGGACCGGTATCTCGGCGGCGTCGGGAAAAACCACGGTGTCACGCTCGATTTGCCGGCTGCCAAGAATCGCGCCTACGAAATCTTTCTCCAACGCATTCCAGGCCGTCTAAAATCATTGCCGGGCGCACAGGAGTTCATTGCCAGTTGCCGGGCGCGGGGTTTGAAGTTGGCACTGGCTACCAGTGCGGATCGGATGAAACTCAACGGCATGTTGCCGGAAATCGGTCTGCCGCACCGGCTGTTCGACGCCATCGTGACCGGCAGTGATGTCGCCAATAAGAAGCCGAACCCGGAAATTTTTCTGACCGCCGCTCGTCTCATTGGCCTGCTAGCCGCGTCGTGTCTGGTGGTGGAAGATGCGGCGAGTGGCGTACAGGCGGCGAAAGCTGCCGGCAGCCGGTGCTTGGCGCTCACGACCAGTCTCGATGCCGCTACGCTCCGCGGGTTAAATGCGGACTGGGTGGCCGTCGATTTAGCGCACGTGCCGGCGGAGATTTGGGAGAACTGATGGGACGACGGCGTTATCTCTCAGTGCTCGCCGACGCAGTCATTCGTCGGCCGTGGCTGTTCATTATTGTCGGCGTGTTGCTGGCGGCCGTGGCGACTGTGTATTCGGTTCGAAAACTAGAATTCAAAACCAGCCGCAACGATTTGATCGGCCGCGACAGCGCGTACTGGAAACTTTATAGCCAGTACGCTGAAGAGTTCCACGCGGAAGAAGATTACGTCGTCGTCGTCGAGGGTGACCAGCCGGAGCGCAATCGGGCAGTGGTGGACGCGTTGGCTAAACAATTCCTCGCCGCCGATGATCATGATTTACCGGACGCGCAACAATTCTTACCGGAGGATGTCTTTTACCGGGTGGACTTTGAGCCGATGGAGAAGTGGTTTTTGTATTACCTGTCGCGCGAGGAATTAGCGCAGATCGGTGATTCGCTAAAAGATTTCAATCAACTCGTTAATTTGCTCCAGGCGAATCCGCGGTTGGCGACGTTCTTTGACGCGATGATCCAGATGCTACAGCAAATGGAGACGGCGCCGGTTGAGCAGCGGCAGCGGATGGAAACGTTTTTACCGACGATTACCGGCATCGTGAAGCAGCTCGGCGAACAGGCGGACGGCCCGGCGAAATGGCGATTGTTATCGCCATGGGCGAGTGCATTCTTCAGTGAGGAGATGCTCGGCGAGGCGGAGCAGCAGATGAAGTGGCAGGGATACCACGTTTTCCAGAATGGCAAAATGTACGTGATCCTGTTGCACCCACGGCTGAATGGTAAGGTCGCCGCTCCCGACCATCATGCCGCCACGATTCCAAAGATTCGCCGGATCATGGATGGTGCCCGGCAGGAATTTAAAGATGTTAAGATTAGTCTGACCGGCGAGCCGGTGTTGGATTATGACGAGATGGTTGTGTCCGAGCGCGATGCCCGGCACTCCTCCATCTTGACGGTGATTCTGATTGCAGTTGTCATCGTGTTCGGATTCCGTGACTGGCTGCGGATGTTGCTCTCGATTTGCTGTCTGGTGCTGGTGATTGCGATTACGATGGGCTACACGACGCTAGTCATCGGTCACTTGAACATCATCACGATCACGTTTGCGGTGATGATTTTGGGGTTGGGCGAAGACCTCGGCGTGCAATTTATCTCCCGGTATGAGGAGGAATTAACGCACGGCAAGGGCCGGGCGGATGCGATTCGTGGCGCGTTGAAATCAACCGGTCCAAGCATCATCACTGCCGGCGTGACCAACGCGGCGGCATTCTTTGCGATGGCGCTCAGCGGGTTTCGCGGCGTGCTGGAACTGGGTGTAATTGCCGGCGGCGGAATGTTGTTGGCTACAGTCGGGATGACGATTTTGTTGCCGGCGCTGTTGTTAAGCGTGCGGCGGCGCAACGAGCGGACGCATTTACCGGTGCAAGTGAAGGCGACGATGCTCGAGCGGTTTATTTTGCACCGGCCCTGGCTGACGGTGGCGATTTGTGCCGGTATCACGCTGGCGGCGTTGGCGCTCGGTTGGCGAGCGCGGTTTGATTACAACGTGCTCAAGCTCCAATCCCGCGGCCTCGAATCAGTGGACACGGAACTGCGGCTGCTCAAGGCTGATGCGGAGTCCACGATTTTTGCATCGGTGGTGTGTGACAGTTTTGAGGAAACGCAGCGGTTGCAGCACAGCTTGACCGGCTTGGCGACGGTGGCGTCGGTGCACAGTATTGCCGAGCTGATTCCAGAAGATCAGGCGGGAAAAGTGCCACTGATTAAGCAAGTAGTGG
The DNA here is from genome assembly GCA_037146675.1 of Verrucomicrobiota bacterium. Taxonomy (GTDB): domain Bacteria; phylum Verrucomicrobiota; class Verrucomicrobiia; order Palsa-1439; family Palsa-1439; genus CAINDI01. Next base: position 6,862 of record JBAWWR010000043.1, on the reverse strand, counting down.
AGCGAGTGGGGCAGGTGAGGTTTGCGGTGCCGGCGTTTCAGCTAGGTGACGAGGATGCCGTGGTGAAGGCGCTCGGTTCGTTGCGGTTGCACGCCGCTAAGCTTGCGCGCGAGGCCGCCGGGCGTGGCGACCGGCAAACTGAGAAGGTGCTCACGTCCTTGGTTGAGATGGTGAAGGATGTGCGCGCCAAATTGCAGGCCGCCGAGCCGGCGCAGTTGACACTGCGGTTGGGCGCGTATGAAAAACGATTTTATGAGGACTTGCAGGTGCAGTTGTCTTTGCTGGCCAAGCAGTCTGACCGGCCGATGACGGTGGATGACGTGACGCCGGATTTGCGGCGCGTGTTGGTGGGTAAGACCGGTAAGTTTCTGGTACGGGTGTTCCCAAAAGATAATGTCTGGGAGCGCCAACCACTGATGGATTTTGTCCGGGAAGTGCAGGCGGTCGCGCCGAATGTGACCGGTACGCCGCTAGGGTTGTTCGAGTTTGTCGAGGTTTTGCAGCGCGGTTACATCAAGGCGGCGTTGTGGGCGTTTTTGGTGATCACGATTATGGTGTTTGTGGATTTGCGCGGTTTATTGGCGACGGCGCTGACGCTGACGCCGTTGGTAATCGGCACGATTTGGATGATTGGTGCGATGGCTGTGCTGCACATTCGGTTTAATCCGGCAAATATCCTGACGCTGCCGCTGATGGTCGGCATCGGCGTGGCGTACGGCGTGTATATCATCCAGCGTTACCGGGAAGATGGCGAGGCGTCGTTCTATGGTAAGAGTACCGGGCGCGCCGTGATGCTGTCGGCGCTCACGTCAGTAATCGCGTTTGGCAGTCTACTGACCGGCGCGCATCGCGGTATTTGCAGTCTCGGGTTGGTGATGACCATTGGCGTGGTTGCGTGTCTGGTGAGTTCGTTGACGTTGTTGCCGGCTCTGCTGGCAATCGCCAAGCGGAAAAACTGGAAGGTTTAGCCTTTCACGGCGCCTTCGGTCAGGCCGCGAACGAAAAGTTTCATCGAGAATACGAACAGTAAAATAATCGGAATACTGGCGAGCGCATAGCCAGCCATTAGTGGCCCCCAGAACTTGATGTACTCACCGGACATGCGTAGCAATTGGACCATTACCGGCAATCGGGCTTGGTCGCGCATTACAATTAACGGCAAAACAAACTCGTTCCACGCGCCGACAAATTGCATTACGCCAACGGTGCCCAAGATCGGACCGGAAAGCGGGAAAACCACATTGCGTAGTTGTTGGAAATGATTCGCGCCATCAATTTCTGCCGCTTCGTATAAATCGCTGGGAATGTCGGCAACGAAATTGCGAAGGACAAAGATTGAAAAGACTTGCCCCGATGCTGCGCCGACGAGGATGAGCGCGGCCAGCGTGTTGAGTAGGCTCAAATCAGACAGCAAGCGGAACAGTGGCACGAGATTGGCAATCATTGGCATCATCATTAAAATAAGAATCGCGTTCCAGAACGCGCCGGACACCGGCATCTTCAACCGCGCAAAAAAATACGCAGCACACAACCCGAGCGCCAGCACCACCACTGTGATACTGGTTGAGATGAAGATGCTATTGGCGACGGTGGGCATGACTGCCCGCCAAGCTTCGGCCCAGTTTTCGGGATGTAATGGCTGGGTAATAGTTACCGGCGCAGCGTAAAATTGTTTGTTTGTTTTAAAGCTGACGATGCCGACGAGATAGAGTGGTAGGAATGCAAAAGCCAATACGCCCCAGATTGTCAGGTGTTTCAGTGACCGCAAGATGCCGGCACCAAGCCGGCATAGATGTGGATTGACAGCCCGGCGGACCGGTATTGCGATATGGGATGGCGGTATTAATGCCGGCGGCAGGCGTTTGCGAGTCCACGACCGGTTCATCGCCCACGTCAGTGTTTTCTGCAGCGTCATCACGATAATGGTCAGCACGATACCGACCGCGCAGGCATAGCCCATTTGTTGGTCCACGAATGCCTTGCGGATCATAAACAACGCCGGCACGTTGGCGTTGCCGCCCGGTCCGCCGTACATCCCGGCTAGCGCCAATACCATGCCGGCATCTTTGAGCGTGTCGATGATTACAAACACCAGTAGTAAATAGATTGAACCCATGATTAATGGGAGTTCGATGCGTGTGAATTTAGTCCACCAGTTGACGCCGTCAATTTCCGCCGCATCGTACACATCTTTGCCGATGCTTTGGAGCTTGGCTAGATGCGTGAGCACGGCGAACGAGCCGACCCACGGAAAACCCCAGACCACGCACGCCACCAGAATTAGACGTGGATCGCCGAGCCAGGCCGGTAAGGATTGGCCGACTTGAAAAACACCGCCCCAGTGGAAGAATTTATCGAGGTGAGCCAAGACGTTAAGTAAGCCGCTCGACACTAGGAATCGGTTGAGATAGCCAGAAGTCGCCTCAAAGAAAAATGATCGCCAAATCAGCGCAATAACTAATCCCGGTATTACCATTGGTATGACGAACATTGTGCGGTAGAAAAATTGCAGCCGCGTACTCCGGCACCGGTGGATGCACACTGCCACCAGCAATGCCGGGAGCATTTTTACGATATTCCATGCGCCCAGAATCAGTGCGACTTTGAATGAGCTCCAGAATTCTTGCGAAGTGAGTAGATCACGGTAATTTGCCAGTCCGACAAAATCCGAGACATCCGCGCCATTCCATCGGTAAAAACTGTGAAACACGCCGCTCGCCGCCGGGTAGTACACAAACAGACCGATTAAAATCAGCGTTGGTACGATGAAGAGATAGATTTCCCAGTGATGCCGGATTTGTCGCCAGTTAATTTCGCGGATTGCCATGGTTACCGGTGGCCTCCGAGTTGCCGGCGGACACTGGCGAGTGCGGCAGGACTAATTTCGTATGGCTCAGGCGCGTTGGTAGTCGGACCATCGCTGACCAATTTAGCCAGCAGGCTTGGTCGTAAATCGCGGATCAGCAGTCGGTCCGTCTCAAGTTGCCGGTAACGGGTCCACGCCGCTGTGGTATTCTTTGATTCTTCCAGCATGGCTCGGGCACGCAGTCCGGCCATCAATTGTTCCTCACGGATTGTGACGCGCTGATTGTCATGCTGCAGTTCTTCAAATTCTTTCGGCGCATGGTCAAGGTAGTACGCCAAGTACTGCGTGGTCATGGCAGGATAGTCAATCTGGTTAATCAAGAAGAGTGCGAGTAACTGCTGCCATTTCACATTTGTATCGCCGCCAAGAGTCAGCGGCATTGCGCTGTACACGCCGTCAAAATGCGGCTCATAGCCGGCCAGCGCCGGTGGCATTTCCGAGCCCCGGATGGACGGAATCCAGCCAATGTGCCGATTGAATTCTGTATTGCCACGTTGGCTGGTTAGAAAATGGAGAAAATCCAGCGCGACCTCGGGATGTTTGCAGGTGCGCGTGATGACAAACGGCATGCCGGCAAATGTGCGGTCGTACACCGGGCCTTCCAAAATCTGTCCGAACTCCGGGTCGTTTCGTGCCGGCAATGGAAAGTCTAAAACGCCAACATCAAATGTGCCGCGCGCCTGTTCGCGTAGACTCTGGGCATCCCACGTGCCGGATGTAATGAAGACTGAACGTTGCTGCGCAAAGAGAAATACAGCTTCATCGCGACTCAGCCCGGTCACGCCGATTGGCATGAATTGCGTTAACTCGCGCAGCATCTGGAACCTGGCCGCGAACGGCGGAAAATTAAAATCGATCCGGTGTGTTGCAATACCGGCGAAGAATTCATCCTCGCCAACGGTGCCGTCGCGGTTGAAGTCAAGTTTGCGTAACGCCGCAAATGTGAGCGGCTCACACATCGTGCTGTCCCACATGACGATATGGTAGCTTGATCCCGCAATCGGGATGTACAGTCGACCGCGCTCGTCGTGTTGCCGTTGAATTTGTTCGCAGATGGAAATGAAATCACGGTAATTCTGCGGCGGCGTGGTTCGGCCGGTTAATTTAAAGTACAAGTCCCGGTTATAGATAATCCGGTAGGCAAATTGCGCCAGTGGTACGGCCATGTACGATTGCAGTTCCTCGATGTAACCGGCGCGCATTCCGTCCTTAAATGTATTGCGCCATGGCTCACCGGCCAGCGGCGTACCGGCGTTGTACGGATTTGGCCGGTTGACGTAGTTGTTTAACGGTAGGAAATACCGGCTGTGGTAACTCAGTAGCAATGCCGGCGATAGCAACCCGGCTTCGATGATATCCGAGGCCGTACCACCCATCACTTGTGTCGTGAGCCATTGGCTATAGGTACTTTCTGGCACGGCGTCCTGCACGATGTACACTTCGGGATGTAGCTTTTGGTATTCCGCCGCCAACGCGTTAAAGCCGTCGCGCACGCCGGGTTCCAGTTGCCAGTGGCCGATGCGCAGGGTGACTTTGGTGCCCGGTGGCGCTTGTTTCGCCCGGTAACTAAAGATGGCCGCTGTCGACCACAAATACGCAATGCTCACTACCAATACTGCAAAGTTTCGCCGCATGAATTGCCAAAGTTTCACTGGCGCAACCTCGCTTCCACTTCGTCCATGTGTTGCAGTTCGCGGTTAGCGAGAAACCGGCGCTGATCAGTCGGGTACTCGGCGATTAGCTTCCGGTAGAAATCACGTGCCACCGCAAAATTGCCGCAATCAAACTCCGCCACCGTCGCGATGCTCCAGTAGTCACCGGCCTGATCAATTGGCGCGCTCGCATCAATTTCTACCGCGTGCAATGTCTCCAACAACGCCGCCAGACGGTGTTCGTGGTCGCCCAGAATCTGGTAGCCGTGTGCCAATAGTTTCCAAGCTGCGTACCGATAAGGCGACTGTGGGTGCGTTTTTAGAAAATCGACCAGCGCCGCCGTTGCCGTTTTTGTCGTGGCCGGGCGTGGCATTGCCAAAATTGCCGCCTGTTGAAATAAAAACGCCTCGGTACCGGCTGGATGCGCTGGGAACTTGTCAATCACGTCTTGGTACGTGTGTTGCAATTGCGCAATGGCCAGCCAGCTCCACGCGGCTGCGTCACTGTCTGATGCGACGGCAATCGCGCGCCGGTAAAATTCCACCGCCTTGACCTGGTCTTCGCCGGGCCGTCGTAACGCCCACGTCATTGCCAGTCCGTAGAGCTCTTGTGCTTGCAAGGTTGGATTGGTAGCGGTCTGCGCCACGCCGCGCTCAAAGGTTTTAATCGCCAGATTGAATTCGGCTTGGCGGAACTGTTCCCAACCTGCTCGCAATAAATCGTCACCGGTCTCAGCGACCAGTGTTATCGGAAGCAACCCCCACAAAATTATCCAGCGCAGCTTCACGTGTCTAAAACATATTATGGCGCGCTAGCTTAGCAAATGGAATATCCGAATTTCGGTGCCGGTAACGTGAAAGCACTCAAAAAAACTAACGAACCGTTTGCGTTTGTTGTTGCGTCGTGGCCACGGCGAGTTTAATCGTCGGAACGATATGAATAGTAATTCTTTAATTCTTTCCGGCATAGCGGACGAAGCAGGGCAGGATATTCAAACTCAAATCCGGGCGCATCAGGAACTCGGCTGGCGCTTCATTGAGCCGCGCTTGGTGGATAAAGTGCAGTTCACCGATTTACCGGATGATCAATTTGAGGCGGCGTGCGCGGCGTTGGTGGCGGCAAAGATGCAGGTGTCGAGTTTTGCCTCCGGCATTGCCAACTGGTCGTGCAAGATTACCGACCCGTTGGAGAAATCCACCACGACCTTGACGCGGGCCATTCAGCGCATGCAGCGGCTTGGTACAAAATTTATCCGAGTGATGAGTTATCCTAATGACGGATTGCCGGAGCCGCAGTGGCGCGCCGAGGTTGTGCGTCGATTTCAGATTTTGGCAAAAACAGCCGAGGACGCTGGCATTGTGTTACTGGTTGAAAACTGTGACGGTTGGGCGAGTCAGTCGCCGGCTAGCTATCGGGAGTTCTTCGAGACGATTGACTCACCGTCGGTCAAGGCCGTGTACGATACCGGCAATCCAGCATCGCATGGTCAGACGAACACCTGGGAATGGTATCAAGCGGCGAAACCACACATTGCCTACATCCACATCAAGGCGCATACCGGCCCCGTCGGCACGCACGTCTGGCCGGATGCCGGTGCGAGTATGATTCGTGAGACGTTGGGTGATTTACTGACAACTGGTTACCGGGGCTTTGTCTCCATTGAGCCGCACATTCAATCCGTCATCCATGAAGCCAAAGGCATCAGCAACGAGGAGGCAGCCTACCGGTGTTATGTAGAATACGGCCGTCGCCTGATGCGGTTAATTGAACAGTTGGCCGGCGAATAATCGGTTAAAAGTTTGCTTTGGGAATACCAATCCCAAAGCTCCAGCTGCCCCGGTAATTGTCAATTTTAACGAGCAACTGGTTGACGCCAGCATTCAAGTGAATCGTCACCTTGTCGGAGCTGGCTGTATAACGGCGGGAGATTTCGTTTTCATGGATAACTTTTCCATTGAGCCATATCTTGATGCCATCATCGCTGCCGCAGCTCAGTTCACAGTCACGAGCGTGAATGCTGGTGATTTCGGCGTAACCGTAGGCGACCGCCCACTCGACTTGTCCGAATGCTTGATCGAGGCTTACCGTCCCGCGTGAGTCTGCTGAAGCGATTTTCCACTTACCGGCAGATTTCCACTGGCCGGTCAATAGCTTGCATTCTGCAACCGGTGCAAACTCGAGGCTGATCTTACCGGCTGTCGGGCTCTTGAACGGACCGAGCAACCACCAATCCTTGATGTACTCAGCGCTGACGGTTGCCCGCGTCGCATCCCAACTGGCGCGTAATTGTTTCGCTGTCGGCGGTCGGTGACGTTTTGCGCTGGTCGGTATGAGCGTCTTTTT
>JBAWWR010000042.1:0-19658 GCA_037146675.1 Verrucomicrobiota bacterium | reverse complement strand
GAGCAACGCCAGCCAGCGCGCCACCTCGTAGCCCTCGCGATCAATCGAGACTCCCGCGTATGCGCCGCCGGGACAAATCACCACCGCCGTACCCGTCGCGTGTTCCGCTTCCGGCAGAAATACCGTGAGCGTCGGCGTGCCGATCTGCCGGTACGAACGATCCGGCCGGAATCGTCCGCGCTCCTCGAACCGGTCCGGCCCGGTGGCCGTTCCCAGCGGAATTTCCAACGGCAACCGGCCGTCGCTTGTCGTCGTCCAGTTCGTGCCGCGTTGCGCCACCTCCAGCAACACGCGCTCGGTTGCCTGCGCCATCCTCGCCACAGAGAACTCCGCCAGCACGCGCCTCCGTCCCGCCTCACCCAGCCTGCGACGGAGTGGTTCGTCGCGCAGCAACGCCGACAGCGCCGCGCTCAACGCTGCCGGATCGCGTGGCGGCACCAGCCATCCGGTTTCGCCGTCGGCCACCAGTTCCGGAATACCGCCGACGCGCGTCGCCACCACCGGCAACCCGGTCGCCATTGCTTCAAGAATGACGTTCGGTGACGCCTCGCTTGCCGACGAAAGCGCAAACACCCACGCTCGTTGTAGCCGCGCTCGCACGTCTGCCGTCGCCGACACGAGCGTCACGTTAGGCGCGGCCGGCAGCGATTGTGGGCCGTCGCCGATGATTTCCAGCTGCGCGTTGGGAGTGAGACGCATCGCCTCCACCAACGTCGTTAAATCCTTTTCCGGTACGCGCCGCGCCACGCAGACGACCAGCGGCTCTGTCGATTTTACGCCATCGGGTGCGAATAAATCGGTGTCCACCGCGTTGTGTACGACGGCGATCTGGTCGGAAGCAATACCGGATGCCATCAATTGCTCCTTCAGCGTCGCGGCGTTGGTGATGATGCGGGCGGAGAACCGGTGGAGAAGCCGTTCGTGCTGGCGCGGATGCAGACTGCGGTAGCCGGACACGACCGGCACGCCGAGCAGCCCGGCAAAGAGACGACCCCAGATATTCGGCACAACCGTCAGCGTGTACAACACGTCCGGCGGCTGGTACCACAACCGCCATGCCAGCCGCGCCAGCGCGAGCAGTCCGACGCGGCGCGCCTTGGACAACGCCACAACCTTCACGCCATCGGGCGACCAGTCCGCGCCACCGCGCAGGACCCATAATTCCGGCGCAAACCGGTCGCGGTTGAGCTGTTGTAGCAGTTGTAGCGCGTAGCGTTGCGTGCCGCCGAACTCCAAATCTTGCAGCAACACGACAAGTCGAATGGGTGAGTCGGTCATTGCCTCTCCGTGTAAAGTTCCAGCACGCGTCGGTGATTGCGGTCGGGGTCGAACATTTCGCGGACACGATCCCGCCCGCGGCCTGCGAGCGCCAGCGCGGCATCACGGTCGACCACGAGTCGTCGCACGGCATCAGCCAGCGCGGCCGGGTTTCTCTCCGGGACGAGGAAGCCGGTCACGTTGTCGACGATCAATTCAGGAATGCCGGCAACGTTGGTGGCGATGACCGGCAGCCGGTGCGCGAGCGCTTCCAGAAGCACTGTCGGCAGACCATCGCGGTCGCCGCTGGGCGCAACAACGCTCGGCATCACAAAGATGTCGCTAGCTTCGAATAACTCAGAAATGCGATCGTGCGGCACGAAGCCGGTGAAGCGGACGGCAACGTTCAGGCGCCGCGCCAATCGCTGGAGCGCGCGGCGTTGTGGGCCGTCGCCGGCAATCGTGAGGCGGACGTCCACGCCGCCCGCTGCGAGTAGATTGAGGGCGCGGAGCAGTTGGTCAAAACCTTTCTTGCGAACGAACCGGCCGACGGCAAGGAGTTGGTACGGCGGTCGCATCGGGACCGGCGTGTCGCCGCGCGCGGTGAGCGGAAGGCCATTATAAGTCACGTGGAGTTTGCCGGCGTCTTTGGTGAAGTCAGTGAGATGCGCGCGGGCAGCGGCCGTCTCGCAACGGACGAACACGGCATCGCGGATTTTTTCGCGGAGCAATCCATCGGGTGGATGAATATCCCAGGCGCGAGCTGTGAAGGAGAACGGGATACCGGTCAGTTGCGAGGCGATCCACGCGGCGGTGGCCGGCCCGCTGGCCCACGGAGCGTGGATGTGTTGGATGCCTTCGGCCTGGAAGCGAACGGCAAGGTGAAACCCGGCAAGCAATGCCCAGAAGTTTTCGGCCCATTTCTCGCAGCCGCCACCGCAACACAGCGCGTAGCGCAACAATTGTGCGGCACGGCCGGATCGTGTAACGGCGGCCGCAATCGCCGGGAGCGCCCGGTAGCCGAGTCGCTCAACGTCGCTGGCGGCCTCACGCATTTCGGCGGAGAGATCGCGGGACCATTCGCCGTAGAGGCTGAACATGCGCAGCGGTAGACCGAGCCTTCGGAGATCTTGTACCTCACGGAAGACAAATGTCTCCGACGGTTTCGGGAACCAAAGCAGTATGTAAGCGGTGCGAAGTAAAGCCATGATGCGCACCGGCAGTGTAGCAAGCTTAAGAAGGCTCGACAAGTGGGCGGTCAAATCGTAAATGGCAAACATGCAATCACCGCTGTACCCATCCGACCTGCGTTACGCGCCGACGCTGTTCTGGCGGGCGGTGGCGGGGTCGCGTGTAGTGCGGGGCGCGTATGGGTGGATGATGAGGCGGTTGTTCGGATTGCAGCTGCAGAACCAGAAATTGGCACCGCTGCCAGGACCGTACATTATCGCCGCAAACCATGGCTCTCATTACGACCTATTTCTTGGGCTGGCTGCTTTTTGCAATGCGACGGGCGCGTGGCCGGTACCGGTAGTTTGGTGCGGGGTCGCCAAAATACCCATCGTCGGCGGATTCCTGAAAGCGTTGCCGTGCGTGTGGGTGGACCACAGTCAAGGTGAGGAAGCAGACCGGGTGACGGTGTTACGAGAGATGATCGGCCACTTGCGAAACGGCCGGTACTTACTGATGGCGTGTGAAGGACAGCGACAGGATGCGCTTGGCGAATTTGCGCAGGGCGCGGCGCTGGCGGCGCTGCACACCGGCGTCGCAGTGGTGCCGGTTAGTTTGCTGGGCGTGCAGGGGTTGTACGACGAGATGACGCGGCCGCGCCGGTTCTGGGGGCGTGTGGAAATCGTGATTCATGCGCCGCTGGCGCCGTCGGCGTTTGAGAGGACGAACGAGACGCGAGCAGAGACGCTGGCACGGTTCACGACAGCGATCCGCGAGCAGGTGGCGTCGCAACTAGATTACTCGGCTAAGACTTGAGACGGACACCAGCGCGTTGAAGGGCGCGTTTCAGAGCGTCGCCGAAGCGGTCAAGTTGATCAGTTGTGTGTAGAGCCGAGACGGCGCAACGGATCATGTCCTTGCCCACCGGCACACCGGGCGCGGTGACCATCACCGTGAAGAATCCCTCATCCCAAAGCGTGCGCCATATACTGTAACATTTTTCCATATCACCGATGACAATCGGCAATGCCGGCGTGGGGCTATTCCAAGAATCAACGCCGAGTTGGTCAAAGATAGCCCGCAGGTGGCGGTAATTAGACCAGAGGCGATCACGGTGTTCGGATTCAGACTGCATCACGTCCAACGCGGCATGTGCGGCAGCGGCTTGCGACGGACTGAGGGCGGCGCTGAAGATGATTTGGCGGGAATTCGTGCGGAAATATTCGATTAGCGCTCGATCGCCGGCAATGAACCCACCAGTGCTGGCTAGTGACTTGGAGAAACTGCCGGTGATTAACTCAATGCGGTCAGTCACACCGCAATGGTCGCAAACGCCACGTCCGTCGCGCCCCAGCACACCAAAACCATGGGCGTCGTCGACGACGACCACAGCTTGATGTTTATCAGCAAGTTCAACCAGTTGCGGCAAGCCAGCAATGTGGCCTTCCATTGAATAGACACCATCCACGACGATGACCTTGGCTTGGCGCGGATCGAGTTGTTCCAACAGCTTAGCGAGAGCCGCCATGTCGTTGTGGTCAAAGCGTTCAATTTTTGCACCACTCAGTAGCGCGCCGTCCCAAAGCGACGAATGGATGCTCGGATCCACAATCAACACGTCGCCACGGCAGACCAACGAGCTAAGACTGGCGATACACGCGAGGTAACCGGCGGCAAATACATGGCAAGCTTCCTTGCCGAGGAATGCAGCGAGTGCCTCCTCTAGTTCAATGTGGTAAGCGCGGCTGCCGTTGGCCAGCCGCGACCCGCAGGCGCTTGCACCCCATTGATCAAGTGCCGATTTGGCCGCGGCGATCACACGCGGGTGGCGGCTCAGGCCGAGATACTCGTTACTGGACATCATCACCATCGGGCGTCCATCCACGGTCAGGTTGACGCCGTCGGCAGCTTCCACGACGCGGTAGAACGGTTCATATTTCAACCGCAACCGAGTATTCGTGTCGGCTTGGCAGCGCTTGTAAATCGGTTTACTATTTCCTGAAAACATTATGTGCGAGACGATAGCGAAGCGGACACATGCCGTCAATGCACCAAAAAAGCTAGCAGCAACGACACGCGTTGGCTAAGATGGTCAGGCTTTGATGCTACGACGAACACATTTATCCTGCCTCGCCTTGCTTAGTATTGTTTTTGCTTGTGAAGCAGAACCCACAACAACGAATTCACCACCATGCTACACGTTGGCGGATTGCCTGCAGCAAGCGATCGCCAACAACACTGATGTCGCAGTCGCCCGCAAACGCCTCGAAGAAACCGCTGGTGCAATTGTCGAGGCGCGCGCGGGGTACCTACCGAATCTGACCAGTTCGGCGAGCTACCAACGATTGGAAACCAGTTATGCGAACTTGGGTGGCACAGCAGACCAGCGTCCTGAACTGTGGAATATTGCCATCCGCTTTACCGAGAACATCTACTCTGCCGGCGCCACAGCGGGACGAATGACGATTGCACGGTTGAACCGTTCAACGCGCCTGCTTGATTACGAGGTTACTGTGGATCGTGTGGTAATGGACACGCGGATTGCATTTTACGACATTCTCCAGAATCAGGCGCACGTTGCTGTCCACCAAGAAGCGGTTTCTTTTCTTGAAAACGAACTAACCAACCAGCGTAACCGACTTCAACTCGGGGCCGGTGACCGGTTTCAAGCGTTGCGAGCCGAGGTCAATCTCGCGCTCGAGAGCACGGGGTTAGTGGAGGCACAAGCCAAGCTGCACAATGCACACCTGCGTCTGGGCGAATTACTTGCCAGTCCTGCTGTCGGTGCGAACACTACACCGTTTACTATTGTAGGTGAGTTGACCTGCGCGCCGCAATCGCTCGATCTTGGTACCTGTCTAAACCGGGCATTGGAGTTGCGACCTGAGTTGCGCGCCCGAGCTAATGAAGTCTCCACCCAACGCCAGCAATTGATCGTGGATCGCAGCGCCATGCGTCCACGTATTGATTTATTCGTTGGTTACGATGTAGTCAACGAACCCAATCGTTTAGCCTCTCAAACCTATTACAACGGAGCATTGGGTGGTATTGCCGTTACATGGCCATGGTTTGACGGATTCGCCACCAAGGGACGAATCCAGGCAACACGAGCCCGCATCGAAGCCGACGAACTAGCGCAGATAGCGACATGCCGGAGCATCGAAGCTGAAGTAGTCCGCGCGTTTCACGATCTGGAGCAGGCAGAACAAACTGTCACCGCCCAGCACAAGAATGTCGCGCTTGCCGAGGAGTCACTTCAGCTAGCCAAGAGCAGCGTTGGGCTTGGCAGCGCAACACAACTAGAATTGCTTCAGGCTCACCTCGACTTGACCCGTGCCCAGACAGCTGAGCTGTCGGCTCGCTTTGGTTACAACACCGCACTAGCCAGCCTCCAACGGGCTGTCTCAAGTAAGTTTACAATCCTGACAGGGCCGACACCGTGACGATGCTCCACACTGTGCTCTGTTGCATTCTATTGACTGTGCTGGCACACGCGGATGTTTATTATCCAGTAACGCTGGATGAGTGTTATCAAAAAGCTTTTATACACAACCCGGACATCCAACAGGCCCGTCTAGACCTCGAACGTGCGGCCGGCACGAAACTGGTGTTTACTTCACGGGCGTTTCCGCGCGCCGCCGCAGAGCTCAAGGCCGGTGTTAGCGTCGGAGACCTCTACGCTGGGGCGATGACACCAATTGCTGTCATCAGTGCCGCTGCCGCACAACCGCTGTTCGACACCAGCATCCCGGCGACGCTGCGACGCGGTACGCTGGAAGTAATACTCGCAGAACAACAGCTCCACCGTGTTGCTAGTGAACAGATGCACGCTGTGCGGGTGGCATTCTGGCAAACGGTGCTGGCGCGCGAGTTGGCGCGTATTCAACGCGAAATTGCTGAATGCATTGCGATGAATGTGAAACGCGAACAGGAGCGCCTTGCCGCCGGACAGGTTGGAAAACAAGCAGTGCGACAGGCGGAGATTCAAGCGTTAAACTTACAGGTTGACCTGTCGCGAATTGAGCGCGAGCAACGCGCCACCGCAATAGAACTAGCGTTGTTGCTTGGTGAATCCGTGACGACCGGTGCCGTTGTGCGCTTACCGGCACCCGAAGGGATATTGGCATACACGCCACTAGTGGTGGACGTTGCCAGTGAGAGTGGCCGCGCCTTGGTGCATCGACCTGACTTATGCTGGTTGCGCGAAATGATTCGGGCAATACGTGAGAATCAAAGTGTGATAGAGGCGGGACTTTTCCCATTCATAACGCTGGCATCTTCTGGCCAGTACCTGCCGGAGTCGGTCTTGTCACCGCACTCCCAGGGAGTCGTACCAGGGCGCAATTTACCAAAATCTGAGGTGCTTTACGGTGCGACGTGGATGTGGCGAGTCGGTGACAACGGCGCGATTATCGGCGCGAGTCGACGTGTGGTAGCGGCGCGTGAGGCGATGGAATTGACACTACGACGGTTGGAAGAAAATGTGCCTCGCGAATTAGCCATGCTATCCGGTGCAACAGAAATGACTACTGCGAAGGTGACGGCATTGCGCAGTTCGGCACAGCAGGCGAAGGAACTCTTACAACTAGCTGAATCACGAGTAGCGCTCGGCGAGGCGACGCAACTGGACTATCGTAACGCGCAGGCGAGTCTCTTGTCTACGCAAACAGGCTTAGCACAAGCGGCTTTCGAGGGTGAACTTACTCGAGCCGAACTGGATCGAATCACAGGGCACTACCTTGATATCAATTTGAAAGTGACACCATGAATAAGACCGTCTTGACAATTGCAATCTGCACCGCGCTGAGTGCGACGACCTGGCTGGTTTACCGGTTGTTAGTGCGGCCAGTAGCAGATGTCTACGTTGTGCAACGCGGTACAGCCGTCTCTGCGGTGTATGGCACAGTGCGCGTGACGCCGAAGGCTCGACTAATCCTCCGTGCCGGCACCAGTGGCACAATGCGTCTTGCGCGTAACGCAGCTGGCGCTGAATTGGCGCCTGGTATGCCGTTAGAGGAAGGACAATTACTCGGCTCAATCAACAGTCCGGAACTGGAACGGGAGTTAACGAAGAGCGAATCAGACCTAAAGGCCGCCGAGGAACGCCAACGACTCGGTGCACCATCGCTACAATTATTGAAGACCAGTGAAGCGAATCTTGCGCGGTTGGAAAAATTGGCAGCGCAGCAAAATGCACCTGCCAGCGAATTGGAACGGGTACGCAACGAGGTCCAGGGATTACGTGAGCGCGTGACAAACGAACAAGTTGAACTGGAACGAATACTGACACTCGTGCAGCAGCAGGCTGGCGCAGTACGCGATCGTAAAGCGAGGTGCGAGGTGCACGCCCCACTGACTGGTGTTCTGACAGCGGTGGCGGTTGTCACGGGCGACTTGATCCCGGAATCCGCTGCGCCGTTCGTTGTGGAAAGCAAGTCAGCTTATCTCGAAGGTCAGGTCAACGAAGAAGACGTTGGACGGTTGGTCCTACAACAAAGCGCGGTTGTGCGGCTCACTGCATATCCGCAACAGGAGTTCACCGCAACGCTGACGCACATACTACCAGGTGGCGACAACCAGCGATACCTCGTGCGCCTTGAGTTCAATTCGTCACCGGTCAATCTGCTCAGCGGTATGACCGGCGAGATGAATATTGTAATCGGCAAACGTGAGCAGGCACTAATTATACCAAGCCGTGCGTTGTTGGGTAACCAGGTCTGGGTTGTGGAAGACAGTCGGATTAAAATCCGCGCAGTGCAAACCGGGTTACGCAGTCTGGAGCGAACGGAAATCGTCTCGGGACTGCGAGATGGCGAACGGGTTCTAGTGGCCGACCACGATCTATTCCGGCCCGGCCAACTAGTGCGGTCATTAGTGGTGAGCCACTGACGCCATGCCCCCGTCGCTCTTCATCGCGCTGCGTTTCATCAGCCATCGCAGGAAAGCAATCCTGCTGAGCTTAACCGGCGTGGTACTTGGTGTGGCGTTTTTCATCTGCGTACAGGCACAGACGCAAGGTTTTGAGCAGTTCTTTATCAAGACGGTGCTTGGCAGTTCCGGCGCAATAATCATCCAGGATCGATTCCAGACCCTCTACACCGGTGCACTCGAACCGGCTGCGGATAGCGTTGTCAGTG
This sequence comes from Verrucomicrobiota bacterium, assembly GCA_037146675.1. GTDB lineage: Bacteria > Verrucomicrobiota > Verrucomicrobiia > Palsa-1439 > Palsa-1439 > CAINDI01. The sequence goes on along the minus strand of JBAWWR010000042.1, from coordinate 11,094 downwards.
TCACCGGGCAGAAACCGCGCCGCTACACCGAGGGCATTACTGACCCAGAGACGATGATGCGAACGGTGGAAGAGTTTTCCAACGTCGCCGCCTGCTCGCCAGTGCTGGATGGTAATGCGGCAGTGCGGGCGGATTTCCGCCAGGAGGTGTTTCGCGTGCAGGGTATTGACCTCGAACGGCACTTGCGGACGACGGCGCTACGCGAGCAGATCGTTGACGGTGACCTCGCTGAGTTCCGTCAGAAACCAAACGGAGTAATCCTCGGTTACAATCTTGCCCGCAACGTCGGCGCAAACGTCGGACAGGAAGTGTTACTGGTCGGACCGGATGGCAGCACGATGCCGTTCATTGTCTGCGCGATTTTTCAAACGGGCAACATCTCGATTGACGAGAAACGCGGCTTGCTCCACATCGGCGCCGCGCGGCGGCTGTTGCGCAAACCATTCGGCGTGTCGCTACTCATGGTCAAGCTGCGCGACCCAGCACGCGCGCCACAACTCGCAACGCACTTAGAGCGACTTCTGCAACACCGCGCCCGCAGTTGGCAGGAACGGGAACGCGGTAACTTGCAAATTTTTCGACTCATCCACGTCTCCGGTATAATCACAGTATCCACCATCATCCTGCTAGCCGGTTTCAGCATCTTTAACATTCTGACGCTGATGGTGCTGGATAAGGTCCGTGAGATCGCTGTACTCCGATCGATGGGCTACCGTCGGCGCGACATCAGTGCGGTGTTCCTGTGGCAGGGATTGCTGATTGCGGCAATTGGATCGGCACTCGGTTGCGCGGTGGGCGCAGCGTTGACGTACGGCATCTCAAAAATCCCGGTCAACATCCGCGGGTTGTTGACTACATCACATTTTTTGGTGCACTGGAGCGTGGGACATTACCTCGTGGCCAGCCTAATCGCATTTGTGGCGATTTTTCTAGCTAGCTATTTCCCTGCACGGCGCGCGGCCAAGCTCGCACCCGTCACCATCCTCCGGGGAGGCGGACAATGACAACAGCGCCCCTGCGATGCGCGGCGGTCGAGCGATACCTCGGCGAGGAAGAGGCGCGCGTGCACGTGTTGCGCGGCGTCTCGTTGGAGGTGGAGGCTGGCACAGTCCACGCCGTGGTCGGGCCGTCGGGTTGCGGCAAGAGCACGTTGTTGTACGTCCTCGGCCTACTGGACCGGCCCGACGCGGGACAAATCTGGATTGGTGGTATCGATGCAGCGAGGTTGAGCGATGACGTCTTGACGCAACGCCGCAACGAGCAGATCGGGTTCGTATTCCAGTTTCATTTTTTGATGCATGAATTCACGGCGGAAGAGAATGTGACGATGCCCATGCGCCGCCTCGGCCGGCTCGGGCGACGGGCGATGAAGGAACGCGCGGACCACCTCTTAGAGCTGGTCGGGCTAGCCGACAAACGGCACCGGCCCAGCCGTCATTTATCTGGCGGGGAGCAACAACGAGTTGCGATCGCGCGCGCGTTGGCCAATGATCCACCGGTGTTGCTGGCCGATGAGCCGACTGGCAACCTCGACACGACAAATGCTGAACGGGTTTTCGAGTTATTGAAGGCGCTGGTGCAGCGGGAACAGAAGGCGCTGTTGTTGGTAACGCATAACCCGGCCATCGCCGTGGCGAGCGATTGGGTACACGACATGAAGGACGGAGTGATTACGCACAGCCGAGCGCGATGATTCTCACATCACGTCGGCAAAGGCACGCTTGGTCCGCATGAAAAACGCAAAACCACCCAAGGCGACGAAGAACGATACCACCAGCAGCGCGCCGTAGCGAGGCCAAGCGGGCGCAAGTCCCCAGAACAGAGCGTTGCGGGACTGATCGATGATCACGGCTAGCGGATTCAGCAGCAGCCACGGGAGCGCTTTAGACGGAACACGGGCGAGAGAGTAGAAAATCGCGCTGGCGTACATCAGGATCGTAAGGCCGACCGGCACGAGGGCGTTGATGTCGCGGATGAACACGCCGAGGCTGGCTAAAAACCAACTCACACCGAGGACCAGTAGAATCAGCGGCACGAGAATCACCGGCAGGTACAACGCTGTCAGCGGAATCCCACCGCGCGCCAAGAGGATGCCGGCGAACAACGGGATTAGGCTGATGAGCAGTTGGATGAACGCGGCTCCGACGGCGGACACAGGCAGAATTTCGAGTGGGAAGACGACCTTGGTCACGTAGTTCGGGTTGGATACGATGATCAGCGGGGCACGGCTCAGGCTGTCGGAGAAGAAATTGAACAGCACCAAGCCGCAGAACAGCGCCAGCGTGAAATCGAGTTTCGATTCGGTGGCGTCGTGGCCGAGCCGGGACTGGAAGATGTAGCCGAACACGATTGTGTAGAGCGTCAGCATCGCCAATGGTCGCAGCAGCGCCCAGAAACAGCCGAGGTACGAGCCACGGTATTGCACCAGCACCTCGCGTTTGACGAATTGTTGAATCAACCCGGCGTACTGACGAAAATGGCGGACGACCCGCCACGGCAGGAGCAGGTCGCGGAGCGGTGGCGTGAGGGTAGTTGATTGTGCAGTTGACAGCATAATTCGTTTGCCAGATAAGATTGAGTAGAGCAACTAACAAATGAAGTGTACAAAGAAACCGACGAAACACAAGAAGTGAGTTCCGATCCTGTCATCGCAGTCAAAAACCTGTCCAAGGCCTACACGATCTGGTCATCACCGGCTGCGCGGCTGCACGGGCCGTTGCTCGGCCAGATCGGGCAATGGCCATTTCTGCCGGCGGTGGCGCGCGACTTCTGCCAGCGGATGTCGCATGAGTCGTTTCGGAATTTCTATGCGCTGAGCGATGTGTCGTTCGAGGTGCAACGCGGCGAGAGCATCGGCATCGTCGGGCGTAACGGTTCAGGGAAATCAACGCTGTTGCAGATTCTAGCTGGCACGCTTGCGCCCAGCGAGGGGCAAGTTGAGGTTCGAGGTCGGGTGGCGGCATTATTGGAATTGGGCAGCGGATTCAACCCAGAATTTACAGGACGAGAAAATGTGTTTCTGAATGGGGCTATCTGGGGAATCCCTAGTCGCGAGATGGAAAAGCGGTTTGACAACATCGCGGCATTTGCCGACATTGGCGAGTTCATCGAGGAACCGGTCAAAACCTACTCGAGCGGCATGTTCGCGCGTCTGGCTTTTGCCGTTGCCATCTCTCTCGAACCGACATCCTGATTGTGGACGAGATTCTCGCGGTGGGAGACTACGGGTTTCAGCAGAAATGCGTGGCCAGACTTCGACAGATGCGTGACAATGGATTGACTTTGCTGTTTGTGAGCCACTCGCCGGACACCATCAAGAGTATTTGCAACCGTGGTTTGTTCTTACTTGGGGGTAAAACAGCCTTTTGTGGATCTGCAGAACAAGCCGTTAATCTCTACTTCAATTATATCCGAGAACAAACTAACGCTGACGCACTGATTGCACAGAAAGATCTACAGAAGCCCGTCGAATTTCAATCTCAGGTTTCTGGCGCTTTGCGATACGGTACAGGGCATGTGCAAATCGAAAAGGCAGAGTTATCAGACAGGCATGGGCAGCCAACCAGAGCCTTTCGCTTTGGCGAGGAGGTGCGGCTTCATGTATGGTATCGGGCGCACATCGCCACGACCAATCTCAGTATATCATTCGTAGTGAGGGACACAGCCGGGATTGATCTCATGGGGACAACAACTTTCGATGAGCGAGTGATCCTTCCATCCGTAGGCAAGGAAGAACAGGGCAAGGTGAGTTTTTCTTTTCTGAACCAACTGCGTTCAGGAAGCTATGGTGTCTGTGTGTCCATTAATCGGGTAAAGGAACGGGACTACTCAGACAACGTTTTATTCGACCAAATTGATAGTTGTGCTGCCTTTGTTATCATTCCAGACCCTAACCGGCCTGTTCATTACAAATTTTCTTGCCCAATCCAGATAAAGATTGGCAGCGTCGCTGAAAAAGAACACTCGTTGCACATAGCTAACAATTGAGACGCGCACGACACGTCCGCGTAAGGAATTTCATGAAAACAGAGACAACGGCTGCAAATTATCGCTACTGGCAAGAGCAGGGTCAGGGCTGGCCAACCGAGTATGATCGACGGAAGCGAGGCAGTGTTCTGTATCATCTTCAGGAAGTATTGCTTGCCGATTATATGAATCATTCTTCGCCGGCGCGAGTGTTGGAATTTGGTTGCGGGTTTGGTAGGCATTTGAAGTATCTTAGCCAAATTCCTGGCATTGATGTGCATGGCTACGATCAGAGCCCGACGATGGTATCTGGCTTTGCCGCTTGGGCGGAGCCGGAATGGGTTAAAAGCCACGTGACGGTGGGGGAGCCAGTCGGAAAGCTTCCTTACGCGGATGGAGCTTTTGACATCGTTTACACGGCGGAAGTGCTCGTGCATGTCCGACCGCAAGACCTGCCGGTAGTTTTGCGGGAGCTCATGCGGGTGGCACGATGGCAGGTGTTTCACTTGGAAACCGCAAGGGATTGTCCACTGATAGCGAGCGATCACGATGGTTGCTGGTTCCATGATCTGGTGCAGGCATATCGAACCCTAGAGGTTGAATGTCAGTTATTGGACGGGGGTTACCTGGCGCATGTGCCGCATCGGATAATTCTGGATCGTTCGCGCCCCGTTTACTCTGGGTCGTCAGTCATCGCCTCGTTGCTGAAAAGGGCCGAGGTGGATTTGCAGCCGACGCTGAACGAGGTGCAAGAGAATCGCCTACGTATCCAGGAGGCCGCGGAGTTGCGCCAGCAACTACGCGCGGTTTTGAGCCAACTAACGTAGAGTGTACACGATCACTAACTTGCTCTGTTGCAATCGCCGTCGTGCGAGTCAGGTGATCAAGAATCGTGTAGAATAATAAAACATAGATAAAATTATAAAAATGGCAGCAGAGAGACAAGATATGGGAACAAGCAATTGGCAGAATATTCCGTTTTGCATCGAGGCTCTCATGAAGATCGAGCCCAAGCGCGTGCTCGACATCGGTGTGGGCTTCGGTCGCTGGGGGATGATTGTAAGGGAGTTTTGCGATGTTTGGTATGGACGCGTGCTCCGGAAGAATTGGAAGGTACATATCGAGGGCGTCGAGGGTTTCGCGCCCAGTATTGAGGATTATCACCGCACCTTTTACGACAGAATCCACATCGGCGATTTCCGTACGTTGAGAACAAGCCTTGGTGAGGGGTGGGACGTCGTGATCTTCGGTGACGTTCTGGAACACTTTGAAAAAAAAGAAGCCTATCAGTTGCTCGACTGGGCACTGTCGGCCAGTGAGTATGTGCTGGTCAACATACCGCTAGGGGCCGACTGGTCGCAGGTAGATATCTACGAGAATGTGTATGAGCGACATCTCAGTGTCTGGGACGCTAAGGAGTTTGAGGGATTCTCTTTGCGACGACAGGCGCTTTTCACTGACTACATTGACCGTCCCTTCGGCTCGTTCGTGTTGTCACGGCAGAATCCAAAGAAGCTGACTCAACAGTTGTTCTCCCGCAACACTGCAATCGGAGAGGAGGTCGTCACCGAGGATATCAAACTGCTGAGCCAAGTTCGTTCGGTGGTCGCTGAATTGTGGGAGATCAAGCAGTCGCGTAGCTACCGCTTCCTGAGCTGTATGCAAGGTTGGAATTCTGCTGGGTTTCCGCCTGTACCTCCAGAGCATGTGCGCATTCGCTCATTTAGCCAGCGTAATCGCGCCAGCAAGGGAAACGAAGTGTGGCTGTTGGCCGCCATCGAACCTGGCGGGGTTGCTATCGATCTAAGGCCAATTCTCACCAGGGGTGCTTGGGAATTGCGAAGTAATCAAAATACCCATTCAGGCTTTTGCCTTGTTAGTTGTGGCAACGGTTACGCCGAGTTTGCATGCCCTCGAGACACGCAGTTGCAGTTTCTGACGCATCCATCGGGTGGGCAGGTGGAGGTGCTATGGCGCCGCAGAAGGCTGAAGTTTGATTTGTACAGCGCCAAAGATGGTAGTCTGTGCGTACGGCTCGGACGAAAACGCATCGAGGTCATACATCCTTCGCCCGCTGATAAAGGTTCATCAGAACCTTGTGATACGCTAGCAGTCGCACCTGTTGCGCCAAGACGCCGCGAATTCTCCAAGTCCGAGTCGGAATGGATCGAACGATTGAACCGTCGGCCAGTACCCGTTTCTGTGCAGTGCCCGCAGTGGTACGGCATACGCAGTTCGGCCCAGCAACTTTTTGAAGAGATGCATTTTATCGATGATACTCTCGATGAGATTTCGGCGCTACACCACGCCCGAGTGCTGGCCGAGGCGAGGTGTTCCTGCGTGGTCATCCAAGGTTTTCCTCATACCTACAAACACTTGGTGACAGCCTTGAGGCAGCAGGCACCGAAGGTGCCTATTTGTGTCATCTGGCATGGCACCTTCGCGCAGTCGGGCGAAGATTATTCTTGGGAAGGTTTTTGCCTAGTGGAGCAGCTCTGCCGCAGCGGCGCGGTGTCTAAGTGGGGCTTCGCCAAGAAAGGTATGGCTGAGATTGTGGCAGCCCGTCTCGGTATTCGCACGGGTTTCGTGATGAACATGGTGCGCAAAATACCCCTAGGCCCGTCCGTTCCGTTGGCAGGCGGACCGCACCTCGGTTTGTGGTCGTTGAATACTGAGACCTGGCGCAAACTACCGTATTCTGTGATAGCGGCTACGAGCATGGTGGAAAACGCACAGGTACACGCTGCGGGTATGGGTAAGCGTGCGATAGAATTTGCGAAATCTCTCAGCCTTAGCGGCAAGCTCAAGCAGCAGCCTATTGAACAAGATCAGATGCCAAGGATCTTGGCACAAATGCATTTGAACTTATCCGTCACTTTCAGCGAATGCGCCCCGATGCTTCCTCTGGAGAGCTTGTCGGTTGGCGCACCGTGCCTCTTGGGGCCAACCTCGCACTACTTCCAAGATCATCAGTTCCTGCACGATCGTCTTGTGGTGCCCTGCCCTGATAATGCATCGACTATTGCCCAGTATGCCCGTACAGCATTGGCTGAACGCGATGCTATCATTGCTGCGTATCGTGAGTATGCACCCGGTTACAATGCCTGTGCCCTACAGACACTGCAGGAGTTTCTAGAAATCGAGGTTCCAAGGAGTTCAAAGAGATGATGGATAACTATTTTTCTTGTTTGACGTCCGAAGCAATCGAGCACTGCTTAGCCTTGCTGGAGCAATAACAATGCGGCGGATTTGCCTAGTTACTGACGAGTTATTTCCAATGACGACGGGTGGTATTGGGAGGATACTGCACAACCTTATTCTTCAGAGTCAGTCGCTCGATTCTGAGATTGAGTTTCACATACTCGTTCCCACATACACAGGCATAGATGCTTCCAAAGTGACCGCTTACTTTGGAGGGAGAGTATCCCTTCACTTGGTTGTGATGCGACAAGACTGGGCACCGTCTTTTGAATTCAACACGGCCTACCCACCCGCGAAAGCGTATACGGACACAGTGATGCATGCGCAGTCACTCGACATCATGCTGACGCTCAAGAGGATGTATGCCAATGGAACACAATTCGATGTCATTGAGTTTCCAGACTACCGGGGGTGGGCATTCTGCACTCTTCAGGAGAAACTTCTCGGTCGCGACTTTGGCAGCACAGTTCTGGCCATTAGACTTCACACTACCGATGGAATCCTTCAACAGTTCGAGGCTCGCCCATTAACATTCGAGCAGGCGGGGTACTTGGAGATTGAACGCAAGGCGCTTGCCGATGCTGAACTGGTTATCGCAAGCCTTCCCACTGTTGCGCGTTTTAATGCCAACTATTACGGCTTTGGCGACAACTGGCTGCAGAAGGTGAAGATCGAGTTTCCACCGGTCGTGTGGGGAGACAACATTGCGAAGACGCGCGGTCATGAAACCGCGTGCGACTTGATGTTTCCGACGAAGATCCAGATGTTCAAGCGCCCCGAGGTGTTTGTACGTGCGGCTGCCCATTTCATGCATACCTGTCCGGAGTTTCAAGGGCGAGCCGTGCTTGCTTGTCATGCACAAGATCCCGCTTATCTCGCCCGCATTCGTGCAATCATACCGCGAGACCTTGAGTCGCGATTCTTGTTCTCATCACCGAATCCTGAGCGTGAAATGCTAATGTCCCATTCCATTGTTGTTATACCTTCGGCATATGAAAGCACCAATCTTACAGCCTACGAGGCTGCAGCCATGGGCGGCACGCTCGTTTTGAATGGTGAATGCATTGCGTTTGGTGAAGAGACTCCGTTTATTGACGGACTGAATTGCTACAAATCGGATGGAACTGTTGAAGGTTTGGTGAAAGCTATCGAGCGTGCTTGGCGGACTCCCAAGCTCGAACCTGTGAAATGGGCAGCGACCGAACCTTACTGGCACCATGTATGCCGGCCAGCCCGGAGTACCCCCCCAGTCTCCGATGTGCTGGCCAGCGTCATTATCACTAACTACAACCTTGCACGATACTTGCCCAAAACGCTTGCCAGCGTTGTTGCAAGCACGCATTCAAACATCGAGATTATTCTTGTTGATGACGCGTCTACGGAAGGCTTTGATCGGCTCGAACTTGAGCGGATTGAGAAGGAAGGTGTAAATCGTCCGCTACGCCTCATACGTAATCCTGTGAACCGCGGACTCTCTGCGGCTCGCAATATTGGTATTCGTGCTGCCCGTGGTAAGTACATTCTACCACTCGATGCGGACGACTGCATTTCACCAACCTTCGTTGAGATTGCTGTCCGTGCTTTGGAGACACAGCTAGACTACGATGTCGTGGTCCCATCCTGTGCGTACTTCGAATCCAATGCAGATCTGGCTGAACGTAATTTCCGTGACTACGCATTGTTTCTCGGCGACGTGCCATCGCTTGGAATGGCCGCGAATCGCTTTTCAACAGCGTGCTCTCTGATGCGAAGGAAGCTTTTTGATGAGTATCGATATGACGAAACTCTCGATAGTTTTGAGGACTGGGCGCTCTACTTGCGCTTGGCTCACGAAGGCCATCGTTTCTTGGTGACAAATGATCTGCATTTCTTTTATCGATCGAGACCCGGGTCTATGATTCACGGTATGAATCGTGAGCGGCACTATTTGTTGCTGTCTCGGTTCTTGGCGAGTGTCACACATGGTTCGAGAGTAAAAGGGTTGAGCCTTTTTCCACTAGTGGTGCAGGCAGCTGAGGAGTCAAGGGTCGCTGCTGCTAATGCGGCGGTAGCTCAACGAAGATCGTCCCTTTGGTTCTGGCTTGTAGGACGATGGCGACGCACGACTAGGGGATCATCTTCAGACTAAGATTCCATGAACCAGACAATTTCTTTCATCATCTCTGTGTTCAACCAACTCAAACTGACTCCCGACGTGGGGAATAGAGACAACGACAAGACCAAATTGCAGAGCTTGACGGACACAACTCGGCGGGAGCTGCATGAGGGTAAAAGTTGAATCGGACGAAGGCCTGTGAAGTGAGCGCCAGTAGGGATAATCTATCTTGGCTATGGTCGCATGGCATCAGTAAGCCAAGTGCTCTTGCGACAATAGCAGCCATTAGCCGTGAGGACTTCTCGTGAAGCGCTTGATCTTATTCGCCCACTTCGATCCCGAGCACCGGATCCGTCCGTACATCTGTCATCACTTAGAGGGTTTGCACGCACTAGGGGGCGAAATCCACTTCATCTCAAACTCATCACTTCCCATAAGCGAACTGGACAAGATCCGTCCATTGGTCCTGCACGCGTCAGTCAGGGAGAATCAAGGTTTCGATTTTTCCATGTGGCAAGCCGCTCTCAAGGCTGTTTCTCTAGGGGACTGGGATGAGTTGCTCCTGACGAATTCAAGCATCGCCGGGCCCTTCAGACCGCTTCAGATTCTCTTTGATCGCATGGCTGGCCAGACTTGCGATTTCTGGGGACTAACCGAGCACCAATTTCCTACCCCACACATCCAGAGCTATTTTATGGTATTCCGAAAATCCGCACTTTCCTCCAAGGCCTTCCAGGATTTCTGGACCAGCGTCCTTCCGTACCGGAACAAGGACGGAACCATCTTCGCCTACGAAATCGGGATCACCCTTTACTTAAGAGATCAAGGGCTAACTGGTCGCGCAGCGTTCCAAGTTCAGGAACTTCAACGAAATTTCCTAAATGATTTAATTTTCAAACGGAAGGTGTGTCGCTGGCTTCTAAAAAGACGGAACCCGAGTATCTACTACCCGGACCTCCTGATCCGCGCCGGTATGCCATACGTGAAGATGGAGGTCCTTTTGAAGAACCCGTACAACCTTAGGTTGTCCATGGTTCGAAAATGTATTCAGGCCCGAGGTTACGATCTAGCTAACTGCGATTAAGAATTTTATGATTTTCTCGGCAATAAGAATCCTGAGACGGTTATCGCCTCGCGCGCCTATCACGTGGTATGTGTCCTGTTTGGCGGCAGGGGCTTGGTTGGCAATCACGATCCCTGTACCTTTGAGTTGCCTGTCGCCTTGTTTCGCCGTGCTCGCTTTTGTGGCTAGTACAATCAGTATCGGATACTTGCTACTATTGATTACCGGATGGCTCGCCACGCGGCCGGTGCCAGATCATCAAGAACAACAACCGTCAGTCATTTTTTGCTGGATTGCTTATGCACTACCTTGCGCGCTTATTTGGACCGCTTACCTCCTCGCCTTCTGGCCTGGGATCATGAGTTCCGACTCGGTTGACCAATGGGGACAAATGCTCACAGGGCACTTCAATAACAATCACCCGGCCTTTCATACGCTGACAAATTGGCTTTTCACCCGGGTATGGTTGTCTCCGGCCGCAGTTGCGATGGCACAAATATTGGCCTTGGCGAGCGTTTTCGGATTGACGATGCGAGAGTTGGCGCTGTGGGGTGTCCCACGAAACATACGAATTGTCATAACTATGCTGTTTAGCCTTTCACCTGTAAACGGGCTGATGACAATCACCCTCTGGAAAGACGTTCCCTACGCAATTAGCATGCTAGGGCTTTTTGCATTACTGATGCAGTGCGTGCGCACAAGATGGGATTGCCTGTCTAGCAGCCTGTCGAAATATCCCGTTTATGCGACTTGTTTCTCACGCGGCAAT
>JBAWWR010000041.1:0-20421 GCA_037146675.1 Verrucomicrobiota bacterium | reverse complement strand
GCAAGGCGCGGGCCATTGTCGCCAATTCCGGCAACGCCAACGCCTGCACCGGTAAGGTGGGTTACATCCACGCGCAGGCGATGGCCGCAGCTGTTGCCCGCCGGTTGGAAGCGCCGACTGAGCAAGTCTTGGTCTGCTCGACCGGGCGGATTGGCGTGATGCTGCCGATTGTGAAGATCGAAGCCGGGATCAAGAAATTGCTCCGTCATCTCAGCCGGGATGGCGCGCATGATGCGGCGCTCGGCGTCATGACTAGTGACACTTTCGCGAAAGAATGCGCCGTGCGCGTCGGCAAGTTTCACGTCGGCGGTATTGCCAAGGGCGCCGGCATGATTCATCCGAACATGGCGACCATGCTCAGCTTTATCACCACCGATGCCGCCGTGCCGCGGGCCGCGTTGCAACGCGCGCTCCGGCAGGCTGTGAGTCAGAGTTTTAACAAGATCAGTATTGACGGCGATATGAGCACGAATGACACGGTGCTCTGTCTCGCGAACGGCGTCGCCGGTAAGGTGCCGATGCCGGATTTTCAGGCGGCCTTGAATTATGTCTGCCTCGAACTGGCGAAGATGATTGTGCAAGACGGCGAAGGCGTGACGAAGTTTGTGACGGTGGAAGTCCACGGTGCGAAGAGCGACCGGGACGCTGAGTTTGCGGCGCGGGCGGTGTGCAATTCGGCCTTGGTGAAGACGAGTTGGTGCGGCGGCGATCCAAACTGGGGCCGGTTGATGGACGCCATCGGCTACAGCCGGTGCAAGGTTGTGGAAGAGCAGGTGGACATCGCCTACAACGGTCTTGCTGCCGTGAAGGTTGGTCAGCCCACGCGGACGCCCTTGGCGAAGCTAAAGAAGATCGTCAAGTCGCCAACGTTCACAATTCGCATTGATCTGCATCTTGGCCACGGCCGGTGCACAATGCACACCTGCGATTTGACTGAGAACTACGTCACGTTCAACAAGGGCGAATGAACGATCTAATTCAGAAGGCCGGCGTTTTGCTCGAAGCGCTGCCGTACATGCAGCGGTTTCGGAGTTCGACGTTTGTGGTGAAATACGGCGGTAGTTTTATGGACTCACCGGACGAGAAGGTTCGGACCGGCGTCGCCTCGGATGTCGTTTTCCTCGAAGCTGTCGGCATCAACCCGGTTGTTGTTCACGGCGGCGGAAAGGCGATTACGAAGGCGATGGAGAAGGCCGGTATTCAAGCCAACTTCATCAAAGGCATGCGCGTAACTGACGACGCCACGATGAAGGTTGTCGAGGACGTGCTGTTCAATGTCACCAATCGTGACATTGTGGAAATGATTCAGAAGCTCGGCGGCAAGGCGCGGAGTTTTAATGGCCGGGATGTGTTCAAATGCCGGAAGCTGGTGCAGGACGGCGTTGATCTTGGTTATGTCGGTGAAGTCGTCGATGTCGATGTTGAGGCGATTAAGAAATACCTCCGGTCATCGGTGACGCCGGTGATTAGTCCAATCGGGCTAGGTGAAGATGGTCACGCGTATAACATCAATGCCGATGTGGCCGCTGCGAAGTTGGCGGTTGCGGTTGGTGCGCGGCGTCTGGTTTTTATGAGTGACGTGCCGGGATTGATGCGCGACCCCAAAGACCCGGCGACTTTGATTTCGCATTTAGAGACGAATGACGTGCCGGCGCTCAAGGCGACCGGTGTTGTGGACAAAGGTATGATTCCGAAAGTGGACAGTGCTGTCGAGGCGGTGAACGCCGGCGTGCGCCGTGTACACTTCGTGGATGGACGAATTCCGCACGCCGTGCTGCTGGAAATCTTCACTGACAAAGGCATTGGCACGGAAATCATGAAATCCTGACCGCCTTTTGGATGACCGGTAGCGACGCAAAATCCTTGCAACAGCTGGCCGGTAGCCTCAAAATGATGGTTTATGACTCGCAGCCAAGAGATTGTTGCGCTATTTGACCAATATGTGATTCCAACGTATGGCCGGTACCCGCTGGCGTTTGTCCGCGGGCAAGGCGCGCGCGTGTGGGACGCTGATGGCAAGGAGTACCTCGACTTCGGTGGCGGAATTGCCGTCAATGTGCTTGGTCACGCCGCGCTGACAAATGTGTTAGCCGAAGCATCGGCGCAGCTCGTCCACGTCTCGAATCTTTACTACAACGAACCGCAAGGCCGGTTGGCCAAGAAACTGGTCGAGCTCGTTGGCACGCCAGGTAAGGTATTCTTCTGCAATTCTGGCGGCGAGGCCAACGAGGCGCTTTATAAACTGGCGCGGAAGTCGGGCAATGGCCGGTACGAGATCATCACCTTCCTGAACAGCTTCCACGGGCGGACGCTGGCTGGCATTTCGGCGACCGGGCAGGATAAGGTAAAACACGGGTTCGCACCATTGGTCGAAGGTTTCAGGCATGTGCCGTTTAACAATCTTGAAGCTGTCCGGCAAGCTATTGGGCCGAAGACGGCGGCAATTTTGCTGGAGCCAATTCAAGGCGAAAGCGGTATCCGGCCGGCTACGCCGGAGTTTTTGCGCGGCTTGCGCCAACTCTGCGATGAGCGGCAACTTTTGTTAATGTATGACGAAGTTCAATGCGGTATCGGTCGGACCGGCGAGTTCTGTGGCTTCAAAGCCATCGCACCGGATGCGGTGCCGGATGCGATTTCGTGGGCGAAAGGACTAGCCGGCGGCTTCCCGATGGGCGCGATTTGGGCCCGGCAGCCATATCAGGATGTGCTCGGTCCCGGTACGCATGGGACGACGTTTGGCGGCACGCCGCTGGCCTGTTCCGTGTCGTTGGCAGTGCTGGAGACAATCGGGAAGAATGGATTAATGGCACACGCGCGGACAACCGGCGAGTACTTCATGGGTGAGTTGCGGAAGTTGCCGGGCATCAAGGAAGTGCGCGGCATCGGCTTGATGATTGGCGTGGAACTGAATGTCGAAGCGAAACCGGTCATCCTGAAAATGGCGGAGCTCGGCTTGATTGGCGTGATTGCCGGGACCCACGTAGTGCGATTCTTGCCGGCGTTGAATGTCACGCGTGCCGAAGTGGATGAAGCAGTCGAAAAAATGCGACAAACATTGGCAGCAATATGAAACATCTTTTGACGCTGGAACAGCTCAGTCCGGCAACGATTGCTAAAATCTTTGATTTGGCAAAAGAATTAAAAGCCGCGCGTGGCAAGTCGCCGGCGGCACCGTTGAAGGGGCAGACGTGGGCGCTGATTTTTAATAAAGCCAGCACGCGAACCCGCGTGAGTTTCGAGGTCGGTATTCAGGAACTCGGCGGCGCATCACTTTATCTTTCAGCAACCGACATTCAAATGGGCCGCGGCGAGACGATTGCGGACACAGCGCGGGTCTTGTCACGGTATGTTCACGGCGTCGTGATCCGGACATTTGCGCAGAGCGATGTGGAGGAGTTTGCGTCTGCCGGCACGATGCCGGTAATCAACGGTCTGACCGACAATGAGCATCCGTGTCAGGTCTTGGCCGACTTATTTACGATCAGTGAAAAACTTGGAAGCTTGAAAGGTCGCAAGGTGGTCTTTGCCGGTGACGGCGCTTGCAATGTTTGTAATTCATGGCTCTTCGGCGCAGCTAAGACCGGTATGGAATTGTGGGTCGCCGCACCCAAACAATTTCAACCCGGTCAGGACTGGCTCGCCCGCGCTGACGGTAATATCCACGTCACGGAAGATTTTGCCGCCGCCGTCCGGGATGCCGACGTGGTGTATACCGATGTGTGGGTTTCGATGGGCAAAGAAACCGAATCGGCAGCCCGGCTTAAAACGCTGGCGCCGTATCAAATCAATGACAAGGTTCTGAAAGCCGCCAAGCCCGGCGCGTTGGTGATGCACTGCTTGCCGGCATACCGTGGTAAGGAGATTACCGGCGAAGTGTTTGCGGCGCATCAGCAGACGATTTTCGATCAGGCCGAAAACCGCCTGCACATTCAAAAGGCGATCCTTCTGCTACTCGCTCAGGCGCGGGATAATTCGTCGCAATGAGTGTTACACTAGAGGAATCCTACCGTCGTTGCGGCGAAATTGCGCGCCGTACTGGGAAGAATTTTGCCTACTCGTTCATTAGTTTGCCGGCGGAAAAGCGCCGGGCGATGTGCGCAATTTATGCGTTCATGCGCCGCAGTGATGACATTGCTGATGGTGCCGGCAACCAGGCCCTCGCATCGGCCGGTTTGAAACAATGGCGCGCGAGCGTGAATGCGGCGTTAGCGGATGGCAAGTGCGACGATCCGATTTTACCGGCATTAGTGGACACGGTGCAGCGCTACCGAATTGAGAACCGCTATTTTCACGAATTGCTCGACGGCACGGAAATGGATCAGGCTGTCACGCGGTATGAGACCTTTGATCAGCTTTACCGGTATTGCTACCACGTAGCGTCGGTAGTCGGGCTGGTTGTGCTGCCGGTGTTTGGCTTCAAGGATGACGCGGTGAAGGTTTCTGGTGAAGCCTGTGGCATTGCTTTCCAGCTCACGAACATTTTGCGCGACGTAAAGGAAGACGCGCAGCTTGGCCGGATTTACCTACCGGCAGAAGACCGCCAACGCTTTGGTGTCAGCGATGCGGACATTTTAGATTCCAACTTCACGCCCGGTTTTGTCGAGTTGATGGAATTTGAGGTCGCGCGGGCGCGGGAGTTTTACGTTAAGGCGCAACCGCTGCTCGGATTGATTGACGCGGACAGCCGGAGTACATTGGCTGTAATGATCGGAATTTACGGCGGCATTCTCGACAAAATTGAACACACCGGCTACGCGGTGTTCGATGGGCGGGTACGCCTCTCGACTGGCGAGAAACTCTGGATTGTCGCCAAGAATTGGGTGAAATACCGGGCATGAATTTCATGCTAATTTTGGCAGCCGGTTTTTTATTTCTGAAAACCGGCGAGAAGTTTGCCACGCAGGAAAGCGCTGGGCCAACAGTCGCGCTATTGACGGCATATGTCGGACAGAAGACCGGTGTGGTATTTGAACCGCTCGTGTTGAACGACCCCGGTCAGGCGGCGGAGTATTGCGCCACCGGTAAGCCAGTAGTTGGGATTGTGACGCCGGGGTTTTATCTAGCTCACGGGAAAATGTTTGGCATGGAACCGCTTTTGGAAATCAAACGTCACCAGGTTGCGACAGAACGGTACGTGCTTGTCACCACCGGCACGGTATTGGAGACGTTGATTGGGAAGATGATTGCAACACCGCTGGCGGCAGAGCCGCGATTTGTGGCGGATGTGATTTTACAAGGCAAGATTGGCGTGGACGTGCGGTTGCAGACGGTCGTGGACGTCGAGGGCGCAGTGCTGGATTTAATTGAGGGCACGAAGAACGCTGCGGCTGCGGTGTTGATGGAAGAGGGGGCGTGGCAGGTCGTTCACGCCGATGCAGAGTTAGGGCCGCAGCTGAAAGCGGTATTCACTTCGGATGAGTTACCGGGGAATTTGGTGGTGACGATTGCCGGCAAGTGTGACGCCGGTAAGGTGAAGGCCGCGTTGCTGTCGACACCGGTCGAGATTCTCGACAGTGTCCGCATCCAATCGTTCGTGGAGATAAACGTGGCGCGATTACAGCAAGCTCGAGAGCGCTTCCATGCGAAGTAGCGCGTGGCTGATTTTGGCCGGCTGGTGTTGCGCGGTGAGTTGCTCGAGCATCCAGCGAGTGCGGTTTGATTCGGCTGAATCATCGTTGTTAACAACGGATGAAATTGTGGCCATGCGCACTGCGGCGCACGCACTCACTGCAGAGCAGCCCCGCACTTTGGCGCGGATGGATAAGGCGGCACGGACACTCGACCGGGTCGCGCGCGGATTACCAAACGATTATGACACGCAGTGGCAGGCCGCCGAAGCGTGGGCGTTTGTAGCGGACAACGAAGCCAATGTCACCGTTCGGATTACCGCCGCCAAGCACGGGATCCTGCTTGCCCGGCAGGCGCGCGAGTTGCAACCCGAGCGGGTGGAGGGACATTACTGGTATGCAATCACGGTCGGGCTACTCGCCGATGCAGATCGTGGGTACGGGTTGAAGGCTGTTGGCGAAATGGAACCGGCATTGCGGCGGGCAATGGCATTGGACGAACGCTATGATTATGGTGGGCCGGTACGGGTGCTGGGTATCTTGTTGTTACGGACGCCGTCGCCACCGGTCAGCATCGGTAGTTCGCGTAAGGGGCTGAGGTTGTTGCAACACGCCGCTGAATTGTTTCCAGATTATCCAGAAAATATGCTTTATCTCGCCGAAGCCTTGCGGGATGTTCACCGGAATATAGAGGCGCGGGAGCTTCTGAAGAAAGTTATTAATGCGCCGCCGTGGTCCAACCGTCAGTTTGAGAACGTAGGTTGGAAAGCGGCTGCGCAAGTGTTGTTACAATGCCTACCGGCGAACTAAAATCCAAAAAACAAGCTCTTGCGAAGCGGACAGTGCTGATTGTTTGCATCGGCTTGCCAGGCTTGGTCTTGGCCGGATTTTTAATCAGCGGACCGATTCGCCGCCACAGCAAAGCACAAAATGACGTCAACGCTTTGATGCAGGCGCTAAGTGCTTACGCGAGCGAGCAAGGCGAACTGCCACACGGTGACTGCGCAACGATTTGCCGGTTGCTGCGCGGTGAGAGTGTTGATGGTCAGAACCCGAAACGCCTTGATTACATTAATGCTGAAGGTAAAGAAGTCAGTGCGCATGGCGAGTTGTTGGATCCATGGGGAAAGCCTTACAAGATAATTGTCGAAAAAGGATTGCGCGTTTACTCATCAGGACCGAATGGCAACGACGAGCGCGGCCAAGGCGACGACGTAACTCCGAAATAATGGCGGAATGCCGCGCAGTCGGACTAATTAGATTCCCGGCAGGAGTGTGATGCCATCTACAAGTCCGCAAACGTGGACGGCAAGCTTATCGGCATAGGCGGGATGGCTGCGCGGGTAGCCGAATTGGACAGCGTTGCGCAGGGCTTCGACAGCATCGGCACGGACCAACGCGCCAGCCGCACCTTTGTCGCCGCCGCCGAGCATCCGTTCGCCGAGCACGCCGGAGACCGTGCGAGCGATGTCGCACATTGTTTCGAGTTCCGGCCCAGAAATTCGGTAATCGTCACGCAAGCCAATTCCATCTTGCCGGAAAATCGCGCCGACTTTTTCGATGTTACCGTCTTTCCACGCCGCCAGCATTTCGGAAAACCGGCGCTGCGCGTTGTAAATGTAGGTCAACCGTGGCGCGAGTGACGGGAAGCGACTGGTAATTTGCCGGTAAAGATTCTCGTCGCGCACATCCGCTAGGCAGGTGAGGTTGGCCAGCTTGGCAAGTTCCTCGCATTCGGCTCGGCGGATTTTGTAGGTGGATTTCTCCAAGCCGGGACGGACTGTGCCGGTATCAAGGCTGACGATCCGAAAATCGATTGCGCCTTTGCCGAGTGGGACGTAGCTGATTGCGCGCGTCTTGGGATTGTAGTGCGTTCCCATGCCGGCCTTGGCAAAGTAAATCATGATCTGGTCAAGCTTGCCGCACGGCGAGCCGATGTAATCATTCTCGACCGCTTGCGCGAGGTCAACGATCTGCATGCCGTCTTGCGCCGGTATGCCGTTGACTTCAAAAACAGTGAGAATCAGATTCAATGTCAACGAAGCCGAGCGCGACATGCCACCACCGGGGATGTTGCCATGCAACACGGCGTCGAACCCGCGTGTCACCGACAAGCCGGCGCGGCGGAGAACGAAATCCACACCGTAGGCAAAGCGCGCCCAAGTGTTTGCAATCCCAGCGGAGCAGGGCGGGGGAATCTGACCGGGTTGAAAATCAATCACGCCGTCATCTGGAAAATTATCGCTGAACAGGCGGATCCGGCCGGAGTCATTAGGCCGGTAGGCTAGCCAGATAAATCGGTCAGTGCCAACGCCGAACAACTCGGTGCCATTGTAGTCGCCGTGTTCGACACCAAAACAAAAGCGCGATGAAGTGCGGCGGATTTTGCCGCCGGTAACATTCAAGCTGTGTTGCCGGGCTAGGATTGTCAGTTTCTGACGAATGCTGTCGTCTTGCATGCGGGCGAAAATATGCGAAAGTCGCCCGACAAGCCAAACTAAAATGTCGACTACCACTCACGTTTCTGCCTATCACGTCATGACTAAGCCGGTCGGGCCGATTTGCAATCTAGACTGCCGGTACTGTTATTATCTCGAAAAAGAAAAATTGTATCCGACTGGTGCAAGTTTCCAGATGGCACCGGCAGTGCTTGAGGAATATATTCGTCAGTATATCGCGTCACAGGATGTGCCGGAAATCAGTTTCGCATGGCAGGGTGGCGAGCCGACATTACTAGGTGTGGACTATTTCCGTCAAGTCGTCGTGCTCCAGCAAAAACACGCTGCCGGCAAGCGCATCAGTAACGCACTCCAGACCAACGGGATCCTGCTTGATGACGAATGGTGTGAGTTTTTTACCGCGAACAGTTTTCTAATCGGCCTCAGCCTCGACGGTCCGCGCGAATTACACGACCGGTACCGGGTGGACAAAGCCGGTAAGTCATCGTTCGAACGGGTGATGCGCGGTTTGGGATTTCTCAAGAAGCACCAAACCGAGTTCAACACGCTCACCGTTGTCAATCGGGCAAACTCGCAGCAGCCATTGGAGGTGTACCGATTTCTAAAGGAAACCGGTTCGAAATACTTACAGTTCATTCCGTTGGTGGAACGCAAGCCGGATGCCAGCGCGAAGGAGTCCAATCTCGACTTTTCCGAACCGCCGCCGTCCGGTAAGTGGGCGCCGAGTGAACCGGTCACGGCTTGGAGCGTTGAATCCAGGCAGTATGGTGAGTTTCTGGTTAAGATTTTTAACGAGTGGGTTCGGCAGGATGTTGGTCAGGTGTTTGTACAATTGTTTGATGCCGCGCTGGGGAGTTGGATGGGCGCAAGCGCGAGTCTGTGCGTGTTTGCGGAAACCTGCGGTAATGCGCTCGTGCTCGAACATAACGGCGACCTCTACGCCTGTGACCACTACGTCTATCCACGCTACAAACTCGGCAACCTGCTCAACCAATCGCTCGGTGAGCTGGTGAACTCACCGGTACAGCGCAAATTTGGCGCGGATAAGCTGATAACGCTGCCGAAATATTGCCGGGAATGTGAAGTGCGTTTTGCTTGCAACGGTGAGTGTCCGAAGCACCGGTTTCTGCGGACGATTGATGGCGAACCAGGGCTCAATTATCTCTGCGCCGCCTATAAACGTTTTTTTAATCACATTGATCCGCAGATGCGGACGATGGCTAGATTTGTGCGAGGCGGACAGCCGGCGGCACTAATTATGGCGCAACCGGCCGGTTCGATTGACAGACCGTTGCAATAATAACTCCGAGCATGGCGCAGAGCTGAATCGCAAACAAGCCGGCATTGAACTGTACGTAGGGCAGAATGTGAAAGAGGCGTGCGGTTAACAAGCCAACCAGAATTGCTAGTGCCAACACGGCCACTGCCAGCGCATTTCTTCGGGCCCGATGAATCCAAGAAAACAGTAAACGGAATCACGAAGAGTAGGCTAATGCTGGCAGCAAATAGTCCCGTTCCGCCCAGCAAGGAAAAGCGGCGCGTGAAAAAAAACCACTTCCTCAGGAATGTTGCCATACCAGATGGTTAAATACTGGGCAAAAGTTAAGCCACTCCAAAATAGGGCAAATCCAAACAGCATTCTTGGCTGTATCGTAGACGGTCCCGTCGCCGGTTCAATTGGGTAGTCGCCGCTCGCGAAAAAACAGAGAATACCGGCCAATGCCAAGCCGGCATACAGACATTCAATCATGTAGATGGCCGGGAGCATCGTCGAAACCCACGGATAGTCAAAACTCATCACCCAATCCACCGCCACCAGCGTCTTGACAACGGCAGAATGTAGGCGACCGCCCATTGACGGACTGATGCGCGGTCTGTCAGTGAAACACGGCGGAAGCAAACTGCGACAATTGCTAGCACCAACAATGCGACGACATTGCGAACCATAAAAAAGTCCACCCGGAGCCAGTTCGTCGGATTCGTTAGCCATGGATACGGTGCAAGGCGAACGAAAAATGAGAAAAGAAACAGTAACGGCTGTTTAATGGCGTGATCCATTTCGCATTTGCGAGTGTCGCCGTAGCTGATTTTTGGTGGGCCCGCTAGGATTTGAACCTAGGACCAAAGGATTATGAGTCCTCCGCTCTAACCGCTGAGCTACGGGCCCGGCAACACCAGCATCTTAGTCGCGGATCCTACGCTTAAAAGATTATTTCACTGCTGCTGGACTTGAAGGAAGCCTTCAATTTGGCGTTGCCGAGTCGGGTGGCGCATCTTGCGCAAGGCTTTTGCTTCGATTTGACGGATGCGCTCACGCGTGACGCGGAATTGACGGCCGACTTCTTCCAGCGTTCGGCAATAGCCATCTCCCAGCCCAAAGCGCAACTGCAACACCCTTCGTTCCCGTTCGGTTAAGGTTTCGAGAACATCGCCGAGTTTCTCCTTCAATAGCGAGTAGGATGCCATTTCTGACGGGTTTTCGGCGCTCTTGTCTTCGATGAGGTCACCGAAATTGGTGTCTTCGCTATCACCGATGGGAGATTGCAGTGAAATTGGTTGTTGTGCCATTTTTAGGACGGCACGGACACGATCAACCGGCATCTGCATTTCCTCGGCAACTTCTTCTGGAATGGGCTCTCGTCCGAATTCCTGAACAAGCTGCTTCTGGATGCGCATGAGCTTGTTAATCGTTTCAATCATGTGCACCGGAATGCGAATGGTACGCGCCTGATCAGCGATCGAACGAGTAATGGCTTGGCGAATCCACCACGTAGCGTACGTCGAAAACTTATAACCGCGCCGGTATTCAAATTTCTCTACGGCTTTCATCAAGCCCATGTTGCCTTCTTGAATAAGGTCAAGGAACGAGAGACCGCGGTTGGTGTACTTCTTGGCAATGGAAATAACGAGGCGCAGATTCGCCTCGACCATTTCGCCTTTGGCTTGCACGCCTTTCTTCATCCACGTCTTCAATTCATCGTGGGTCTTGAGAAAATCATCTGTCGACTGGCGCACGGTTAACTCGTGATTCCGGAGCTTGCGCTCAAGCTCGCGACTTTCAGCAGTCGTACCGGTGGACTTGCGAAATCGCTCCAACCGCGCCAACTCGTGCCCTGCAGTGTCAAAACTCTCGCGAATTTCATTAGCTCGTTCGACAAACTCTTCAAGGACTTTTTGCTTGAAGAAAAACTTATCGAACATCTTTTGCAATCCCGTATCAGCCTTCTTAAATTCACGACTCGCGCGAATCGACTCCGCCTTACCTAGGTTAGGTTTGGCAGCGCGCGCATACCGGAGGTCCACCATGACGTCTAGTTTCTTGACCTTGGCGCAAAGCTTCGGCAAAGCGCGCATGTACTGTTCCCGGCTGTCAATTTTCTTATCAATAATAACGCGGTCGAATCGTTCCTTGCCGTTGAGCAGGCGATTAGCGAGGCTGAGATGCTCCTTAGCGGCAAAACCAAAACTATTAATGATAGATTTGACCTGTACTTCTGCTGTCTCGATGCGCTTGGAAATTTCGACTTCCTGTTCGCGGGTCAACAGCGGGACTTGCCCCATTTGTTTTAGATACATCCGCACCGGATCATCGAGGATATCGAGCCGTGAGTCCGTCTTTACTGGCTCCTTTTCCTCCTCAACTACTGCCGCCGTCTCACGCTTAAATCGGTCCACTTCGGACGCATCAATGATCTCGATATCCATTCCGCGGAGCGCAATCATGATCTCGTCTAACTCCTCGGCAGAGACGATGTTGTCCGGCAAGACCTCGTTCAAATCGCCATACGTCAGGTAGCCCTGCTCCTTGGCGAGTTTGATCAATTCCTTGATTTTAAGGTTCTTTTCCACGGCGCCCAGCGCTGGCTTGGCGGACGTGGGATGCTTGGCTTTAACAATCTTTTTGGACATAGAGACAGTGTGCGATATAAAACGTTGCTGGTGTTTCCCCGAAAGCTATGAAGTATGCCGCAACTTCAGCTCTAAGTCAAGCATCTCGCGTTGCAACCGTACACGCTCTGCTGTCGGTAAATCAGCATGCCCCAACCGCTTTCGTAGCCCGTGCAATTGTCCCTTCACGTATGTGCGCTCCAATGTCGCCAGACAATCACCGGCTGCCGCTTCCAATGCCGTCCCGGGCATCGTCTTTACCAACAACTCCGACACCAGCCGTCCTTCTACCTCGTCTGCCGGCGCGTTCATCAACGTGTGCGGACCATCCCACTTGCCGTCCGCATGTAGCTTTAGCACTCGTCCGATTGTCGCGCCGGCTAGGCTCGTCGTCAACCAAAGCGGATCCAAGCGCTCCAACGCCAAATCTACCAACCGCACGTCGGTCAGCATTAACTGGAGTAGCAACGTCTCCGCCGGCAAGCTCGGCGTCATTTCGATGATTGCTTCTTCTACATCATTTTGACGAGCTGATGCCGCTGTCGCGCCTTGCCGGTCTCGTTGTAGTTTTCGTAATTCTTGACGAATCGCGTCCTCCGGCACATCCAATCGTTGCGCCGTCTGCTGTGTGTATGTCGCCAACAATACTGGGCTCGAAATCCTCACCAACCACTCCGCCATTTGGCGGGCGATTTGAAGCTTACCGCGCTCAGTGCTGGGATCGTGTTGTCGGGATAACCGCTTCAGTAGGTACGCGAAAAAACTCTCGCCGCCTGCAATCAGTTGCTGCAACTTCTCGCCGCCTTCGGCTTTGATAAAGCTGTCTGGATCATGACCGGACGGGATTACCACTGCACGCATTGCCACACCAGCCTCCCACAGCGGTTCGGCACTGCGGACGATGGCGTTTTGCCCGGCCTCATCCGCGTCATACATCAACACCACTTCCTCAGCGTACCGCTTCAGAATTCGCGCGTGCTGCTCCGTCAACGCCGTGCCTTGCGGTGCGACGACATTCGTGATGCCGGCTTCGTGACAAGCAATCGTGTCAATCTGACCTTCACAGATGACGGCAAACTTTTCCTCGATAATTGACCGCTTCGCCTTGTCGAGCGCAAACAAAATTCGGCCCTTCTGAAAAATCGGTGTCTCCGGCGAGTTGACGTATTTGGGCTGATCTTTCGCGTCAGTCAAAATTCGCCCACTGAACCCAACCACCCGGCCTTGCTCGTCGCAAATTGAAAACATTAATCGACCGCGAAATCGATCGTACAACCCGCCGCCATCGCGCGGCAACGCCAACCCGGCGGTCTCCAGCAATGCCGGCTTGTGTTTCTTGCCGCGTGCCCATTGCAGCAACCCATCCCAAGCATCCGGCGCATAACCGATTCGCCACTTCCGCGCCACCTCCGCCGAAATCTTGCGTTTCTCCAAATACTTCTTCGCCACCTCCGCTGACCGCAAGTTTTCTTGAAAAAACGCCGCAACCTCGTCGTGCAGCTTTAATAGCAGCTCCTTCTCACTGCGATCGGCCATGCCGGTGGCGTTTTCCGCCTCGACCTTGATACCGGCACGCTCGGCCAACCGTCGCACGGCAGCGAGGAAGTCCAGATTTTCGTACTGCATCACAAACTTGAACACATCGCCACCGGTTCCGCAGCCGAAGCAATGCCAGATTTGCTTGCTCGGCGTGACATTGAAACTCGGCGTCTTTTCTTTGTGGAACGGGCAGAGCGCCCGGAAGTTCGCGCCGGCTTTTTTGAGAGGGAAGTACGCCCCGATCACGTCCACCACGTCATTCGCGTGGCGGACCTGCTCGATGATTTGATCAGAAATGCGTCCCGACACAGTTGCTTAAATCGCTCGTTGAATTTGATTCGTGGCCGGCAAGCTGTAAAACCACAGCATCACCGTCGCGCCGCACTGCGACTCCTCGCATACCAGCCGGCTCCACACCGCACTGTGCAACCGCGCCACGCCCAGCGTCAAGAGAATCATCAGCGTTGCCATGCGCGCCACGCCTAGCACTAACCCGAACATCCGCGATAAAATCCCCGGCGTCCCGGCAACCTTGCACACCAACTTCCGAATCACCCATGCCACCACTAGCAACCCGGCCACCAATCCAATCAATATCGGTGGTTGCATTACCGTCGTAAATTTTAACGTTACTGCGACAATCAACCCCCAACCAATAAAGCGGAGTAATTCGCTCAGAACACCGCCGCGCAGACCGCCCACCACGCCGGAGAGCACCGCGAACAACCAGACTAGATCAACCCAATTCATGTCGTAACGCTAACGAAACCACCGGTGCTTTACCAATCATTTCCGACTGGAATTACCTCGGCTCTTTACCCCGGGCCTGACGAGCAGTTACTACTGCCGATGCCGCAACAGCAGGACCGGCACTTGAACGGTGTGGCGCACTCGATGCACTGTGGTGCCAAAAAATAGATCAGCCAGAAACCGGTGTCCGTGTGTGCTCATTGCTACGAGGTCGCAGCCTTTTTCTTCCACCCACCGGATGATTTCCTCCGCCGGCTCGCCGTACGCCAGTTCCGCGTCGGCAGTGATACCAATGGATTGAAATTCGGCGCGAACAACTTCCAGATATGCTTTGTCGTCGGTGACTTCCTCGCTGACAGCGTCGGCACCATACCGGCGTGCCGCCCAGCCGTCGGCCACGTGCAGCAATACCACCCGGCTGTGCATCGCCTTGGCTAACTCTTTGACGTGTTCGATGATCGTCCGGTCGGTGGGCGTGGCGTCGAGGGTAACGAGTATTTTGTTATACATGGCAGAGTCCTTTTCTTAATGACCGGTCAGCACCGCCCAAGCTTGTTTCAACGCGTCCGGTAATCCGTAAATATCCAAGGCGGTAATCAATACCGCGCTGGTCCAGCCGGCTGTTAACAACCACCAGCCATTGCGCCAGCGGCCCATTCGCCGCCGAGAACTTGTGAATTGCAGTAGCGGAAATATCGCCAATGGCAATTGCAGGGCGAGCACGACTTGGCTCAGGTTGATTAAATCCGTGATGCTCCGATCGCCGCGCACACCAATGATGATAATCGCCGGTACGACCGCGAACAACCGCGTCACCACGCGCCGCACCCAGGACGGAATGCGCCAACGCATGAAACCTTCCATCACCACTTGTCCGGCGAGCGTGCCGGTAATCGTGCTGCTTTGTCCACTCGCCAACAGCGCCACCGCAAACAACGTGCTCGCCAGCGCTGTGCCGAGCAATGGCGCCAGCGTCAGGTGGGCGATCTGAATCCAATCGCTGGTGGTGGTGAAATTGACGACCGCGCCGCCGGTCAGCGTCACGCTGGTCTTGCCGTAAAACACTAGCGCGGCCAGCACCACGATGGCCGCGTTCACAAAAAACGCAATCGTCAACGCCGTGACCGTGTCAATCGTATTGAACTTGATTGCATCGCGCACCGAGGCCTCATCTTGTTGAAACTTCCGGGATTGCACCAACGCCGAGTGCAGGTAGAGGTTGTGCGGCATAATCGTCGCTCCGATGATGCCAATGGCGAGGACCAGCATGCCGGGGTGATGCAGGTGCGGATGCATCAACGCGCTTCCCATTTCCATAAAACTCGTCTGCGTTTGCGGCAGGACAAAAATCTCGATGCCGTAACAAACAGCGATCGTCGCCACGAATACGCCGACGACAGCTTCGATTTTGCGCATGCCCAAGCCTTCGAGCGAGAGTAGTAGCAATACGTCGAACGCCGTGATGACCACCGCCCAGAATAGCGGGATGTGAAACAGCAGATTCAACGCAACCGCGCTGCCGAGCGCCTCCGCCAAATCGGTCGAGCCGATGGCGAGTTCGCAGAGCAGCCAATTCGGCCAGCGAGTCCAAGCCGGATACCAATCCCGGCACGCTTGCGCCAAATCTTTACCGGTCGCTACGCCGAGCCGGGCGGCAAGAATTTGCATGAACATCGCCATCACGCTCGCCAGTGCCACGACCCAGAGCAGTCCGTATTTGAATTGTGCGCCGGCGGCTAAATCCGTGCTCCAGTTACCGGGATCCATGTAGCCGATACTCACCAGTAACGCCGGGCCGACAAACGCCCGCCACCGCCGCCAAAAACCGGTCGGTTGCGGCGGCACTGATACCGAATTGTGTAAACCGTCGAGTGAGACCGGCGCGGTTGTCGGTGTGTCGCGGTTTTCTGGTCCGGTATCGCTCATTGGTTTGGCACTCTAAAACCCAACCGCGCTGCCGTCAAACCGGTAACGCGGCTACTTGATTGCGGAGAGCGCGGCCTGCTCGGCCTTGGCGTATTGCCGGATGAGCTTGTTATAGACGGCCACGGCTTTGGGGTTCGGCTTGACCTCACTGCCGGGAATCGGGGCGGTGAAACCGTTCACGATGGCGCTCCACTTCGCGGGCTTACCAGTCTGTTTGAGGTAACCGTGCGCGGCTCGCAATGCGGCGCCCAACGCGGCACTCTTGCTGGTTTCGATTCGTGCGACCGGGCAGTTCATGACATCGGCCAAGATTTGTAGAATCGGCCGGTTCACCGAACCGCCGCCGGTGGCGAGGATTTTGCGCGGCTTAACCTTCATCCAATCGGAATGCAGTCGCAACGCCATCATCTGCGCTTCGACAATCGCCCGGCAATTCGCCCCCGCGTCGTGGTCGTCAAGTTTGATGCGGCGCAGGCCGGGCCGGCTGACGCGCGGGACGATTTCCGGGTCGAGCCACGGCAACATCAGCGCACCGCCGTTGCCGGGCTTGGTGGTTTCGAGCAGCTTGTTGAAGCCGTCCCAATCCAAACTGTACATATCGCGGATGCGTTCCCGGGCGAGGGCGCCGTTTTTGAAACAGAGCAACGTCATGTAATCGCCAGTCGGCGCACCAAACACGTGGCCGGTACCGAGGTCATCGGTGTGGCAGCGTTTTGTCAGCCCAAAAAGTGTGTAGCTGGTGCCGAGGCTGACCGCGAGCGATCCTTCCTCCAGCAATCCCAATCCGACGAGGCTGCACGGGTTGTCACCCGACCAAACCAGTGCCAGCGCCGCCGGGTTAACGCCGTACCGGCGACAAAAATAAGGGCTGACCTTGCCAATCACGTGCCACGGCTCAGCCAACGCCGGTAATTTTTGGCGCAAGTCCGGCGCGGTGGCTTTAAGTGCGCCGGCGTGCCAAGTCTTCTTGCGGATATCCATCAGATTCATGCCGGCACCGTCACCGTAGTCAATTGGCGCAATCTTGCCGGCCAAAATTGACGCCATGAATGAGCTGACCAGCGCAATCGAGTCGGTCTGCGCGTAATTGGCCGGCTCGCGTTTCGCAAATTTCCGAATTTGCGGTCCGGTAAATCGTTCGAACGCGTCCGAGCCGGTTGCCTGCGCGGTTTTTTTTACGCCGCCGAGCACCCGCCGAATCTCGGCGCACTCAATTGACGTGGATGAGTCCATCCAGATGGGCGATGTCGCGCGAGCGAAGCAGCCGGTCAGATTGTCTTTGAGAGAGCGGGAAGGAGTCAGTTTTTTTAACGCTGCCGCCGCACGCCGGTTGAAATAGACCGAACCATGTTGCTGGCCGGAGCCGGTGATGGCCAATATCTCACCGAGCGGTACGTTGTCGGCTTTCATCTTGGTGAACAGCGCGTCGAGCGCCTCGACCCACATCAACGGCGGGCTGTGCGCCACAAGTGCGTCGCCTTTGGGGAGGGCGCCGTTGTGCGTCTTGTATTGTGGCAGCGTTGTATCGAAGTTTAGGGAGGCTTCATACACAACGCGCCGCGTATCGATATCGATGATAATCACCGAGAGGCTTTGTGTGCTGGAATCCAAACCCAAAAATAAACGCGGCATAATGTACCCGCATGCTAACAGGTTGCCGTTAAAAACAAACTCAAATCACGTCCCGTGAAATGTCGCATTGGCTAGTTTTGGCATTTGACGGTTACGCATATGCTGAGTATTCTCGCCGCACTTTAAAGGAATCAATTCATGTTTATTGCTCACGGCGAAAAATTACGAAAAAACGCACGCTGGATTATGGCCGGGGTATTGCTGTTGTTGATCCCGGGATTTATCATGCTCTTCACCACCACTGGTCGGACGGACCGGCAGGGCGGCGATCTGCCAACCATCCACGGTAAACCGGTCAATGCTGTCGAGCTGGAGCGGATGGTGAATCTAGTTCAGGCGCAATACGTGATTTTGCAAGGCCGCGAACTTCGCAAGACCAGCGACACCTTGAATCAACTCAAGCAGGAAGCCGTCATCCAATTGCTCATGGACCGCAAAGCGGAGGAACTCGGCGTCCGCGTGACGGACGCCGAATTGGCGCAACAGGTCCGTCGCTTGCCGGTGCTGCTCAATGAAGCCGGTCAATTCGAGCCGGAACGTTACCGGCGCTTAACGATTTACCTCAATAATAAAGGCATCAACGAAGCCGTCTTTGAGCATGTCCTCCGCAGTCAGTTGCTCCACGAAAAACTTCAGCAGCTAATTACCGCCGTCGCCCAGGCCACGCCCGCCGAAGTCCAGCAAGTTTATCTGCCGTTGCACGAAAAGCTGACCATTGACCTCGTGCACTTTGAGATGGCCAACAACCAGACGCCAATCACTACCTCCAACGAAGAAGTCCGCGCCTTCTACGAGCAGAGCAAGGAATCCTTCCGCACTCCCGCCCGTGTCAAAGTCCGGTATGCCGTCTTCCCGGTTGCGGATGCCCTGAAAACTATCAAACTTAGCGATGACGAAATCGCCGAATTCTACGACCGTAACAAATTCAAGTACACCGATACTAACAACGTTCCCAAGCCGCTTGAGGCAGTAAAAACCGTCTTGCAGGACGAATTGCTCAAACTTCGCGCCGAGCGCGCTGCCGGCGACCGCGCCACCGAACTCACTGTTAAACTTGTGCGCCAAACCGACGCCACGAAACCTGATTTTACCAAGCTCGCGGGCAGTCTGAGCGGTGCCGTGAAAGAAACTGGATACCTCACCGCGCACGACAAACCAGCCGGCCTTGAAGTTAGTGCGGACTTCCTGCAAAAAGCCTTTACCCTCACACCCGACCAGCCGTACAGCGATCCGATTGCCGGCGCGAACGCGTTCTACGTTTTGGAATATGTCGACGGCCAGCCCAGCGCCATCCCGGCGTTTGCGGAAGTGCAGGAAAAAGCGACCGCGCAAGTGAAGCAGCTCCGCCGGTACGCCGTCACGCTTGAGCAAGCCCGTGCGACCGTTGAGCAATTGAAGAAACTCGTGGCCGGTGGCCGGACCTTTGCCAGTGCGTGCGCCGAGTTGAAACTCAAAATCGAAACCCCGGCTCCATTCACCGTCTCCGACGAGAAGCTCGGCCTGCCGGCAGCGGCCAGTATTCAGCAAGCGTCGCTCGGCATGAAAGTTGGCGCGGTTAGCGACGTGCTCCGCACACTGACCGGCGGCGTGGTCTTCAGTCTGCGCGACCGGCACGCCGCCGACATTGCGGAGTTTGAGAAGAATAAAGAGCAGTTGACCCGGCAAGTCTTACAGCGCAACCGGCAAGCGTTGTTTAATGACTGGATTCAAGTTTTAATCCACGATGAGCAGGTGGATTTCAAAATCAAGCCGCGGCAAGTCGAGACCGAAGAGCCGGTCACCGCGAACTAGCCGCCACGAACGCCGTGAACAAGCGCCGGTATTGCGGCGCAACTTTCACCAAACGTTCCGGGTGAAACTGAACGCCCCAGAAAAACTGGGCGGTTGTGTGTTCCACCGCTTCGATGACACCGTCTTCCGTGCGCGCTGTCACGCACAAGCCCGGCGCGACGCGGTCAAGCGCCTGATGATGTGATGTGTTCACCGGCGCGACCGGGACACCCAACGCCGCACGAATCTTTGACGCCGTTTCCCAGCGCAATGAGTGAATCAATCCGTCGGCTTGCGGATGACGGTGGCCGGTAACATCTGGCAATAGCGTGCCGCCAAGCGCGACATTCATCACCTGAATACCTCGGCAAATCCCTAAGACCGGCCGGTCGGCCCGTAGTGCCGCGCGCGTGAGCCAGATTTCCATGGCATCACGGACTTCGTCCACTCCTTGAATTTTGGCGCGTAGCTTGGCCGACATCCGTGGCGCGTAAAATTTGTGACTCACGTCCGCGCCGCCGGTCAGCAACAAGCCGTCACAACGTTGGAGGAGTTGCCGGAGCAGTACCGGGTCGCGCGTGAGCGGGAGAATTACTGGTAATCCACCGGCATCGGCGATGGCATCGGAATACGCCACGCCGCAAAACGCGCCGCGTTTCGCGTGATTCGCCGGTAGGGTGAGCACCTCCGGTGTGAGGGCGATGACTGGTTTTTTGTCACGCAGCACTTTCACCGCTGCCAGCCTTCAATTTTGAAAATCTTTTCCAATAATTTGCGTTCTGGCCCGCCATCTTGCGGCACAAACCACAATTCAAACCGGGCGGGATAATGCACACCCCAGTCGCCTTCGTAGACAGTAATCTCGGTGTTGTAGAAGAATTGTTCCTGCG
>JBAWWR010000040.1:0-20668 GCA_037146675.1 Verrucomicrobiota bacterium | reverse complement strand
GTCGGTCGTTATTCTGACTTCTGGCTTCAAGTCTACCGGCCCGCCTTCTCCATTTGGATGGCTGTTGGGCTTTCGTATCCAGTTACAGCAGCGCCACTGTTGCCGAATCTCACGGCATTCCCTGCGCCGACGCGGTTTTTTCTAAAGAACTGACGCGGACCCTACGGACAAAACTTTATGGCGTCAATCCCTTTATCCCGTCAATCAATCCGGCCAAAGCGCGTAGTGAACGGCCAGTACACGAAGACAGCGTGGCCGACGAGTGCGCGTTCCGGTAACGATCCCCAGAATCGGCCGTCAAGGCTGCTGCGGCTGTTGTCGCCGAGCACGAAGAGATCCCGGGGCGGCACCTGATAGATGTTACCGGCGTTGTGGAGGAATTCCGCACCAGGCGCAAGAACGTAGCCGCTATGGCCGTTGGTTTTGGAGTAAATTCGCTCAAACGCTGGGCGGCTGTCTAACTTATCATCGTTGACCAAGACGTACGGCGGGTGAATCTGAATCCGGTCACCGCCAAGACCGATCAGCCGTTTGATGTAGAATTTACCGCGCGAACCTTCCGGTAGACGGTCGATCTCAGTGGTGTCGAAGACGATGACTTCGCCGCGCTGGGGTTTGCGGAAATGGTACGAGAACCGATCGACAAAAATATGGTCGCCCCGGCTCCGGTAGCCTGCGGACTCGTACATCTTGCCCTGCACAGTAACGCCGAATAACTGTTCCGGCAGCGACGGTTTTCCGTCAAGATACGGTAGTGGCGGCTCGCTGCGTTGCTCATCCCGGTAGGGATAGATACCATAGAGCGTCGGCTGCATTGAGCCGGTCGGAATCTTGAACGGCTGGATGAAAAATGTCCGGACACCCATCGCCACGATCGCGGCGACAAGAAATACTTCGACGTTCTCCCGCAACGCCGCATACGATTGCCGGGGCAACGCCTTGCCAAGTTTTTCGTCGAGTTTTCCGGTTAAGCCGTCGAGCACGCCGGCATTCTTGGTTTTAACGGCGTCGGACAAGCTGTTGGTGGCCGCGCCCACCGCCGCAACGTCGGTCGGCGCGATGATGTCGCGGTGCATGCGCAGCAGTTTGCGCGTGTTTTTCACTGCCTCGCGCGCGCGTTTGAGTGCGACGCGCCGTCTCCACCAGGCGAACATCGCTTACCCAGCCTTCAGGACGGAGATGAACGCTTCCTGCGGAATGTTCACCTTGCCGATTTGTTTCATGCGCTTCTTGCCTTCCTTCTGCTTCTCCCAAAGTTTGCGTTTGCGCGAGATATCGCCGCCGTAGCATTTCGCTGTGACGTTTTTGGAGAGCGCCTTGACGGTCTCGCGGGCGATAATCTTGCCACCAATCGCCGCCTGAATCGCAATCTGGAACATCTGCTGGGGAATCACTTCCTGAAGCTTCAACGCTAATGCCCGGCCGCGGGCTTCAGATTTGGTGCGATGGACGATGCTGGAGAACGCGTCGACCGGCTCGCTGTTGACGAGGATGTCGAGTTTGACCAAGTCACCCTCCCGGTAGCCGGCGTGCTCGTAATCGAGCGAACCATAACCACGCGTGACACTTTTGATCTTGTCGTGAAAGTCCACAAGGATTTCGTTGAGCGGCATCAACGCCGTCAACATCACCCGGCGCGTGTCAATCGAATCGGTCTTCTTCACTTCGCCGCGTTTCTCCATGATGATTTGGAGCATGTCGCCGATGTTTTCGTTCGGGCTAATCACAAACGCCTTCACGTATGGTTCCTCGATGTGATCGACTTGCGACAAATCAGGCAGGAAGGCCGGGTTGTCCACTTGCAGTACCTCGCCGTCCGTCTTCAAGACCTGGTAAATCACGCTCGGATATGTCGCAATGATGTCCATGTCGAATTGCCGGCGCAAGCGTTCCTGCACGATTTCCAGATGCAGTAATCCGAGGAAGCCGCACCGGAATCCAAATCCCAATGCCGCGGAGCTCTCCGCCTGATACTGAAACGCCGAGTCATTCAAATTCAATTTCGCCAGCGCGGACTTCAAATGCTCATAGTCCGCCGAGTTGACCGGGTAAATTCCGGAAAACACCATCGGATGCACCTTCTGAAAGCCCGGTAACATCGTCTTCGACGGCTGGCGCGCATCGGTCATCGTTTCACCAATCTGCACGTCGGCCGTACTCTTGATATTGGCAATCACATAGCCGACGTCCCCGGCGCCGAGGCGCGGGCGCTTGACCGGTTTCGGGTCAAATACGCCGACGTCCTTCACCTCAAACTTCAGCCCCGAATTCATCAACTGGATCATCATTCCCGGCACGATCTCGCCGGCAAACAACCGCACATACGTCACCACGCCCCGGTAAGTGTCAAACATCGAATCAAACACCAACGCCTGTAGCGACTGCTCATCGGTCAGCCGCGGCGGCGGCACGCGCTCAATGACGGCGCGCAGAATATCCTTGATGCCGACCCCGGTTTTCGCGCTGGCCAAAATTGCGGTATCGGCTGAAATCGTCAGAATGTCCTCGATTTGCCGCTTTGCCTCCTCGACGTTTGCGCTGGGCAGGTCGATTTTATTAATGACCGGGATAATCGTCAGGCCCTGTTTCGTTGCCAAGTGCACATTGGCCACCGTCTGCGCTTCGACGCCTTGTGCTGCGTCCACGATCAAGAGCGCGCCTTCACACGCGGCCAGACTTCGCGATACCTCATAGGCGAAATCGACATGGCCGGGCGTGTCAATCAGGTTCAAAATATAATCTTCGCCGTCCTCGGCGTGAAAGGGCATCGTGACCGGGTGCGCCTTGATGGTGATGCCGCGTTCGCGTTCGAGGTCCATCGAATCGAGGACTTGGTCGCGCATTTCGCGTTTCTGCAATGTCCCGGTCGTTTCAAGCAACCGGTCCGACAAGGTGGTCTTGCCGTGATCGATGTGCGCAATGATACAAAAATTCCGTATGTGTTTTACGTCCATGGAGTGGGGGACTCTACCATTCTTCCTCGATTTTGGGTAGTCCTAGCTTCTCGGTGTGCTGGACTCGACAATTTTCAAAGCGATAGGCAATATCGCAGACGGATGAATGACGAGCCGATAATTGTGCGCCGGTATGAACCGCGCGACCGGGTAGCAGTCCGTGAAATCTGCTGCGACACGGCCGACGCCGGCGCCTCAGTCGAGCGATTCTTCCCGGACCGCGAAGTCTTCGCCGACGTTCTTACTCGGTATTATACCGATTTTGCGCCGGACACGACACTGGTGGCGGAACAGGCTGGGCGCGTCGTCGGCTACCTTACCGGCTGCTTTGACACGCGGCGATTTCTCAGGACGATGGCACTGCGCATCGTACCGGCGGCGTTACTGAAAGCCTTGCTGCACGGTTCACTCTGGCATCGGTTTGTCCGGCAGAACTTGCGCCTTCCAAACTCGCAACGTCGGCAGCTCCTCGTGGCGTATCCGGCGCATTTCCATCTCAACCTGCATGCCGGTTACCGGGGGCAGGGGACGGGGCGGCAATTGCTGGAAAAGTTTTTGGAGCACGCCCGGCAAGCGGGCGTGACCGGTATCCATGCCGGTGTCAGTGAGGTAAATGCTGCCGGGCGAAAGTTTTTCGAGTGCGCTGGTTTTGTGGCAGTTGGCCGGGAAGACCGGTTCCGCACGTCTGACCAACCAGCGTTCACCATTCTTTACGGTTTACGCTTGGTGAAGTAATCCCGAATCGGTTTGTCGGCCACGTACAAATCCGCCAGCACCGCCTCGCCCTCCTTGATGCGGACCACGGCATACGTGTCGGAGTTGGTTTGATTACGCTGGTTATGTTCCCAGTAAGTTTTTTCAGCCTGCGGAGCTTTGGTCTCTTCCAGAT
Source organism: Verrucomicrobiota bacterium (assembly GCA_037146675.1). Taxonomy (GTDB): domain Bacteria; phylum Verrucomicrobiota; class Verrucomicrobiia; order Palsa-1439; family Palsa-1439; genus CAINDI01. The sequence continues at coordinate 16,825 of JBAWWR010000040.1, read as the reverse complement.
AATACCGGTCAAACGGTAGCGTGAAGTAGACTGAACCAGCGTTAGTGCCCCAGCCTAGCCAACTTGTGACCACTTTAACATAGTCACCCTGTGCGGGAGGTTCAGACGCAACCTCACGGATCTCGGCAAACCCATTGGTGCCGGTCGTGACGACGGCGAACAACTCCATGCCGCGTTGCGCCTTGTCGTGCGAGCGCCACGGTGCATGATTCTGTTCAAACGCCAACTGGACATACCGGCCGCGAAATGCGTCGTATGGATCCACCGGGCGCGTTCGAAATTTGTAAACCCGGCCAGTCCGTAGAATCGGTTCACGTTTAAGAATCATCGCCACCGGCACGGCCACTTGCGCCACTGCGACAATGATGAATATCACCATCAGCCAGCGCTTGTTCATTGTGTCACCGCGCCTTTCCGCCGCAGCATCACAACATTGGTTGCGAGAAAACCGATACCGATGAAAATGAAGGCCAGTCCGCGCGCCAGAAAACTCAAATTGCTGTCGAAGAATCGCGCAATGACCAGTGCCGCCAACGTCACCAACCCGGCATTGACGGTACCGAGCCGGTTACCGCGGATGCCGGCAATCAACGCGCCCAGTCCCAAGATAAATAAATACACATTGAACAACACTTGTCCGAGTGCGCCAAATTCGTATGTCGTCGCGGCCATGTAACCGGCGACGCCGCAGACCGGAGCCAGTCCGACGATGATTTGGTCGAGATCGGTCCAGTTCAAACGTGCCAATTTACTCGCCACCGTGCCAATTGCCGCAATCGCCAGCAATGCCGCGAGCAAATTGCCGGCAATTATCGACGGGCCGCTCGTCCACGCTTGCTGCCAATGCGAGTGAATTTGCGTCCAAGGCCAGCGGTAGGTCAATTCCAAGGCAACGACTCCCAGTCCGACTGCGCCAATGATTTGCCACGGCCGTTGCCACAAGCTTGGCGCCGCCGCGCACCAGCGTTTGCCGGCTAGATACATCAATGCCAATAACCCGGTATACGCCACAATCCACACGCCCGGCAGCGCGCCTTCGAATGACATTCCGGTGCCGATGCACAGGCAGAGCCCCAACACCCAGCCGGTCAGACTCGCGCGCCAGCCCGACCGGTTTTCCCGCCACACGCTGGCCAGATATGGCAACATCAACGCCAATAATCCCCAGTACCACAGACCGGTTGCGCGGTGGTATGGGATCGTGCAGCCGACCCACGTTGTGGTGCCGATGAAATACAAACTCGCGGCCACGCTCGACCGCATCACATATACAATCGGCAAACCCAGCAGAATCCAGGTCAGGAAAAACCGCGCCGTGTCGCCGTGGATCTGATAAATCTGTGCTACCAACGAAATTGTCGCGCCAATCGTCAATGCCCAAGCTGTTGCCGCGCCTTCGCACCACGGCGCACTGGTCGACCGGCGCGCCAGCACCCAACCGGCCAATCCGATGGCCGCCAGCAACGGTGCAAACGCCAGCGCCGTCCGGACCGGTCGGCTCAAGTCATCCCAGTTGTGCGCCACCAGCAGAATCACGCCCGCGCCGATCAGTGCCGCGCCGAGAATCCCAAAAACCAGCAACGCCCAACTCTTACCGGCACGTTCCGGAGCCGGACCGTAGTGTTGTCGGAGTTTATCGGCCACGTCTGTCGGCAGGACGCCAGCCTTGATCAAGTCTGGCAATTCCTCGTGCAACCACTGGATGTGTTTATTGCTCACGGATGACTTGTCCTAGTGATTTGGTTGGCGCTGCCGGTAGCACCAGCCGGTAGGCTAGCAAACCGGCGCAAACTAGTAGCACCAGACCGCACGCACGCACCAACCACGCCAACGTTCTCGGTTTGACGCGATGGTGGGCGCGGGACACGAAAAACGCCAGCAGCAAAAACCACACCGCGCCACCGGTAAACACGCCGGCTAAACATAAGCTCCGGCTGAGTAACCCTGGTGTGATCCATTCGCTCGCGAACAGCGCCGGCGCCAGCGTTGCCCATAACAGGACTAGCATCAGATTGGAAATCGTCAGGACAAAGCCGAGCAGAAATGTCCGTGGGTGATGCCAGCGTTCGTCCACGCGTTCCGCCGCCGCCGCGCTTTGGGCTTCAAACCGGTCCGGTTTCGCCAGCAAGCTGCGGATACCCATACCGGCCATCACCACGACCGCCACCACCCGTAACACGAGTGATAACGTGGGCCGGTCGAGTAGGCTGGAGTGACCGGCGAGCATCAGCGCCGCGTAAAATGATTCCGCAACAATCGCGCCCAGCCCGGCGAGAAAGGCCGGCAGAAACCCTTTGCGCAACGCCGTATTGATTACCGTCAGGTTAACCGGCCCGACCGGCACGGATACGACAAATCCGCATCCCAGACCGGCCGCCAGTGCTTGTAGTAAGTGCAGTTGTTCCATGGCGCCCTACGCCACGTCCGAATCGTCGTCGCCGGCCTCCTCGATTTCTCGCCGCCAGCTCTTCCGCACCCACGGCCGCACCAGCCCGTAGATCAAATACGCCACAAACAAAAACGCAAACGTCACTTGGGGATAATTGAAGAACAACATGGCGGCCACGACCACACCCGCGAACGCCGCCACGGATTTGCGCGCCGTCCACTCCACTTGCTTGAACGTCGGGTAGCGCACATTGCTGACCATCACACCTGCCACGAGCAACATCAGCGCCGGTAACGCGTACCGCCACGGTCCTAATGGATGCTCCGGCGTGCTTTGCGGGATGAGGACATTGTTTTGCTCCAACTGCCGAACCAGCATCGTTACGCTTACCACTAGCGCCGCCGCCGATGGAATCGGCAGGCCGATGAATTCGTGCTTAGTTGTGCTCGTACCGAGCGCACTCAAGACGTTGAACCGCGCCAACCGAATGCCGCCGCACACCAAATAAACCGCCGCCACAATCCAGCCCGTTCGCGGAAAATCTCCCAAGATGATGGCGTACACCAAAAACGCCGGAGCCACGCCGAAGCTGACGATATCCGCCAACGAATCAAATTCCCGCCCGAACGGCGACTCCTGCTTAGTCACTCGCGCCACCCGCCCGTCGAGGAAATCAAATGCAAACGCCGCCAAAATTAAGTAAATCGCATTATCGATTGACTCCGCCTTCTTGAATTCCACGTACTTAAAAAGCCACGTTAGCGCGAAGAAACCGCACGCCAGATTGCCGGCGGTGAACAAGTTCGGCAGTAAGTAGATTTTTACGCGCTCGCTGTTTTCTGGCGGCGTGGATTTAGTTTCGTCGGGCAACAATGGTCTCGCCTCCCTTCGCGCGGTCACCGATTTTTGCCACAATCTCCGTCCCGGCGGGCAGGAACAACTCCACGCGCGAGCCGAACCGAATCATCCCGAAGCGTTCGCCTTTTGCCAGCGTTGCGCCTTCGCCGCGCCAGCCTACAATCCGCCGCGCGATCAACCCGGCAATCTGCCGCACTGTCACCCGGTAACCGTCCGGTGACTCCACCACGATTTGACGGTATTCATTGGACGCTGACGCTTGCGGATGGCGGACGTCGAGGAATTTGCCGGGCCGGTACTCGACGGACTTGATCGTGCCGGCAATCGGCGCCCGTTGCACATGCACATCAAACACCGTCAGAAAAATTGCAACCATCGTCGTCTCGCCAACCGGCGTGATTTCCACAATCTTGCCGGTTGCCGGTGCGACAATCACTTTGGCGTCGGCCGGGATTGTTGCTTCCGGATCACGAAAAAACGAAATCACGAATACCAGCAACACCAGCGCTACGGCAGCGACCGGCCAGCACCACCGCAGGCCGGCCACTGTCAGAGCGAGCAGAATGATGAGGGCCCATTTTCCTTCGAGCAAAGTTTGTGCAGTGAACATAGTTTTCCCAGTCATCCTAACTGAATTGGATGCGCCGACAAGAGGTTTCTATAACTCACGGACGGCGACCGCTTCGATTTCGACCAGCGCGTCCTTCGGCAGGCGCGCCACTTGGACGGTGGACCGCGCCGGGAAGTCGCCGGTAAAGTAGCGCGCATAAACTTCATTCAGCGCGGCGAAGTGGTTTAGGTCGACGACAAAGACCGTCGTCTTGACGATGTGGGCCAAACTCAGTCCCTGCGACGCCAGCACAGCGCGGAGATTTTCCAGCACGCGCATGGTCTGTTCCACCACGCCGCCGGGAACGATCTGACCGGTAGCCGGGTCGAGTGGAATCTGACCGGCGCAAAACAATAGGTCGCCGGCCCAGACGGCTTGCGAATACGGGCCGACAGCTTTGGGTGCGGCATCAGTGAAAACAATTGTGCGATTCATAGCTAATCCTTGTACCAGAACGCCAGCCAGGCCGCCGCACAAAACAGCGCCAAATCTTGCGCGAGCGCAACGAGTCCGACGTGGCGCGCTTCGAGGCTGCTGAAACAGCCGCAGCGAATGTCCAGATGGCGGATTACGGCTTGGACAATACCGGCGAGAAACACGGCCATCAGACCGGTAATCAGCAGTGCGCTGGGTTTTTTCCAGATGCCGGCCATTAGTAATCCGCCGGTCAGCACTTCAATCGCCGGTAGGGTGATCGCCACCAAATTGATCAGCGCGTCCGGCAGCAGTCGGTAATTTGCGATGTCATTGGCAAAACTGCCGGGATTCCAAATCTTCAATGCGCCGGCCACCACAAACACGCCGCCGACGATAATCCGGAGGATGAAATTTAAAATTTTCATGGCGCGGTACCGGTCACGGTGGTCAAGCCAGCTTGGCGCCAGACAGTCCAGCCGTTTTGGAGGATGCGGACATGCCGGTAGTCGAGCATTCGCAGTCGCTTCGTCAAGTGGTGGCTGAGGTCGCATTCCAAGCCGTCGCAGTAGGTCACGATGAGCGTTTCCGGCGTGAGCATGGTGGCGATTTGCGGGTAGTGCGCGTCGAAATCTTCGGCCGGCAGGTTGTAGGCACCGGCAATGTGGCCGGCTTTGTAATCAGCTGGCGTGCGCGCGTCCAAGAAAAACACCGCACCGGTTTGCCAGAGTTGCCGAGCGTCGGTGAGCGAGACAAAATCCGTTGGTTGCTGTGCGGTTTTTGGCGGCGCGATGACTGGGATTCGCCGTGGTGAAACGCTGTTAACCGCCAAGCCCAACGCCGCGCCGGTACCGGCGATTAGTAGTGCCAGTAGAAATGTGCGCATCGGACTGAATGGGCTAGTTGTGCCGGTAGACGTTGATCGTGAGTGGAATTTCCACGATTGGTTGGCGCGGGAAGTTGGTTTCGAATCTGATCACGCCGCCGACCGATTCCTTCGGCGCTTTATCAATTACCGCCACGACCTCGAATGTTTTGCCGTCGGCGGAGGGATTGAGGGTGACTTTGACTTCGGCTACGGTGCACGCGATGTTGCTGATTTCGAGTTTTTGGTCGACGACCCCGGGACTCACGAGGATGCGGCGCACGGCGGCATCCGTGCCTTTCTGGCTGGGCCATTTTTCCGGGTCGGGGATGCCCCACACCAATTGTTGCGGCTGGATCAGGATGTCGCCCACAATCCGCCCGCTGACCGTAATCATGAACAATGGCCGGTCGGCGTCAGTGCCCATGACATTAACGACGTTATTGAACCGGCGGGCGGCGCCATCGGCGACAATCTCCACGCGCAATGCCACGGTATTGGGTTGATTGGGCACTGGCTCAAGTTGCGGATGCAAGTAAGCGCCGTTTGCTTCGACCTTGGTGATGCCCATCGGCTTGCCGTCGGTGCGTTTGATTTGGATGACGAAGTTGGTGGTGACGCCGAGGTGAAGATTGCCGACATCTAGCACCTGCGGCTCATAATCAAAGACCGGTACAATGTTGGCCATCACTGTCAATTCCGTGTTCGCGTTTTTGGGGTCGTTGGATGGCACCGTAATGTGCTTTTTTACTTCGCCGCGCGGAATATTGCCAACCGCCAGCGTGAACGACAGCTCTGTTTTCTCGCCGGGCGCGAGCTTGTCGGTCTTGAGCGCAGGAATGGTGCAACCACACGAAGTCGTCGGTTTGCCTAAAACTAACGGTGCCGTGCCGGTGTTGGCGATGTTGAATGTGCCAGTCAATTGCTGCACCAGCGACGTGCTGCCGAAATCGCACACCACTCTGTCGAATTGAATCTTTGGCCCGTTGCCGGTCATCGGTTCTATTTTCGTGGTTTCGTCGGCCCGGCACACCGCCAAGCCTGTGGCGATTACGATTGCGGCAAAAAACTGATATTTCATAGTTGTTCCTGTTGGTTTCAACAGTACAGGAACACTTGGTATCACAACAACATATCGCTTTCAAGGTCGTAAGCGATCTTCAGCAGCAGTGACGAGTTGTATTTTTTACGTTTAGTTTTGGAGCTTGGTTTGCTATCAACCACTCCTAATGTTTCGGCCTAAACTATTCGAAACGCTGCGCCGGTATGATCGCGCTACATTCTTTGCCGATCTAGCCGCCGGTGTTACGGTCGGGATTGTCGCGCTGCCGTTGGCCATTGGGTTTGCAATCGCGTCGGGTGTGTCACCGGAGCGTGGGTTGTGGACGGCGATTATTGCGGGGTTCCTAATTTCGGCACTTGGCGGAAGTTTGGTGCAAGTCGGTGGGCCGACAGGGGCGTTTGTGCCGATTCTCGCCGGCATCGTAATGTTACACGGATATTCTGGCTTGGTGCTGGCGACGTTGATGGCCGGCGTATTATTGGTGTTAATGGGTGTGTTGAAGCTCGGCAACCTGATTAAGTTCATTCCATATCCAGTCACGGCCGGTTTCACGAGTGGGATTGCGGTGATTATTTTTATCGGCCAGTTAAAAGAGTTTCTCGGGCTCCCGAAAGATTTGAAGCTGCCGGCACATACGCCACATCAGGTGGCAACATTGATTGCGCACTTACCGGAAGTTAATTGGACCACTGTGGCACTCGGCGCAGTGGTGCTGGCGATTTTGATTTTCTGGCCGAAATCGTGGCGGCGCGTACCGGGCTCCATTGTGGCGGTCGTGGTCAGTACGTTGGCAGTGGTGGTGTTGAAGTTGGACGTGACCACGATCCAGATGAAATTTGGCGAACTACCACGTGGGATTCCGGCGTTGGAGTTTCCGCAGGTGACGTTTGACACGTTGCAGGCCCTGATGGTGCCGGCGTTTACGATTGCGATGCTTGGCGCAATCGAATCGCTACTGTCGGCAATAGTAGCGGATGGCATGATTGAATCCCGGCACGACTCAAATCAGGAACTGATTGGGCAAGGATTGGCGAATATCGCCTGTCCGTTCTTCGGCGGTTTTTCGGCGACCGGCGCGATTGCTCGCACGGCCACCAATGTCCGCAATGGCGCCCGCACGCCAGTCGCCGGCATGATTCACGCCGTCACGCTGCTGGTGATCGTGTTGGTCGCGTCGTCACTGGTGAAGTTCATTCCGTTGGTGGCGCTCAGCGGCGTGTTGCTGGTCGTGGCGTTCCGGATGGGCGAGTGGGATAATTTTGTGGAACTGGCGCACGGCCCCAAAAGCGATTTCTGGGTAATGGTGGCGACGTTTGTGATGACGGTGGTGTTTGATCTGACGGTTGCGGTTGGCGTCGGGCTAACGATGGCCGCAGTGTTGTTTGTGCGGCGGATGGAGGAAATTTCGCAAATCAAGTTGGTGACACCTGACAGCGACCTCGATACCGGCGACGGTTCAATTCGCGATAAAAATGTACCGCCCGGCGTGGTGGTGTACCGGATCGAAGGCCCGTTCTTTTTTGGCGCGGCGGAAAAACTGGAGGCGGCGCTGAACCGTTCCGATGAAGTGCCGCGCGTCGTAATTTTCCGGATGCGCAATGTGCCGGCGATTGACGCGACCGGGTTGCACGCCTTGGAAATCATGCTCGAAAAATTCCACCGTAAACACACCCAGCTCGTCCTGAGTGGTGTCCAACCACAGCCGATGAAGGTGCTCTACAATGCCGGCTTTGTGGATAAAATCGGCCTCGACAATATCTGTGCCAATGTCGATGTGGCTCTGACGCGCGCACAAGAGTTGGCTTCATCGTAGCCTGTCGACCGTGAACACGCTTTCCATTCTTTGCATCGCCCTGGGTTTGGCAATGGATGCCGGCGCTGTCTGCGTCGGAGCGGCCACAGCCGGTTTTGCTGGGAACCGCCGCGCGGTGTTCCGGCTGGTATTTCATTTTGGTCTGTTCCAGTTTTTCATGCCGATACTTGGCTGGGCGGCCGGCGCATTAATCGAACGCCGTGTTCACATTTTTAATGTTTGGCTGGCAGCCGGAATGCTTGGCCTCGTCGGTGCCCGAATGATTTGGGCGGCCTGGCATCCAATCGCACAGGCGCAACGCGCCGATCCCACTCGCGGCGCAACGTTGATCATGCTTTCCTTGGCAACAAGCTTAGATGCGCTCGTTGTCGGAATGAGTTTGGCGTTGGCGGGTATTTCAGTTTGGTATCCGAGCGTGTGGATTGGTTTCGTCACGGCCGGAATTTGCTTTTTGGCAATTCGGCTCGGTAACCGGTTACGATTGGCACTGGCGCGCTGGGCTGAAGTTGCCGGCGGCGTGGTACTGCTGCTAATGGCTGTGCGAATTTTACTTGGTCAACCGCACTGACCGGCGGTCGGTGCCGCTTCGAGATTAAGTAACCAGAACGACAGCAAGGTTTTCCGCGTTGCGCATCAGACGGCCGCGCTGGTTTTCAAGCGCCGGCAATAATCTGCTCGTACAGCTTAAGATAGTTGCCAGCCACGACCGACAAATCGAACCGCGCCGACACGCGTTGCCGGATTTGTGTTCGGTCCAGTTTTAACGCCGACGTAACCAATTCCGCCAATTCATCTTCGCGCGCTGTCAAATAACCGGTCACGCCCGGCTCAACTACTTCTGGTAATGCACCATTGGCCAGCGCTACGACCGGCGTGCCGCACGCCATGGCCTCGACGCTGACCAAGCCAAAACCTTCGGCGCCGCGAAATGGCAATAGCGCGCAGCCGGCTTTACCGAGAAGTTCGTTTTTTTGCTGGTGATTTACGACGCCGATATACCGAATTTGTTCGCTGAGATATGGTTCGATTGTTTTTGCGAACAATTCCTTGTCGATTACCGGCCCGGCAAGCGTTAGCGGTAATCCAAGTTGCCGCGCAATTGCCACAGCAATGTCTGGTCCTTTGCCGTGTTCGATGCGGCCGAGAAATGCTAAACCGGTGCCAAGTTGTTGAAGCGTGAACGATGCGACGTCGATTCCATTGTGAACGACAGAACACTGGCGCGCCCCAGCTGCGCGGAGTTTCCGGGCTTGAAAATCACTAACGGTGTTCAGCCATAAATCCGGGTGTTGCCGGATGAACCATTCAAAATCCTGCCAGACTGGTGTGTGTTGCGTATGGAGCACTCGGCGACCAATGTCGGGCACGGCGCTCAGCGAGAAGACGCCGGGACTGAGATGCGAGTGAATCACGTCGAACTCCGCCGCACGCGCTAGCGCCAGCGTGAGTTGATGTTCCTGATAGTACATCGCCTCGCCGGCTAAACCATCGGCCATCAAGGACATCAAATTTCGTGGAATGACCGGCACTAATTCCGCCGGCGTTTGCGAATCGCCAGCTGCGATTAGAGTGTTTTCACAGCCGAGTTTTTCCAACGCGCTAATCAAACCGGCGAGCCACGTTTCGCGTCCACCGGCGGCATCGCGGGAAACTGGAAACCAAAGCGGACCAAGGTGTAAAATTTTCATGTGATTTGCTCCAGCATCTCGCCGAGTACGCGCCGGGCGTCAAACATCTTTTCGGCTACCGCTCGCGCGCCGGCGGAATGACGGTCGTAGTCGGCATTAATCGCGGCGATGCCGGCGAGCGCTTCGTCCGGTGTTTCAAATGCGAAGAGACCGTTACCGGTGGGATAATGCGCTCGCCAGCCGGTATCTTGCAACACACATGGTCGTCCAAGAGCGAGGTAGCAGGCGCTCCGGCAACTAAACCAGCCGCTGCGCGATTTCCGGTAACCTTCCTTGGCGACGCTCCATTCAGCTTTGGAATTCTTTAAGTAATCCCGGTAGGTCCACGGATCCGGCAGCGCTTCGTCGGGCTCGATGATTTCCCAGCCGTGCTGCTTGATCAATTCGGTCGGACGTTGCCCGCCTTGACCGCGCCCCATCGCAATCTCAAACTGCTGCGGCGTGCGTGCCGGTAGGTCGAGAAACTTGAGAAACTCAATGTCTTTCTGGCCCCATGTCTCGCCGGCGTATTCGCTTGGTTTGTATGAAACCCAATTCATTACCGTCGTGAAAACGTCGCGTGGCGGCGTAGTCGGAACTGGGAACCAGTCGAGAAAAACCGGTTGCCGAGTTGGAATCCATTTCAAGCCGCCAGTCGGCACGCGGCAATCGGGCGCGTTGATGTTTTCGGCAAAGGTAAAATGGAAATCGTGGGCACCGATGCGGTCAATCACTTCTTTTAAGCCGAGCGCTAAACCGATTTGCGTGAACATCGGATCGGAGTCGATGAAGATTTTCTTCGGGATGGCGAGATATTCTGGTCGGAGCCAGCCGCAGCCGGAGACGTTGACGAACAGATCGGCGCTAGCGCAAAACTGTTTCGCTTCAGTTTCGCTGACGCCGTGATAGGTGCCGTCGGCGGCATTTCGGTAAATCCATTGGTTGCCGAGGTCAAGACGCGTCATCACCTCGCGAAGGTAGCGGACGTTGTAAGAGCAATCAGCGCTGATGGTGGCGTTGACCGGGTCGTAGGGCCAGGTTTCGGTGTCTTCGAGGTAAAAGACTTCGTGGCCGAGTTGCCGAAAGCCGGCGACGTATTGGAGGTAATCCCACGCTACGCCTCCGAACGCATATTGTCCGACCAAGCCTGTAACGATGATCCGCATTGGGCGTGGTTATAGCCCGGTTGTCCGCCAGACTCAAGCGCTTGTAGCTTGCCCTTTGCCGGGGCTTCTTGTAAGTCTCGCGCATGAGGTTTCGGCAGTTTTTCGCTCTGTGGATATTGCTGGTTTGTGCCGGCAGCCTACGCGCAGACTCAGACGCACTGCTGGCTCGGCTGCAACCGCAAGGTTACGTCAACGATTTCGCGGGTGTCTGGCCGGCCGCACAACGCGCAGCATTGGAAAATCTTCTTACCGATCTCGCCAGCCAAACAAGTGTGGAAATCACGGTTGTCGCGGTGCCGACGCTGGAAGGCGGTGAAGTGGTTGATTTCACAAACCGGCTTTTCCAGAAGTGGCATGTTGGCAAAAAAGGCAAAGACAACGGCGTGATGATTCTGGCGGCGATTCAAGACCGCAAGGCGCGCATCGAAGTCGGTTACAGCTTGGAGGGCGTGATTCCCGATGCGGTTGCCGGGCGAATTTTGCGCGAGCAAATGTTCCCGGCCTTCCGGCAAGGACGATATGGCGAAGGGTTGGAGCGCGCGGCGCAAACGGTCGCAAAAACGATTACCGACCCGGCCGGTAGTCGGTCGGCAGTTGCGCAACCAGCGGCAAGTGGCAGCCCGACGCGCGGCGTCTTCGCGATTCTCAAGGTTGTGGCTTGGTTGCTGATTCTCGGCGGTTTCGCGTACACCAGTCAGAAGTCGGCTCGAGGCGGACGACGAGGTGCGTGCATGTCCCGTGGTTATTTTTACGGTGGTGGATTTTCTAGCGGTGGCGGTGGGTTTTCGAGTGGTGGATTTGGCGGTTTTGGTGGTGGTGGTTCGGGTGGCGGAGGTGCCAGCGGCAGTTGGTAACAACGGAGAATGATTACGTGACACCAGAAATTTATGTTGAGCAGATCCGGCATGCAGTGCCGATGGGATTGCAGTCTGTGATTCTGTACGGCTCGGCGGCAGCCGGCGATCATTTTGGCAAGCAGTCCGATTACAATCTCTTGATTGTCTTGGAGCGCTTGGGCGTGCCGGAATTAAAGGCGCTAGCGGCACCGACGCAGGCGTGGGTGAAACGCGGGAGTCATCCGCCGATGTTGTTCACGATGGACAGCTTGCGTGAATCAGGTGTCACCTTTCCGATTGAACTGCACGATATTCGCGATGCGCACAAAGTATTATTCGGCACCGACGTGCTGGTCGATATCCCAATCAGTCAGGTCAATCTGCGCCGGCAAGTGGAACACGAGTTGCACGGGAAGTTGCTCCAACTCCAATCGCAGTTTTTACTGACCGGCGCGCAACCGAAACGGGTTGTGGCATTGCTAACCGGCACGCTTTCGAAATTTCTGATACTTTTTCGTGCAGCGCTGCGGCTCTATCAACCCAGCGTGCCGGTCAAAAAGCTCGACGCGTTGCCGGCATTGAGCCGGTACGTGGCTTTTGATACAAGTGTCTTTGTGACGGTTCAGGAGCTTAAAGATGGTCGGCGGAAACCGCGGACTGTTGTGCCAGAGGAACTATTTGCCGGTTATGCGACCGGAATTCAAGCGGTCGTAAGCGCAGTGACTAACTTAGAGAAAGGAATAGATAAATGAAAATTGCATTAATTGTGGTTCTGGTTTTGGTGGTATTGGTGATTGGTTGGGTGGTGATGACCAACAATCAGCTCGTTGTGTTCAGCGAATCAATCAACGGTGCGTGGGCACAGGTGGAAACCGTGTTGCAACGTCGTTACGACCTAATTCCCAATCTGGTCAACACCGTCAAAGGCTACGCAAAACACGAGAGCGGCGTACTCGAAGAAGTCACGCGCCTGCGCAGCCAGTGGGGCGAGGCGAAGACAGCCGACAGCAAAATTGCCACCGCCAACCAACTTGAAAGTGCGCTTTCCCGGTTGATGGTTGTCGTTGAAAAATATCCGGACTTAAAAGCCAATCAGAATTTCATGGCCTTGTCGGATGAACTCGCCGGGACAGAGAACCGCATCGCTGTCGAGCGGCGCCGGTATAACGAGACCGTTCAGCAATACAATATTGCCATTGCCCAGTTTCCGGCGAATGTCATTGCGGGAATGCACGGTTTTCAGCACCGCGATGTGTACTTCAAATCCGACGAAGCTGCCAAGCCTGCGCCGCAGGTTCACTTTTAAGGCGGTCAGAGCGTCTGGAGAATCGCGTCGGGAGTTTTCTCGATGCGATCAATCCGGTAAGACAGCTTGCCGTTTTCGTCAGCCGCTTCAACTGTGTCGCCGGTCTTTTTGTTGAACATGGCTTGGGCGAGCGCGGCCGGATAGCTGATAATGCCGTGGGCCGGATCGCTGTCCCACGCGCCGAGCACGTGAAAAACGTGCGACTTGCTAGTCGCCGTGTCAGTCACTGTCACGGTCGTGCCAATACCGACGATATCGGTCTTGGTGTCGGCAAAATCAGTGCCTTGCGCCCGTGAAAGTAGGATTTCCAACTCCGCCCGGCGGCGCATCAACATTTTCTGCAAATCTTTCGCGGCCTTGAATTCGAAGTTTTCACGGAGATCGCCGTAGCTGCGGGCCACGCCGATATCTTTGGAGTTCTCCGGAATCCGCTTACTGACGATCTCATCCAACTCGGCGCGGCGCTTGTGGAGGCTGGCCCACGAGACGATTAACGGCGCTTCCTTGACGGTCTTGGTGATGAGAAATTCCTGCACAAATGGGAAATCCTTCACGACCCGGGCCATGAGTGACCGGCGGTCGAGTTCTTCAAAGGCTGGGCTGTTAAGAATGCGGCGCGCGATGTCGCGAACGGTTTCGGTGTCGGCGTTGGAAAGTAATTCGGGAATCAGTTCTTCTTCGCTGTGTAGTAAATCGCGAAGGCGCTTGGTTGCTTTGGCGCCGCCGTCTTCAACGGCAGTGAGCATAGCCAACAGCATGGCCGGCGTGCATACTGGTTGCAGCCACGCCTGCGCTGTGCGGTTCTTCCAAATCCAGACCAACAAATCGGGGCTGGCGGTGTGATTGCCGACAAGGTTGTGGAGCCGGTCCGATTGGCTGGCTAGTTTCACCGCTAGCTCATCCAGTATTCTGGCCGGCAGACGGTTGAGTTCGCCCAGCAGTCGGTCGGTCGCCAATGCGACAACGCGTTTCTGCGCTGGGCCGGTCAGTTCCTCAAGCAACGTCGGCAAGTCGCGGGTGCCGGCAATGATGCCCTCCACGAGCGAGATGACGCTGTTGCCGGGGGTTTTCTGGTGGGCCTGGAGTTCAGCAATGACGAAGACAGCTTCGAGGCGTTCGGCAGCATGTTCGCCTTTGAGTTTCTGGAGCGCATCGAGCAGGCCGTCTTGAAATTCTTGGAGCAGTAAGTCCGGGTCGGCCAAGTCCGTGAGGATTTTCAGAAGCTGCCGGGCTACCTCAGTTTTCTGATTCATGCCGGGTGCAACGCGGAAGGCTTCAAGCAGATCGTCCTGCTGGGAGACCGGCGCAGTGCGGAGGATAACCGGTTCATTCTTTTTCGCCGGCACCTCGAACTGCGGGTCGCGCTTGAGAAGTTTCTTAGCGTTATCCCACCATTTTTTCCACTCATCGGCAGCGAGCACGGTGCCGGTCAGAATGCTTGCGATTTTATCGGCTGAGGCGGCGTGGTTGTGGCCGGCCAGAACGAGCCGGATTAGCGCGACCGGGTCGGCACTGGCCAGCTGTTTGAGGCCAGTAAGGTCGGTTTGCTTGCGGACGTCGATGTGGTCGGCGCTGACTGGCACGAGACTGTCAGCAGCGTAGGGCAACTGCATCACATGGTCGGGATTGTGGGCGAAGACGATGACGAGCCGGTTGAGTGTGGCATCGAATGTTTTAATTTTCCCGACGCCCCAGCTTTTGTGTTGGCAAAAATTACCGGCATTGAGGGCGAGTAGAATGTCGCTCTTGGCAATCGCGGCCGGTAATGGTGCGGTCGGTTCTTCAAATTTAGCAGCCGTAAAAATCGTTTGGAGCCGTGGGTCGCTGTCGTAGATTTGCCGGTAAGCAGCGATGAGTTCGGTCCGGAGGTTGCGATCGGGAGGGTGGGTGGCACCGGCTTGGAGCTTGAGGGCATAGAGCCACTCGTGATGCTTGCCGGCAGCATGCAGGCTTGGCGCTAATAGCGCGGCCAGTTCAGCGGCTAGTGTTGGTTGACCGGCATCGCTGAATTCCTTGACGAGCAATAAAAGGAAATCTGTTTGTTCGGCGAGTTGGTCGGCTAAGTCCAGCCAGAGCGTCTGTGCCTCATCCCACTTGGATTGGCGAAGTAAATTTGTAAAAGTTTCGTGGTGGTTTTGTGTTGCAGACATTGACGATGTCACCGTAGAGGGGACGGGCGGAGATTGCGAGGAAAAACAGCGCAAACTTTCTTGAGATAGTATGCATCGGTTTCAGATATGGTGGCCAAGCGCCATGAATTACCGGCTCCGCTAGCAACTTTCCGCATCGACAAGCCCGCGCAATCCCGATATCAATCGGCCCCACGATGCGGAGCACTCCAATATGGTGAAGCACTAATCACACCGGCAACGCGCAGCGAGCCGCCATTTATGAACCAAGTCACTGACCTTCTTGCTGAACTTGTGGCCTGTCCGAGTATTAACCCCAAAGGTGTTGCGCCAACCGGCCCGCCATATGGTGAAGCCGGTATGGTCGAACTCCTCGCCAAACTTCTGCGCGGTTGGGGCGGCCAAGTTCAAATTGTTGAAACCGCCCCCGGTCGGCCGAACGTCCTCGCTTGTTTTCCCGGCAAAAACCCCAAGCGGTCACTCCTTCTCGATGCGCACACCGATGTCGTCGCCGTGGATGGGATGATTATTCCGCCGTTCAAACCGACGATTCGCGACGGCAAACTTTACGGGCGTGGCGCGAGCGATACCAAGGGCCCGATGGCCGCCATGCTCTTGGGGCTCAAACGCATTCTTGACGAAGACGGTCAGCCGCCGGTCACCGTCTGGTTTGCCGGTACCTGCAATGAAGAACTTGGCGCGACGGGTGCCGCCGCGCTTATGGCGTCCGGGTTTCGTGCCGATATGGCCGTTGTCGCCGAACCGACCAGTTTTAAAATTGTCTATACCCACAAAGGTGCCTTGCGCGCCGTCCTTGAGACTGCCGGCATCGCCGCGCATAGTTCCATGCCACATCTCGGAATTAACGCGATTTATAAAATGCTGCCGGTCATCACGCGACTTGAAAAGATGACCTACACGGTCACCCATCCGAAACTTGGCGCGCCGACGTTGAGCGTCGGAACGATTACCGGCGGATCGCAGGTCAATATCGTGCCGGCCAGTTGCCGGATCGAAGTGGACCGCCGGTTGCTACCCGGCGAAACGCGCGAGGAGATTGTCCGCCAATTTATCGGCAGCGATGATGTGACCTGCACCGTGACCGAATTTTATCCGCCATTCGAGGAATCACTCGATAGTCCGGTCATCCGCTTGGTGGCGGATGCGAGTCGGCGCTTGTTGGGATACGCGGAATTCATCGCGCCGCCATACGCCACCAATGCCGGCGCATACAAAGCCGCCGGTATCCCATCCGTTATCTTTGGCCCAGGCAATCTGGCGCAGGCGCACACAAAAGACGAATATATCGAACTGGCGTTGGTGGATCAGGCGGTTGCTGTGTTTGCTGAAATCATCCGGAATGCAGGCAATTATTCGTGCACCAAATGAAGTTTTGGAAAACCAAGCACTCTGCCGCGGCTTAAGATTGCGAGTGAAAACATGATATTTCCCTCTTCCATTCTAAAAACCTCCTGCTATACTTTCGTTGTCTCGATGGAATAGTGAGCAGTTACATGTTAGCCAACTCAGCTAAAAATCTTCGGGCCGCGCAAAAGCAGCTAGGTGTTCAGGCTGATAATTTCGGCGTCGTAGAAAGTCCGCTAACTAACAGGTTCAACCAACCCCCAACCAGGAGAAAAGACCATGGCAGCGAAACGTAAACCCAATGCCGCATTCATGAAGCCCGTCCAACCAAACGAGAAACTCGC
>JBAWWR010000039.1:0-21044 GCA_037146675.1 Verrucomicrobiota bacterium | reverse complement strand
CGGCAATTTCCGTGGTTGCGGATGCATCCGGAACAAGTTTGCCAGCCGGCACAAGTCGGCGCGACGCCGGTCGCCTATGAAATCGCCGTCACGCCGTTTGGTGTGCCGGTCACAGTCTGGGCGCGGACGGTGGGCGAAGTCGCGCCGGAACAATTGCGGCGGTTACCGGTCTTGAGCCGGATCAATGAAGCGGAGATCGAGCAGGCTGGTTGCCGGCGGTTAGTGGAGCGGAGCCGGGCCGGTTGGCGGTTCAGCGGTGAAGGCCGGGAATGGATCGAGCTGTTGACCTACGGGCCGTAGTCCGCCGGTAAATCAAGATACCGGCCCCACCGAGTAGGAAGAGTAGTACCGAACTGGGTTCAGGAACGGCCGACATTGTGAAGGCGGCAGCAAGAAACACCGGTGTCGCGCCAAATGTATAGGGATCATAAAACGTGAATGCCGGGTCGCCATTGATATAAAGGACGTCCAGCGGCGCGCTATAAAACTGGTGCGTCGGATTGTTCGGGTCCTGATACCAGAGAGTGTAAGTGTCGTTGGAGTATGTGATATCGGCCATATCAATCGCGTGCCCGCCGACGATACTCAGGTTGTGACCGGAGATGGTGTAACCGTAAATGGCTAACTCGGTAAAGGCGTTGTGAGTGACTGCATCACGTAAGTAATCATAAACCGGGAAGTAGTCCGCGACATTGCTGCCCATTGTCCAAGTCGCGGGATTTTCACCGTTAATCCACGCCGCCACCTCACCGGAGTAAGTAGTGCGTCCCGGCGCATAACTCTCAGTCCAATCAATCATCGTCTGCCACCAATCGCCAAAGACGTCCCCAGTAGTATTAACGCGCGAGTAATAGCCTTGATACGAAGTGCTGTTCGCACTCCAGCCGAGACCGCCAAAAGCCAAAGTCGCTGCCGCCGGCGTGCCCGCGCTACCGGTGGCCAGTAACGTGCCGCCGTAAACGCTGGGGAAGGCGTTCTCCAAATAAGTCGCGCCGTTGATAAAGGAGGCCGCGACACAAATTCCACCCGGACTCCAAGGTTGGGAGCTGTTCTGAACGGTGCCGAACTGGTAATCGATCGAATCGGCATGCGCCCATTCCACCGCCACCAATGCCACTAAGCCTGCAATCAAAAGGGGTTTACTCGCCATGACCAATGATAAAAATTACCGCATTGCGCTTTCGATGCAAAGCCAAATTTACAGATGGAACGCTGCCGGTAACAGCTCTGCCAGTCGGTAAAGCTGCGCGGTTGCCAACCGCCGGGTATCCGCGCAGATCACTGCCAGATCGCCAAATTCCGCCAGCACTTGCCGGCACGCGCCGCATGGTGTCGGCAGGGCACACGGTGCGACAATCGCGATTGCCTGAAACTTCCGGTAACCTGCGCTGACGGCGTTGGTGACGGCGACGCGCTCGGCGCAAATCGTCAGACCGTAGCTCGCATTTTCGACGTTGCTGCCGGTAAAGATTTTGCCGTCCGTCGTCAGCAGCGCCGCGCCGACGCGAAACTTCGAGTACGGCGCGTAAGCGTGCCGGCGCGCGGCTTGGGCGGCGGCTAGGAGTTTTTTCAGCGTGCCGGCGGTCACAGCAATCCGAGAAATTCGCCGAGCAATTTTGCCAGCTTGGCTTGGCTGGCCTTGCCGACTTCGAGCACTTCGTCGTGGGACAGTTTCTTCGACGAGATGCCGGCGGCGAGGTTGGTGATGCAGGAGATGCCGGCGACTTCGATGTTGTGATGCCGGGCCAGAATTACTTCCGGCACCGTGCTCATACCGACGGCGTCCGCGCCCCACCAGGCAAATGTTTTCACTTCGGCCGGCGTTTCATAGCTCGGGCCGGTCGTGGCCAGGTACACGCCTCGGCGCAAAGTGATTTGTGCCCGTTCCGCTGCCGTATCCAGTTTTTCGCGCAACCGACTGGAGTAGGCTTGCGTCATGTCCAAAAACTTCACCTCGTCATTTTCCTTAAACTCGATCAGCGGATTCACGCCCAAATGGTTGATGTGATCCTCGATCATCATCAAGTCGCCGGGATTAAATACCGGGTTGATGCCGCCGGCGGCGTTGGTGACGAGCAAGACCTTCACGCCGAGCGTGTCCACGACGTGCACCGGGAACACGACTTCCGCCAGTGACCGGCCCTCGTAAAGATGCAGCCGGCCGTTTAACACCAGCACCCGCTTGCCGGCCAACTCGCCGCAGACCATTTGGCCCACGTGTCCGGGCACTGTCGGCTTCGGAAAATGTGGGATGTCGGCGTAGGGGATGACGATTGGCTTCGCCAGTGCGCTGGCTATGCCGCTCAGGCCGGAGCCGACGATCAGCGCGACTTCCGGTTTGAACCCGGCGAGTTTGCTGTCTAAAAATTCTTTTGTTTCTTTCAGGTTCGGCATCATGTGATTCGCTCCGTGATTAACTGCAGTTTACCGGCCACTGGCTCCGTCTGGATATCGTACGCGTGTCGGACGATTTGCTCGGCAACGGCCGCGCGACCGGCATCGTTGTAATGCATCCGCACCAACGGCTCGCCGTCAGCCACCCAGTCGCCGAGCTTCTTGGGATGCTCGAAACCGACGGCAAAGTCAATTCTATCCGACGCAATTTTACGGCCGCCGCCCAGCGCGATCACCGCGTAGCCGAGTTGATCGCAGGCAATCGCGTGCACATAACCGGCGCGCGGGGAGGGGACCGGCGTGGTGAATTTGGCGACCGGTAAGTTGCCGGCAGCGCCGCCTTGTGCGGCGACCATTTCCTGAAACTTCGCTAGACCGGCACCGCTGGCGAGATGTTTTTCGAGTTGGTTGGGAACGCCGGCAAGCGCCAGCATTTCCGCACCGAGCGCGAGTGTGACTTCGAGCAGATCCGCCGGCCGCGATTTACCGGCCAGGATGTCGAGACACTCGCGGACTTCAAGCGCGTTGCCGATGCAGTCGCCGAGCGGTTGGTTCATATCGGTTTGGAGCGCGACGACTTTTTTGCCGTAGCGTTTGCCGACTTCGACCATGGCTTGCGCGAGTTGCCGGGAATCGTGCCGGGTGCGCATGAACGCACCGGTGCCCCATTTGACGTCGAGGACGAGGCCGACCACGTTTTCGGCAAGTTTCTTGGACATGATGCTGGCGACGATCAGCGGCAGGCACGAGACGGTGGCGGTGACATCGCGGAGGGCGTAGAGTTTTTTGTCGGCCGGAGCGATTTCGGGCGTCGCGCCGATCAGACAACAGCCAACTTTGTCGGTGATGCGCTGAAATTCGTCGAGCGTGAGGCCGGTGCGGAAGCCGGGAATGCTTTCAAGTTTGTCGAGCGTGCCGCCGGTCGGGCCGAGGCCGCGGCCGGAAATCATCGGCACCCGCACGCCGCAACAGGCGACGAGCGGCGCGAGGAGCAGCGAGGTTTTGTCGCCGATGCCGCCAGTGGAATGTTTGTCGGCAAGGAAGTTGCCGGGCGACCACTGGATGGTCTGACCGGACTCAACCATCGCGCGGGTCAGCCACATGGTCTCGTCAAAGGTCAGGCCTTGAAAACAGATCGCCATCGCCAGTGCGGCCATTTGGTATTCCGGCAACTCGCCACCCGTGAAGCCGTGGATGAAGGAGCGGATTTCCGCTTCGGTCAACGCCTGACCATCGCGTTTTTTCTGGATGATTTGTGCCGGTAACAACATGACGGAGGTTAGTGGGCCTTGACGATGCTGTCGGCGTCGGCCTCTTCAGGTTTGGGCAGGCCTTGGGCGAGGGCGACCTGCAAGGCGTCCACGCCGTTTTGCTCCTGGCTGTTGGCGATGAGCACCTTGCCAAGATGATAATGCGCGATGCCCATCGCGGGCGCTAGGCGAACGGCTTCCCGCAGATGTTTCAGGGCTTCCACCGGTTGTTCTGAGAGGTAAAGCGTCCAACCGTAGGTCTCTTGGATGGCCGGATTGTTGGGGTAGACTCGCGCCGCGCGGGCGGCAAGATCGAGGGCACGTTTGAGTTTATTGTTGCGGGCAAGGAGTTCAGCGAGGTTGTTGAGCGCGACGGGATGGTCGGGATAGTCGCGGAGGATATCTTCGTAAATGGGAATCGCTTTGCTGATGTCGTTGTCGGCGATGCGGATTTGGGCCAAGTCAAAGCGCACCGCGCTGGAGCGGGGCACGACGCGCAAGGCGTCGAGCAAGAGCTGGGCGGCATCGGCATTGCGTCCCAGTCGGAAACAGACGCGGGCAGCTTGCTGGTAGGGCGCGCTGGCTTGCGGCCGGAGTTCAATGGCTTTCTTGAAAGCCGCGAGCGCTTCCGGCAGCTTGCCGGTGGAGGAATAAATCGAGCCCAGCAGTTCGTAGGTGGTCGGCAGCGCGATTTGGGCTTTGATCAGGCGTTCGCAGCCGAGGGTGGCCTCGTGGATTAAGCCTTGCTGAAGATAGAGATTGACCAGCAATAAATCGGGCGGGAAAGTTTTGGGGGCCAGCCGGCTGAGACCATGATGGGCGGCTTCGACGGCCGGCCAATTTTTCAGGCGGGCTTGGCACAGCGCCACGTTCAGCAACAGCCACGGATCGTCCTGGTTTTGTTGCAAGAGTGAGTTGAAATACCGGACAGCGCGCTCTAGGACGGCGACGGATTTTGCGTCGCGCGGCGTGGTTTGGAGGGCGAGTTGCGAGAGGCTGAGGGTTTCCGGTGGTGCGGAAATTCGCGCTTTGGTCTGCCAGAGTCCGAGCAGGGCTTGGGTGTTGTTGTCGTCCAGCCGGATTGCTGCTTCGAACTCCCGCACGGCTTCTGGCAATTGTTCGCGCAGAAGATAGGCGGTCGCCAACTGGGTGTGGGCCTCGGCTGAGTCTGGGGTGTTGGCGACTTCGCGCATCAGCAGGTCGAGTTCGCTAACGGCGCCGCCGCTTTCGCCGGTATCGAGCCGTTGCCGGAAGCTAAACTGCGTGCCGAATGCCTCGGACGGCCACAGGCCACGGTAGACGCCCTGTGGTAAAACGATTCGCGACCACCAATCGCCCCATTCTTTGATTGGTAATTCCCGGATCAATGGCGTGACGAAGGCGGCGGTTACCGGCCCGGTTGCTTTCTCGATGACCGGCAAATCGCTCTCACGTTGACACAGCCACACGGCGCGCCGGTTGGTGTGCCAGGCCACTTCCAGTGGGCGATCAGTGAGCACCACGGCATTTGTGGGCAGGCGGTCGCCGAGCGAGCGATAGATGCCTTGCGCAGCTTCATTGGGGTGTAACGGTTGGCTCAGTAAATAGACCGCCAACGGAAATGCCGCCATGGTGATGACCGCCACATACATCAGCGTTTGATTAACCGGCCCGGGGATGACGATGTCTCGGCGCGAGCGGCGTAAGGGGATGAATGAAGCCTTGATTCTGAAATTACCGATTTTCTCAGTGGTCCACTCGACGAGTTGGACCGTGCCGATAATTGCCACCAATGGTGACCAGACCAACAGCAGGCGCGGGTCGGGCCGAAAAACAAGCGAGACCAACACAGTCAAGCCGAGGCTGCCAACAATCAACGCGAACAACCGGCGACCCCACCCACCGCGACTGCCGACGCTAAACAGCGCGACGAGCATCAAAAACGCGACGACCGGATCGATCGCGCTCGCGCCTTGCGTCCGGTATTGCGCAACCCCCAAAACCATCTTGCGAATCACGCTGAATGGATGGCTGACTAGATACAGCAGCAGGCTCGATGGAATCTCAGTTGTCCGCCAAATCGTTTCACCGGGAAACCCGCTGGTGTTCGTCAGCGCATTGTAGCCAAACAAGCCAAACCACGGACCGCCGTGCTGGAGTAGGTCCCGGCACCACCACGGGCCGATGACCAGGCCGAGCGCGATTGTAAAACGCCGCACCGCTGCCCACCGGGTGGTTTGTGTAAACAGCAAAGATACGGCCAGCACCACTGCCACGCACAACAGTAAATAATCGGTTAAGACCGCCACCCCGCACGCTAACCCCGCCACTGTTAACCGTCCGGGTGACAGCATGCCGGCTTCAATCTCGGGCCCGGTGTTTTTGGGGAACAGCGCCCAAAACGCGATGAGCACGCAAATCGTCGCTAATGGATACGGCAAGCCACCGGTGGCCACCGTCAACATTGGTACGCTCATTCCATACAATGTTGCGGCAATGACTCCCAAACCCACGCGGCCCCACCAATTCATCACCACCAAAAATGTCAGCCAGACCGATACCAACCACAGGCTGATTCCTAGAATTGCGCCTGGCCGTTCGGCGGCTCCGCTGATCCGGTACACCGCCGCCAGCAATGCCGGATGCGCGGGGGCATTGTACAAGTCCGGATGCAACACGCTTTGCGGGTTCAGCGCGAGCGATAGCGGACGCAGGACGCTGGTTGCAAAACCATCGCCGGCCACCAAGTGGCGTGCCACCTGCGCGTGATCCAGCGCGACCGGCTCCGTCAAGCCATCGAACTTGGTTGCCAGCACCACCAAAGCGATAATGGGCGGCACTATTAAGAGCGCAAGTAAGCCTAGTAATAAGCGAAGTTGCTGCTCGTTCCCCTTGCGCATGGGGTTATTCTACATTGCGATTACGGTTTGCGCCAATTTCTTTTCTGGAGCGCAATCTCATTCCACAGCGATCACAGTTGTCAGTAATCAGAATCCGGTTTGGCTTTCGTCCGGCCCGATTCCTCTGGAAATCCCAAGCGGCTTACGCCACATTCCGTCAATGCCGCGCGCCAAGCTGCTTGCGTTCGCCAAACTACTGCGCCTGCCAAATCTTTTTACGGCAGTCGCGGATCCATTAGCTGGCTGGTTAATCACCGGCAGCTGTGGCGCCGTGTTGTTACCGGTGGGCAGTTCGGCGTGTCTCTACACTGCCGGCATCGTGCTTAACGATTGTTTCGATTACCGGCTGGATTGCCGGGAGCGTCCCGAACGGCCATTGCCGCGGGGCGACATTCCGGTCAGCATGGCGTGGCTGATTGGCGCGATTCTATTTCTGGCCGGCCTCGCGCTGGGAGGTAGCAAGGCTTTACCGCTAGCGGCGTTAATCATTTTTTATAATGCGGTTGCCAAAAAATCGGTCTGGCTCGCGCCGGTAACACTTGGCGCTTGCCGGGTTTGTAATTTTGCGCTGGGAATGGGTGGCTTCGTGCCGCGCTGGCCGCTGGTGATCCTCGGTGTCTATGTGGCCGGGCTGACGTTGCTTGCGCGCCGGGAAGTTTTGCAACCGGCCTTGCGCCGGGTCGTGAAACAAATGCTACTGGGCATTATTGTGGTGGATGCGATCTGCGTTGCGGTCACTGGTGATTGGCTGGGTGCGATGCTGGTGTTGTCGCTGCTTGTGCCGGCGACCGTGCTGGGTAAAACCATCCCGATGACATGAACCAACGCCTCGTCATTCTCAACGTCGTCGGTCTCTCGCCCCGGCATTTCGAGCGGCCGGAATTGATTCCGAATTTGGCGGCGCTGGCCCGGCGCGGTGTGATGCGACCGATGCAACCGAGCTTCCCGGCGGTGACTTCGTCGATGCAAGCGACGCTGCTGACCGGCCAGCCGCCGAGCGTTCACGGGATTGTCGGCAACGGCTGGTTTGACCGGGAAAATTGCGATGTGAAGTTCTGGGATCAGCCGGCAGCGCTGGTGCAGGCGCCGCGACTTTGGGACTTGTTGCCGGGCCGCAAGACGGCGGTGTTATTCTGGCAAAACTCGCTGTTCATTAATGCCGAGATTGTCGTCACACCGCGTCCGTTGCACACGGATGCCGGGCTGGTGCAGTGGTGTTATTCGAAACCGGCGGGGTACTACGAAAGACTCCAGGCGGAAATTGGCGGGTTCAAATTGCAGAATTATTGGGGGCCGGTGGCCGGGTTGGGTTCGAGCCGGTGGATTGCGGCGGCGGCGCGGTTGACTTGGCAGCGGGAACGGCCGGACCTGATGTTGGTGTACTTGCCGCATCTGGATTATTCGTCGCAAAAACTCGGCCCGGATCAACCACAGGCGTTGCGCGAGGTGGATGGGATCGTCGGCGAACTATTGGCGGCGCTTGGCGATGCCGGCGTGATGGTCTGTTCGGAGTATTCGTTGACGCCGGTGACCGGGGCATTGTTTCCCAACCGGCAATTGCGCGCGGCCGGTTTGCTGCGGGTGCGCGAGATTGCCGGCAAGGAATATCTGGATTTCGAGCTGAGCGATGCGTTCGCGGTGGTGGATCATCAAATCGCGCACATTTACTGCAAACCCGGCAAGATCGAAGCGGCGCGGCAGGCGTTGCCGGGCGTGGAGTTTGCGAGTATCGCGCATTCGCGGGCCGGGGAATTGATTGCGGTGGCGCCGGCGGACAAATGGTTTGCGTATTACTGGTGGGCGGATTGGGGCAGGGCGCCGGGGTTTGCGTTCACGGTGGATATTCATCGCAAACCGGGGTACGACCCGTGTGAGTTGTGGTTTGATTACCGGCGGATGGCGCGGACGTTCCGGTTGGCAACCGGAACAAACCCGGCGCTGGTGAAAGGTTCGCATGGACGTGTTGATGCTGACCCGCGCAGCTGGGGTGTGCTGTTGGCGGACAAGTCGGTAGAATTGCCGGAGCGTGTCGCGGCGACAGATTTTGCGGCGGTAGTGCGTGGTCAATTTGCCTAAAATAGGCTGTTGACAATGTTCGTTACAGTATTAGAGTGACAACGAGTTGAAGCTCGAGTGAGGACGGTTTGCCGCTAGGCGGACCAGCTGAAAATACGAGAGGAATGAAGAATTTATGGCAACCCAAATACCAGTGACGATCGAGAAAAAAGGACGCCGGCAGGTGGACTTTCCGCTCCATGAGCGTCCCAGCACAGATATCAGCGTGGCGCTGATGATGCTTTTTGGATTACTCATCACAGTCGGCTTGTTTGCTGGTTTGTATTTAACACCGATTACTGACGGCAATTTCACCCGCGACCTGTTCATGGGTTCGGATGTTAAGAACGGTGTTGTCGTCCATGGATACTTGACTGAGCGCGTGATTTTCCAAGGCGCAATTACATTTGTGTGGGCGATGTCGCTGGCCACGGTAATTTTGAAGACAAAGCGGATTCGGAAGGAACGCGAAGGATTGGCGGTAAATATCATTCCGGAAGGCTTGAATTTAACTGATATCGACAAAGTGGTCGAGGTCTACGAGCGCATCAAAGCGATTCCGCACCTGACAGAGAACCTCGGTTTGACGCGTGTTGCGCGGGTGTTGGCGATGTGGATCAATACCGGCGACTTCGAGCGGACCGCAGAGTATGCCCACGTTCAATCCGATGCCGATGCGGTGGCTTCGGATGGGACATTCCGTCGGAACCGTTTGTTTATTTGGGCAATGCCTCTGTTGGGTTTCGTCGGTACGGTGTTCGGTGTCGCCGCCGGTATTGGTGGATTTGCGGCATTTTTGCACCAAGCGAGTGTTTCGCCGGAAGAAATTAAAGAGCAAGTTGGTAAGATTACAACGGGCTTGGCGGTGGCGTTCATGTGTACGCTGCTGGGACTCCTCACAGCCGGTCTGGCGGCGTTTCCGAGTTTGATGATGGAACGTAACGAGGAAGAAGCCTTGGCGGAGATTGACGAATTGGTCGAGGACCGGTTGCTTTCGCACATGCCGTCGGGTGGGGCTGAGCAGGATAAATTCCCAACTGATGAGGTGGTAAAAGCAATCCGGACCGGTATGGAAGGGCTGCAGGCCCAAACAAAATTCCCGGTTGAGGAGTTGGCGCACGCGATTGATGCCGGCTTCCGTCGGTTGCCGAGTCCTGAGCGCTATGAGGAAGTGTTCACGAAGGCGGTGACGCGCGCGGGTGAGGTCATCAACCAGAAGTACGACGAATTTCAAACGAACTACGAGCGGCGCGTGGGCGAATTGGGGTCGCAGTTGGGCGCTAAACTCGAAGTGGTGTCGAGTAACTTCAGTACCGGTACGCAGCGGATGATGGCGGATTTTTCCAAGGCGCAGGAGCGGACACAGGAGCAGTTTGGTAAAAACGAACAGAAGTTGACTGAGCGGTTTGAGGAATTGGCCGAGTCGGTCAGCACAATGGGCAAGGAAATCTCTGAGCGCATCGGTGAAGTCCACGAACGCTACGTAGAGGTTGTTGGGGAATTCGATAAGAAAGAAGTCCAGCGCTGGGAGAAGATGGTCAATGAGTTTAACCAGCTTTCAGTGAAACTCGCGGAGTCTTTCCGTCAATCAGTCTCCTCGCTTGATTCCGCCTCGAGCCGATACGCGGATCGTATCCAGCAGTCGGTGGATCAGTTGACCAAACAATTGGATCATATCACGCAGTTGGGCGCCGAGATCGACAAGGTGCTGCGCACCACGCAAAGCATGGAAACGACCTTACGGCAGGTCGGTAGCTCGGATGAATTCCGTCAAACCCTGTCGAATCTGCGTAATCACTTGGTGGTGAGTGATGAGTTGCTGAAGCAGTTGTCGCGGCCACGGAAGGTTACCTTCCACGAAGCTCGCGCCGACGAGGCGTGATTAGCATTCGGTTCTGATAGCTGAATTAAAGCGCCGGTATGGCAGGCAAGAAACATTATAAGCAAATCAACATTGACGTTGAGCCATTCTTGTCAATTATGGCCATCGTTTTGAAGTTGGTTTCGCTGATTCTAGTGGTCATTGTTATGCGTATCGCGGTCAATGCAGAAGGCAAGAAAATCGTCATGCTCGGGGATGATACTTGGCATAGCAAGACCACATCAAAAGATGCCAAGGAGCCCCAGTATATTGATTGCTACCAAGACCGGGTGGTGATGTACCCATCGCTTTTGACTAATACGCTTGAGAGCCTTCAACAGCCCGATAATGATGTGGAGAAGATGCTTGATGCGGTGGAAAAAAATGCGGTGAAGGAGTATGTCGTTGTCCTGGCTCGGCCGGATTCAGTGAAGGTTTTTCGTGCCATTCGCAAGATGATTGGCGAACACAAGATTGACGTCGGGTACGATGTGTTGCGGGCCGACTACAAAGTGGACTGGGACAAAGCCAAACAAGCGCTGGCGGTCGCCAAGTAACCAGTATGTCTCGTCGCAAGCCAAAGGAAGAGCCAGAAATGCTGATCGTGTCGTTTTGTGACATTGTCACAATCACGACCGCAGCGATGTTTTTCGCGTTGTTAATCACGGTTCAAGAGGCGGTGAAGATTCCGGTTTACCAACCACCGCCGATGGCGCACACGTCCAAAACGCGTGATGGTCATGAAAAGCAGCCGGTATTCTTTGAGTGCCGGGACGAGCAGGTTTTCTACGTCGACAAAGTTGAGTTGGACGAGAAGGTCGAGCAAATGCTGTCCAACATGAACCACAACATGCGGAGTGGCGATCCGACCGGCTTCGTTAAATACCTCGGCGGAAACGAAATCGGCAACAAATATTACAAGGTGATGTCGAGCTATTTGCTGGCCATGACGATGGCTCTAGAACCAAGGGCGGGCGTACGTGGGGACGATGAGGCTTCAATTAAGGAGCCGAATAGTGAGTTTCAGAACTACCTGCGTTCCTGCAATCATGACACACAATACACAGTCTTTCTAGTGCGGGGTAAGAGTTTTGAAATCTTTAAGAAAGCGCGGCGGGTTGCCGACGCGCTCGGTTTTGACATCGGATGGGAAATGCTGGAAGAGAATGAGCCAATCAAATTCGGCACCGGCGGTAGCGCAGTCCCGACGCTTTAGTCGAAATGGCGCCGTGACCGGTGTTGCTTTCCCAGTGTAAGGATGGTAGGCTAAGTCGTTAAACTGGTGAGAATAGCGGCAACAAAGAAGTGAGGATGTTTTAACGTGGCACGCACAGATAACAATCAAAACGGAGCAAGCCTGACGTCAACCATGACATGGCTTGCTGTCGTTATCTTGTCGTTGGGAACGAGTGCACTTGCGTTCAATGTAACCACTCGAGCTCGGCATGTTCTGCAAGAAACCAACCAAGTTCGTTCAGTTTTGCAGGATGCGGTCAAGCGTCAAGAAATAGCTGTAAAAGCGCCGGCGCGGCGGGAGTTTTCCTCAGCGTTCCTGCAAATGGCGTTTGGCGATAATCCGGTGTTGCTAGAGCAAGTCAAAGGCCAGCTTCAGCAAGCCATCAGCGAGAAGCCGTCCCTGCAAAAGGGAGAAATCGGCATGATGCTGGTCACTTACCGGGCGGAGGGTGAAGTCCGGGACGTGGCTATTCAGGTTTTTGGCGACCTCAATCTAGAGCGCGTGCCGGCTTTCAGCACGGAAGGTTACTGGAAGGGGCAGTTGCCGGACGAGTTTTTCCATGCGGGGCAGACGCTGTTGTCATTGTTGGGGCGTGATGTGTTGATTTTGGCAAATCAGCAAGTGCGGAAGCAGCAGTCGGAAGTGCTCGATGCTACGACGAGTGACCGCTTTCCTATTTTGGAAGACTACCTGCACGATCCGGTATCGTTTATTGCAGTCGTTCCGGATCCATCAAAGGTGCTTTCCGATGCATTCCGTAAAAACATGGCGGCCCTCCTCATCAAAGGCAAGCTGAGCATGGATGAATCTCGGTTTGAGTTCGTGGCCTTGAGTACCGATCCACGCAAAGCTCAGGACTTGGCACAGATGTTGGCAGATATGCGCACGATGGCGCTTGGTGTTGCGCGGGTGCGTTTCGGTGCAGCCGGAATGGCCGAGGCCGCATTTGAACAGCTTGCGCGCACGTCCATCCGGGCTGACGGCCCGGCCGTTGTGATCAACACCTCAATGTCAGGTGATGTTCTCCAGAATCTGATGCCCAAATTGGTGCGCGGCTTGTCCAAAGGCACGGGGCGGATTCGGCGTGGGCCGGGTTATCCGAGTTAACGTGGGCTGGACCAGCACAACATGATGTCGCGAATCCTCTTATCGGTGATTTGTTGCACGCTGTTTAGTCTGGCGTGTTTTGCCGCTAGCCCTGATCGACCAGTTGATCCCAAGTTGCGCAACGCCTACCAGCGCCTCCGTTTTGCCCAACAGTATCCCACCAACGCAGCGGTGTTTATTCAAGCGCAGCTCCAAGACGTGCAACAGCCGCTCAGCGTAATGGCTGAACTCGCAAAAGATCAACGCGGTCCAGTTCGTATTTTGGTGGCGATATTGATCGGCGAGTATGGCGAATCCGATGGAGCAAAAACCATTTGGCCAATGGTTTGTGATGAACTTGAGTCAGTCCGTCTAACTGCCGCCGGCGCGCTGATCCGGTTGGCGCATTTGACGCCCATTGCAATCAATCCGGCCGGGCTGGACGATGAACGGCCAACGGTTCGGCGCCTGACAGCTAGCACGTTGGCCGGTATCAAAGATAAGTCCGCGGAAAGTGCTTTGCTTGAACACGTACTCAATGAAACAAACGAATTGGTGCAAGCTGACATTATCAAGGCGCTTAACCCAAACATTTGCGGGACCGCTCGCTCGCTGCCACCGCTGCTCAAATTATTGCAGGATCCAAGCGTCGAAGTTCGTACTGCAAGCGCTCAAGTTGTCGGCGATTTTCACGATCCAATCGTTGTTAATCCGCTGATTCAAGCCGCCTTAAAGGATGCCGATTGGCACGTGCGAGCTGCTGCTACATTGGCGCTGGCTGGCTGGCCCAAAGAAAGGCCGGACATCATCAGTGTGTTCGTGGATATTTTAAAAAACGACCCATTTGCATTGGTGCGCGACCGGGCGGCTGACAGCTTGAGCTCTGTTGCAAACGACGAAAAAGTGATGACGGCGCTTGTTCAAGCGATTGGTGATAGTGACCGGAATGTGCGTTTTCACGCCATTCGCGCCATTGTCGATGCGAAGGCTAGTAACGCCTTGCCACTGCTGACGGAGATGCGCCACCACGCCAATCCGGATGTCCGCGAATCGGTAATGGAAATTTTTGGGCGAATTGGTGCCCTAGATCGAATTTCACTGATCGTGGAAGCGACTGCTGATTCAGAACCACGAGTCAAACTCGCAGCGATTCACGCTTTGCATCTGCTCCGGGATCGCGGCGGAGTTCACGCCTTGCTGCCCCAATTAACATCCACCGAGCCGCATCTCCGAGCCGCCGCGGCACGCGCGTTTGGCGACATGGGCGATAAGAGTGTCATCCCGGAGCTTCTGAAGCTACTGCACGATGACAGTGGCTATGTCCGCAGTGCCGCTGCAGAGGCACTCGGAAAGCTTGGTGACCGCAGTGCCGTTGGTCCTTTAATTCAAATCCTTGCTGGCGAAAAACCAGCCGACACAAACACTGTTGGTTTAGTAATTGGCGACAAGCCCAAATTTGCGGCCACATTGGAGCTGATGCAAATTCAGACCAAAATCGGCGCTGTGGACGCGCTCGGAGTTCTGGCTGCACCGGAAGCAGTGGACGCCCTGATTCAATATGGTCTGAAAGACAAAGATCTGAGTCTCCAAGCGGCTTCGGCCTACGCCCTCGGGCGAAGCCGTGACATTCGTGCTGTTACCCCGTTGCTCGATGTTGTTCGCCCATACTATGACAGCGAAATTCCAACCGCAGATGGCATCGTCATTTATTCTGGTCCCGGACAGATCTCCGATGAGCAACGTCGCATTTTTGAAAAAGAAGCTCGTGTGCGCGCCTCCGTGGCTTACGCCTTGGGACGGATTGCCGATCCGAAGGCAATCGACGTGCTTCAAAAAGCTGTGAACGATCAGAACAGTCTTGTCCGCGATGCCGCGATTGAAGCGCTAGCCCGCATTGTCGAAAAGCAGGAACGCGACGAATTTGCCGCCAGCCGCACCAACGCCACTAAGTCCGCGACCGATCAGCCGTAGCGGCGAGTTATCGGTGTGGTCCCGGGCACAAACCGTTGGGTGACCGGCGAACAAACTCAATGAACTCCAACGCTTCCGCAGTCTGAAACATACCGGCTCGCGAGATTTCTACCAACGCCTGCGTGCCTGTCAGGCCGGACAGATACACCAGCTGGAATAACCGCTTCAACTCGCTGATGGCGGTTACCGGTATCTTCGCTCGGCGCAATCCCACCAAGTTCAACGCGTGAATCTCATTGCGCTCTGCCGCCAGCGTGAATGGCGGCACGTCCAACGACACGCGCGCGTTGCCGGAGAACATCGCCAACCGGCCGATGTGCGTGAATTGATGAATTACCACGCCGCCTGAAATAAACACCCGGTCGCCAACGTGCACGTGACCGGCCACCAGCGCGCAGTTGCAAATAATCACGCCGTTGCCGATTACACAGTTGTGGCCGACGTGCGACAAGCCCATCAGAAAACAATCGTTGCCGATGACCGTCGCGCTCTCCGGTTCCGTGCCGCGATGTATTGTGCAATATTCCCGGAACACATTCCGGTCGCCGATTTGCAAATAGCTGCGCGTTGCCCGGTCGAACTTCAAGTCTTGCGGTTCGTGGCCGATGACCGCGCCCATGTGGATCTGGTTGTCCCGGCCAATCTCCGTGTGACCGGTCACAAACGCATTTGCCCACACCTTCGTGCCGGCACCAATTTTCACGTGTTCCTCAATGATTGCGTGCGGCCCGACTGCGACGGATGAATCCAGTTCCGCCTGCGGACTGATAATGGCTGTTGGATGAATCAGCATGAAGCAATAACTATAGAGCAACTCGCCGCGCGTGGGAAGCTTCAGCTTGTGTACGGTGATTGACCGATGGTGCCGGCATCGCTAAAGTGCCAAACGGCATGACTGGCTGGGAAGTATTTCTGCAACAGCTCATCATCGGGCTGTCCAATGGCATGATCATCGCGCTGATCGCTTTGGGCTACACGATGGTGTACGGCATCATCGAGCTGATCAACTTCGCGCACGGCGATTTGTTCATGCTCGGCTGCTTCGCCGCGCTGACGGTGGTCGGCCTCACAGGTAGCTTACCGGTCTGGCTTGTGCTTCTGCTGTTGCTCGTGCTCACGCCAATCTTCTGCGGTGGATTGAACTGGCTCGTGGACCGCCTGGCGTACCGGCATCTGCGCGACGCCACCAAGCTCGCGCCGTTGGTGTCGGCCATCGGCGTGTCGTTTGTGTTTCTGAATCTCGGTTTGTTCTGGGGTGGTTTGCCGTTGAAAGTATTCGGCTTTGGCAAAGCCGCCGCTGCGCCAAAAGATTTTCCAACGTTGGTTTCCAATGCCAATCTGCTTGGCAGTTCCAATGTGGAGTTCACCACAAAAGATTTACTCGTGCTGGTGATCACGGTGCCGCTGATGGTGGGGCTGACATTGTTTGTCAAACGGACACGTGCCGGCAAGGCGATGCGCGCCGTGGCGCAAGACCGGCTCGCGGCGCAGTTGATGGGCATTGACGCAAATCGGGTAATCGGCCAGACGTTTCTGCTCGGCGGCGGATTGGCCGGCGTGGCGAGCGTGGTGGCGGCGCTTTACAACAACACGATTTATTTCCAAATGGGTTACCGTGCCGGCATGGACGCGTTCACGGCGGCAGTGCTCGGCGGTATTGGCAGTTTGCCGGGGGCGGTGCTGGGCGGTTTGTGTATCGGTTTGGCGCGCGCATTTGCCGATCAATACATCGCGACCCGGTGGACGAATGTAATCGTGTTCGCAATTTTAATTCTGGTGCTGGTTTTTCGTCCGTCCGGTTTGCTTGGCGCCAAACACCGGGAGAAAGTATGAAGCTCCGGTTTCACTGGGTGTTTCTGGTTGTGGCGGCATTTGTGCCGGTCATCGGACTGTTTGTGCCGGCGGCGCGGAGCGTCGGCGAATTACTGCGGCCGATTTTCATCATGGCGATTCTCGCGCTCGGCTTGAACATCTTGACCGGTTTCACCGGCATTCTGAACCTCGGTGTCGCGGCGTTCATGGCACTCGGTGCGTATGCCTATGCCATTCTGACCTGCGATATTTATCCATTTCAATTCGGCTTCTGGCCGGCTGTCATCTTGACGGTGTTAGTCGGTTTGGTTGCCGGCGTGATGCTGGGCTTGCCAACGATTCGGCTGCGCGGCGATTACCTCGCCATCGTCACGCTCGGCTTCGGCGAGATTGTGCAGGATTCCCTCAAGAACATGGACGTAATCACCAAAGGCACGCAAGGCATCAATCCGCTGCCGGCGCCGACATTTGCCGGCTACGCGTTCCGGGCCGAGACGTACGCGCCGTGGTATTACCTGTTCCTCGGTATCCTCGCGGTCGTCGTACTGCTTAATCGGAATCTGCAGCGGTCACGGGTTGGCCGAGCATGGATTGCCATTCGCGAAGACGAACTCGCCGCGTCCTGCATGGGTGTGAACCCGATGAAAATGAAGCTGCTCGCCTTTTCGCTCGGCGCGGCGCAATGCAGTCTGGCCGGCGCGTTGTGGGCGAGCTTTCTCGGTTCCAGCGGCGAACCCGGTAATTACGATTTCCAAGTTTCGATCATCGCGCTCTGCATTGTCATCGTCGGCGGCATGGGCAACATTGCCGGTGTGCTGCTCGGCGCGCTTGTGGTTGTCGGCTGTAATTCGATTGTGCTCGAGACGTTTACCAATTTCCTGAAATCGCATGAACTCATCAGCAGTACCAACGTCTACACCGCGCCCGGTAACTGGAAATATCTACTCTTCGGTCTCGCGTTGATTCTGATGATGCGTTTCAAACCCGAAGGACTGTTACCGTCCCGGCAAGTCAAAGCGGAACTGCACCCCCATGAGCCTCCTCCAAGTTAACAAACTCACGGTGCGTTTCGGCGGTCTCGTGGCGGTGGATGCGGTCACGCTCGAAATTTCGCCGGGCGAAATTGTTTCGCTCATCGGCCCCAATGGCGCCGGTAAGACCACCGTCTTCAACGCGATCACCGGCATTTACGAACCATCTACCGGTCGGATCCGTTTTGCCGGCCACGAAACGCGCAGCGAATTTCACTGGACCACCGCTGTCATTCTGCTGCTGACCGGCCTCCTGACCGCTGCGTTGGTGACGTTGCTCAGTAACATCGAATCGCTCTGGGAATCCGTTATCAACGGCAACTACCAATACCGGCAAGCGTTTCACTGGCAGCAAGCCGGCACGGCAGCTGCCGGTTACTTCACAGAGAATCAAAGTACGCGCTTGGTCCTACCGGCGGCGATCAGTTTGCTGCTTGGGTTAGCCGGTGCGTGGGCGGTTTGGCAGCGTTCCCGGCGCACGCCCGAAGTCGCCGCTCGCGCCGGCATCGCCCGCACTTTTCAAAACATCCGGCTCTTTAACCAAATGACCGTCCTCGACAATGTCTTGCTCGGCATGGACACGCGCCTGCGGACGCGGTTTTGGCACGCGGCGCTGCGGTTACCATTGTTCTGGCGTGAACGACGGGACGCGACTGGCAAAGCCATCGAGATTCTCCGGTTTGTCAGCTTGGATCGCCAAGTTAATCAGTTGGCGGAAAACTTGTCGTACGGGCATCAGCGCCGGCTCGAAATTGCGCGCGCGCTGGCGATGCAACCGAAACTATTATTACTCGACGAACCAGCGGCTGGTTTAAATCCGGCCGAGAGTCAGGCCTTGATGAAACTTATCCGGCAAATCCGTGACCGCGGCATTACGGTGTTGTTGATCGAACATGACATGCAAGTGGTGATGGGTATTTCCGACCGAATCGCCGTGCTCGATTACGGTGAGAAAATCGCCGAAGGTACGCCAGCCGAAGTTCGCGCGAACCCGGTCGTCATCAAAGCTTACTTGGGAGAATCGCATGCTGACGGTTGATAATCTTCACGCCGGTTACGGTCCGATTGATGTGCTCAAAGGCATCACACTGCGCGTTGAGATAGGCGAAATCGTGACCGTGCTCGGCGCAAACGGTGCCGGCAAGTCCACGGTCTTGATGACGATTTGCGGGGCGAATCCGGCCCGGCAAGGCGCGATTGCTTTTGCCGGCACGCCGATTACCAACTTGCCGGCTCACGAAATTGTGCGACTCGGGATTTCACAGGTACCGGAAGGGCGGCGGATTTTTCCGCGCCTGACTGTTCGCGAAAATCTGGAGCTGGGCGCGTTTCAACGTTACGATAACATTGCCGGCGACTTAGAGCGGGCGTTGGATTTGTTCCCGATTCTCCGGGAACGCACCGGGCAGCTCGGCGGCACGCTCAGCGGCGGGGAACAGCAGATGCTGGCGATTGCACGGGCGTTGATGGCGCGCCCGAAGCTGCTCGTGCTTGACGAACCATCGCTTGGCCTCGCGCCGTTGATGGTGGGCAAGATTTTTGAAATCATCCGCGAGATCAACCAGAAAGGCACGACGATCCTACTGGTCGAGCAGAACGCAAACATGGCTTTGCACATTGCTCAACGCGGCTACGTGCTCGAAACCGGACGGATTGTGCTGGAAGATACGGCGGCGAATTTGATGAATAACGAGCAGGTACGAAAAAGTTATCTCGGGGGATAGGGTTCGAATGCACACAACCGGAAGCGTTCGGCGATTGGGTTGCGGCTAAATACTACCGTATTTGATTCTCGTTGCACCGCAGGAATGGCTCCGGTATAGTTGCTATGTTTTAAGTGTGCGGACGTGGCGAAACTGGCAGACGCGCAGCCCTCAGAAGGCTGTGGCCGCAAGGTCATGGAGGTTCAACTCCTCTCGTCCGCACCAATCTCTCTAAAAAGCAACGCGCCGGTCTGAGTTCAGACCGGCGCGTCGTGTTTTTGAATCGGGTGTGTAGTTTTACTTCGCTGGTGCGGGGGCTGGTTGTGCGGCTTTTTGGGCCTGTTGCGCCTGTTGCACCATGGAGGAGAACACCTGCTGCCAGGTTTCCGGCGGATAGGTAATGCGCGGGATGTCGCTCCAGAAGCCGTTGAAGGCCGGCGGCGTCGGTGGACGATAGATCCATGTGCCACCATCGCGTGTATCGAGCAGGAACAACACCGTGCCCGCGGTGCCTTCGTTACCGATCACGATTTGATAACGACCATTATCCGTGCGTGGAGTTTGGGCTGCGGGGGCGGCCGGCGTCGCAGCGGGTGGTTGGCAGGAAATACCGGCCAATGTCGCGGCGACGGCGAGACTAAGAACACTTCGTTTTACAAGACTGTTCATTCTGTTCCTTTCGTAAGTTTTGTTCCCGATTCCTTTTTCCCATATAGCAGTAGAATTGACAGTCGTCAAGCCCACACACCGGCAATTGTCGTTTGGCAGGATTTACATTTACCGGCGAGCAGATCAAACCGGGTGACAGCAAAGCCATCGCGCTCGATTAGCGGCCGCCGGCAACCGGGGCAAAACGTGGTCTCGGCGTCCGGGATGCCGCGCACGTTGCCAATGTAGGCGTAACGGAGGCCGGCGGCACGGGCAATGTCGCGGGCGGTCACGAGAGTCTCGACTGGTGTCGGCGCCAAGTGTTGGAGCTTGTGCGCCGGATGAAATCGGGAAAAGTGGATTGGATGATCCGGTCCAATGTTCTTCACCAACCAATCGCACATCCGCGCGATCATATCCGGTCGGTCAGTGTAGGACGGAACGACAAGGTTGATGACCTCAAGCCAGACGCCCAAGTCGCGCAACGTTTTTAGCGTGTCGAGAACCGGCTGCAGTCGGCCGGTATTCAGCTTCCAATAAATTGATTCGTCGAAGCCTTTCAAATCCACGTGCGCGGCATCGAGGTATTGCGCTAGGTCGCGGAGTGGGCGCTCGTTGATTGAGCCGCAGGTGACCATGATATTTCGTAATTTGCTTTCGCGCGCCAGCCGGCAGGTGTCGTAGGCGTACTCGTAAAACGCTACCGGCTCGGAGTACGTGTAGGAAATTGTCGGACACTGCAACGCCATGGCGACCGCCACGACATCTTCTGGCAACAGGCTCAGCCGCGCCATATCGTTCAGGCTCAATTGCGCCGGCAATGGCGGCCGCAACCGCAACTCCGGGCCGCGCGCGTCTTTAGTTTCTTCTGGTTTCTTCTGGGAGATTTCCCAGTTCTGACAGTTCAAACAGCGAAAAATGCAACCGGCTGTCGCCAGCGAAAATGACGCACTCCCCGGTAGGAAATGAAACAGCGGTTTCTTCTCCACCGGATCCACGTGGAAACTGCACGGGTTGCCGTAGGCGAGTGTGTAGAGCGTGCCCGCGCGGTTGATTTTGTTTCGGCAATGGCTCCGGTCGCCGGGCGCGAGGATGCAGTTGTTCGGGCAGATTTTGC
>JBAWWR010000038.1:0-21066 GCA_037146675.1 Verrucomicrobiota bacterium | reverse complement strand
AGTTCGAGCTGGCGCCCATCTTGATATACTTAACGATATTGCCGAAAACTTTCCGCCCTTCGATAATACCGTCTTCCAGCACCATCAGGCTCTTCTCCAGTAAGATGATGTCGGCCGATTCTTTGGCCACGTCCACGGCGGAGTCCACCGAAATACCAACGTCAGCGGCTTTCATCGCCAGCACGTCGTTAATGCCGTCGCCCAAGAATCCGACAACATGCCCCTTCGCACGCAACGCCCGGATGACTTTCTCTTTCTGGTCCGGCGTCAATCTGGCAAAGACATTGCCATTGTCGACTTGCCGTGAAAATTCGTCTTCGCTCATGGCAGCCAATTGCGGACCGGTAAACACTTGGCTGATTTTTAACCCGACATCCCGGCAGACTTTCTGGCTGACGAGCTCGTTGTCACCGGTCAGAACTTTGACTGTCACACCGGAACGGGCCAAAGCTTCAATGGCTTGC
Source organism: Verrucomicrobiota bacterium (assembly GCA_037146675.1). Taxonomy (GTDB): domain Bacteria; phylum Verrucomicrobiota; class Verrucomicrobiia; order Palsa-1439; family Palsa-1439; genus CAINDI01. The sequence goes on along the minus strand of JBAWWR010000038.1, from coordinate 20,602 downwards.
TTGGAGCTTTGTTTCGCTGGATCAAAGAATGCGATGTAGCCCAGTAGCGTCAGTTCTGATTCGTCGGCCACGCTGAATGTTTGCTTTGACCGGTCGAACTCCCGGTAGGCAATCGCCAGAACACGGTAACCGTCGGTGCTCAGATTTCGGTATTCATCCATTACATCATCACGGATCAACTGGATCAGAGGATTAATATCCTCATCGACTTGATAGTTCTCGCAGACGCGCGCGACTTCTTCGACCGCGCCTTTGCAGATGAGGACGTTGCGGTCTTCGTAATCAATCACCACCGACATCCGCCGGCGCTTGAAGTCGAACGGAATTTCATCCACCTTCCGGCAATTCTTTTCGACATCAATATCTGAGTGCGCCAGCACGGCGCGGTCGAGCAGGTTGCGCAAGCCGGTTTGGTAATGGCTGTTCATGTACGCGTAGCGAAGCACGTCCTCACTCGACCGGCTCGTCACATCCACGTACCGCTCCAGCACCACGTGATCCTGCGTCAGAGTGCCGGTCTTGTCGGTGCAGAGCACATCCATGGCGCCGAAGTTCTGAATGGCATTGAGATGTTTGACGATGACTTTCTTCTTCGCCATCTGCAACGCGCCTTTACCGAGGCAGACGGTGATAATCATCGGCAACATTTCTGGCGTCAGCCCAACCGCCACCGATAACGCAAACAACAAGGCCGAACCCCAGTTGTGCTTGGTGATGCCGACAATCACAAACGTCAGACTCACCATCACGATCATGAACCGAATCATCAACCACGTGAACGACTTGATTCCCTTCTCAAAACTCGTCAGCTCGCGCTTGGCCAACATTTTCTGCGACAACGCGCCGAAAAATGTCTGCGTACCGGTCGTCAGCACCACGGCACGCGCCGAGCCACTGAGGACGTTGGTGCCCATGAAACAGGCATTGGGCGATTCCAGCGGTGTCTTGCCAGCTACCGGCAACTCCGCGCTCTTTTCTACCGGCATGGACTCGCCAGTTAGCGCCGACTGCGTTACGAAAAAGTCTTTGGCCGACAAAATACGGATATCCGCCGGGATCAGGCTCCCCGCCGCCAGCACGACAATGTCGCCCGGGACGACATCTTCCAATGGCACCTCGACCTGTTTCCCGTCGCGGATGACGTCCGTTGCGGTCTTAACGAGCTTTTGTAATTGCTCCACCGCCCGAGTCGACCGGGTCTCTTGGAAATACGCCAACGACACGCTCAAGACCAACATCCCACCCACCACGACTGCCGAGCGTAAATCGCCCATCAAATAGGAAACGAGGGCGATAACCAGCAACTGGATCGCGAGCGGATTCCGGCAGCGTTCAAAAATATCGCTGAAAAACGTGTGGCGCCGCCCGGCCGCGACCGAGTTTGGTCCGACATCGCGCAGTCGCTCTGCGGCAACTTCCGTCGTCAGGCCGTCCCGACTGCCGGCAAGTTCCGTAAATAAATCAGCTTCACTGCAAGTGTAGAGTTTACCGTTCGCCATGATAACTTCGCCGCATTCTATTTAACTTTTCCGCTGCGTTCCGGCAACAGTAACTTGCGATTTTGCGAAGATTTTTCTACCGGCAGGGTTTTGTCGTGCTAGGAAACAACTCGTAACACGCGCGTCTCGTATCCGCTCAACTCGACCGGTATCGACGGTTTAAGCGCTTCCTGCTCGCCGCGAAATGGATCCAGTAGCCACATTTCGCCACCGGCGGAAACCTCAATTGTAAACCGCATCGGCGCACAGCCTTCGTTGAACAGCATGTAGTAATCAGCACCGTCTTTTACGACGTGCCGGTAACGGAGATTCGGTTGCGCTGGCGCGACTCGCAAATCCACCGGCACCAGCCGATCAATTGCGGCAACCAACTCATCGTTTACCGTCTCGATCAGTCTTCCCGCCGCGCGCAAGTGCTCCAAGACCGGCAACGCTGCCGGCGGCAGCCGCCGAACGTCATCCAGTATCAAGGCCCGGTAACACATTCCGGCGATGTGGATGCCGGCATCGTCCACGGTGGCGGTCTCCCAGAGATCACGCACTTCGAGGTAATTGAAATCGCGCTGGTGCTGTTGGCAAACTTTCGCGGCGCGCCACGGCAGGGAATCGCTCTCGCCGAGAATCGCAACGTGACAGATGTGCCGGCAATCCGTGTTCAGCCAACACAGCCAGCGGCAGTAATCGGCAAACGGTTTAAATGTGTCCCACCACGGACTGTGCGGACCGACATCCGGCGGTCGCTCATCTACGCGCGGGCCGCGCACCGAGTAATAGAACGCGTGCGGGATGAGCAGATTCACGCCGCGCACCAGACACCAATCGGCCAGCCATTTCATTTCCGCAAACGTCAGTTGTTGGCCATACGCACCGCAGAATTCGTTTCCGTTGCGCCGTCGCCCGCCGTGAATCATGGCCGATGACGAGCACTTGGCCATCGTCGCATGCTCGCCCTCCAACGCAGTGGTCTTGTCCGGTTCGACATAACGCCAGACTAAATCTTGGCCCGGCATCTGAAAATACCGGAGTCGACCGATTGCCTCCGACCGGTCTGGGTGTCCGCACAATGCCACGCCGTGGGCCTCACACCAGTCGTGAAGTGGGCGATAATATGTCTCATCTAGCCGCTGTTGTACCGCCCGCTTGTAATCGGCTCGGTAGCGTTCGGCATCCGGTTCGTCGTCGAACCATAAAGCCGGCAGGTGCGGCGTAAAATCGTAGCCAAGCAACAGTTTGATGTGATCCAAGACACCGGTTGTCCCCGGCTTGAATCCCGCCGCCGGTCCCCGGCCAAGCAGATTCGGTTCATCAGTAAAAATGGCGCGAATCGTCTTGCCGAAGTGCGCGCCGAATTCGTCATAGAACCGCTGATAGACCAACCGGATGAAACACGCCACGGCATCCGGATTGAGCAAATCGGCTGCCGGCGGGCAATCCTCGGCGTTCCCGTCGTCGGCGAGGTAATGCAATCCACGAATGTGGCTGCTAATACTCGGCGCGTCCACAATTCGTACCGATTCGCCATTCTGCCGGCGGACATCGGCAACGAGATGCTGGTCCACTGGCAACTCCGCATTGCCAGCCAACATCAACCCGCGACAGCGAAACACCGGGTTCGACTCGACAACCTGACCGCATGATGAGCCGGACGGATACATCCCCTCGTCGTACAGAAACACCACCATCTGTCGCCGGGCCGCTTCCTCAATCACCACGCGCATAAAATGCAACATCCGGTCCGACATCCAACCAATGGAACGCGGCAGGCCAACGCGCATATGAATCACAAAACCATGCACGCCATGTGCCTCAAAATCGGCAATTTGGCGCAACAATTCGGCTTCGTTCAGTTCGTCGTTCCAAAACCAGAACGGAACCAGCGTGAACTCCCGGTGAGATTGGCTTAGGTCGAATAACATCAGCAAGTAACTCGCATTAAGTCATACAGTAACTTGAGATTCCGTAAAGTTTTTTCACAAACATTACATCTTTGTGTTGTCACTCCGTAGGACTTTGCTATTGTTTCCGCCGCTATGGCAAAAATCTCGATCTCTAACGGCAAACTATCTGTTCCAAATAACCCCACCCTTCCTTTCATTCGTGGCGACGGCACCGGCCCTGACATCTGGGCGGCCAGCGTCCGCGTGTTTGATGCCGCTGTTGCGAAAGCATACGACGGCAAACGCAAGATTGAATGGCTCGAAGTTTTCGCCGGTGAGGAATCGTTTAAGAAATTCAACAACTGGCTCCCTGACGAAACCGTCAAAGCATTTCAAGATTATCTCGTGGGCATCAAAGGTCCGCTGACCACACCGGTCGGTAAAGGAATTCGGTCGCTCAATGTCGCGTTGCGCCAGATGCTCGACCTTTATGTCTGCCTGCGCCCGGTGATGTGGTTCAATGGCGTCCCCTCACCTGTCAAACATCCCGAGAAGGTGAATATGGTCATCTTCCGCGAAAACACCGAAGACATCTACGCCGGTATCGAGTGGGAAGCCGGTTCGCCTGAAGTGAAGAAACTTATCGCGTTTCTCCAAAACGAAATGGGCGTGAAGAAAATCCGGTTCCCCGAAACCAGCGGCATCGGCGTGAAGCCGGTATCCTCTGAAGGCACCGAACGCCTCATCCGTGCCGCGATCAAGTACGCCATCGACAACAATCGCAAGAGCGTCACCATTGTCCACAAAGGCAATATCATGAAATTCACCGAAGGCGCCTTCCGCGATTGGGCCTACGCCCTCGCGAAACGCGAATTCGGTGCTGTCGAGATTGACGGCGGCCCGTGGTGCAAACTCCCCAACGGCATCATCATCAAAGATGCCATCGCCGACATCACCTTGCAGCAAGTGTTGACACGGCCCGCCGAGTTCGACGTCATCGCCACGCTTAATCTGAATGGCGATTACCTCAGCGATGCGTTGGCCGCGCAAGTCGGCGGTATCGGCATCGCTCCCGGCGGCAACATCAACTACATCACCGGCCACGCCATCTTCGAAGCCACGCACGGCACCGCGCCGAAGTACGCCGGTAAGGATGTCGTCAACCCCGGCAGTGTCATTCTCTCCGGCGAGATGATGTTGCGGTACATGGGCTGGACGGAAGCCGCCGACCTCATCGTCAAAGGCCTCGACGCCGCCATCGCCGCCAAAACCGTGACCTACGATTTTGCTCGTCTCATGGAAGGTGCCAAAGAAGTGAAGTGCAGCCAGTTCGGCGATGCCTTGATTGCGAAGATGTAAACGGCAGCGAGCGCAGTTGAAACAGCACTAGACACACCGCCATAACCTGCATACAGTTTCGGATATGATTACTGTTGATTCTCTGCGGCCGGCGGACGTTGTGATTTTCGCCCACGATTGCGCCGCCACGCAAATTCCTTACGGCAACATAGTCACTGTTCCGAAAGGCACCGAGGCGCACGTCGGTCAGACGCTCGGCGGTAATGTCACGCTTCAAGTGGCCGCGTTCGGGCTGGTACAGGTAATGAGCAAAGACACCGGCTCGCTCACCAAAGACGGCGTCGCAGTCGCGGCTGGTGGCGTTGGCTCAACGGTAACGCATCAAGGCCCGGCTGACGAAAAACAAGTCTGGGAAGAATTGAAGGCGTGCTACGACCCAGAAATCCCGGTCAACATCGTCGACCTCGGTTTGGTTTACGACGTAAAATTGACACCAATGCCATCCGGCAACAGCCGCGTGGATGTGAAGATGACATTGACGGCGATGGGGTGCGGCATGGGCCCGGTCATCGCCCAGCAAGCGCGCGATCGGTTGCTGACAGTGCCCGGCGTTGCGGAAGCTGACGTGCAGATTGTTTGGGATCCACCGTGGAACCAGAGTATGGTGACTGATGCCGGTAAGAAGCGTCTCGGCATTTGGTGATGTCCACATGGACATCGTCCTCGCCACGCTAAACGCCAAATATCCGCATTGCGCTTTCGGTCTCCGGCGCCTGCTCGCCAACCTCGGCGAATTACAACCGCGCGCCGGCATCCTCGAGTTTGACATCAACCAGCGCTCGCTCAACATCGCCGAACAAATCCTCCGGCAAGAACCGCAGATTGTCGGCCTTGGTATTTACGTTTGGAACACGACGCAATCCACTCAACTCGTTTCTGATTTAAAACGTCTCCGCCCGGAATTAATCGTGGTACTCGGCGGCCCCGAAGTCAGCCACGAGACCGACCAGCAACCGATTTGTCGGCAGGCCGATTTTGTTATCACCGGCGAAGCGGACCTAGAGTTTGCGTCGTTGTGCCGGCAACTATTGAACGGTCAGCACCCGCCAACCAGAATCATTGCCGCCTCCCCGCCCGATCTTGCCAAGCTTGCCCTGCCCTATCACCTTTACGCTGAATGCGACATCGCCCACCGAGTCATCTACGTCGAAGCGTCGCGGGGATGTCCGTTTGAATGCGACTTTTGTCTTTCCGCGCTACCGGTGCCGGTCCGCGCGTTCCCGCTAGACTCATTTCTCGCGGCGATGCAATCACTACTCGACCGCGGTTGCCGGCACTTTAAGTTTGTTGATCGCACCTTCAATCTGAACATCAAAACCAGCACGGCCATTCTCGAATTCTTTCTCGCGCGCAACCGGCCAGATTTGTTCCTGCACTTTGAAATGATCCCAGACCACCTGCCGGCAGCGCTCCGGCAGCTTATCCGTCGATTTCCGCCAGGCATGTTGCAATTTGAAGTTGGCATCCAAACATTCAATGCAGCCGTCGCCACCCGCATCCAACGCCGGCAAGACAACGTCGTGGCCGAGGAAAACCTCCGATGGCTGCGCGCCGAAACCGGTGTGCACATTCATGCAGATTTGATCGTCGGCTTGCCCGGTGAAGATGTTGAAAGTTTTGCGGCGGGTTTCAACCGGCTCGTCGCGACGCAACCACAGGAAATTCAGGTTGGTATGCTAAAGCGACTGCGCGGTGCGCCGATTGCCCGGCATGACGCAGACTGGGGAATGGTCTACAGCGCGAATCCGCCGTACGACATTCTGAAAACCAAGTTGATTGATTTTTCAACAATGCAACGACTGCGCCGGTTTGCCCGGTATTGGGACTTGGTGGCAAACTCCGGCAACTTTCCGGAAGCGATGCCGGCGTTGGCTAATTTCCAAGAATTTTTAAAGTTTAGCGATTGGCTGTACGCCCAGACACGGCAAACGCATGCGATTGCGCGGGCGCGATTGGCTGAGTTGTTGACCCGATATTTCCGTGACGAGCTCGGGCGCGCACTCACGTTGGCACCGGCGCGCGGAGCCGCGTCCCGGCAGGCGTTGCATCGCACTTGACCGTTAGCCGGTAAGCATTGTAGTTTGTCGCTATGGCAGAAATCACTGTTGAGAACCTCGACCGGCGCGCGCGGGAGCTTTACAACAAAGCCCTCGCTGCCTTGGAGCGCAACAACTCCGACTATGCCATTGAGATGTTCATGCAATGCCTCGTTATTGCGCCAAATTTCACACAGGGACGCAAGTTTCTCCGTGCCGCCCAGTTAAAACGCGCTGAGACTCTCGGCACCTTTAAAAAGATGCTCGCTTCGGCCAAGGTCCAACCCACCATTGCGAAAGCCAAGATGTCGCTTTCCAAGAATCCTGGCGAAGCCATGAACGTCATCGAGCAAGCCCTCAGCGATGACCCAAAAAACGGGACGGCGCTGTTGTTGTTAGCCGAGGCGTCAGAAAAAGCACAGTGCCCTGAAACCGCTAGGCAGACACTGGAGACCTACACCAAGCTCAATCCTCGCGATGCCAAGGCAACTCACTGGCTTGCCCGAGTGTATTCCACAATCAACCGGCACGATCTTGCCCGTGAAATGTACGAGCGCCTGTTGCAGCTTAACCCGAACGATTTCGATGCGCAAAAAGGACTCAAGGACTCCACTGCACACGGCGCGATGAACGGCGGCGGCTGGGAAGACCAAAGCACCTCTTTTCGCGAAAAACTTAAGGACGAAAAGGAAGCCGTTGCGCTCGAACAGCAATCCCGCGTCGTGCGCGCCGAAGACCACGTGGATAATCTGATCCACGAGCTGCAGGCCAAGGCCAGCCAAGATCCGGATAATCCATTTCATCAACGCGAGCTCGGCCGTCTTTATGCCCAGAAGAACGACTACGACACTGCGCTAAAACATCTCGAAAGACTTTTCACCAGTGAGTCCGGTAACGATCCGACGCTGGAAAAAGAAATCGGCGACATCAAAGCCAAGCGGATTCAAGCTGCGATCAATCAGACCAAAGCGGCATTGGCCGCCAGCCCCAACAATGCAGCGCTCGAACAAGAACTTGGCACGCTAGACGTGAAGCTTAGCGAACTCCAGCTACGCGACGCCGCCCGCCTAGTGGAAAAATATCCCAACGATCTCATGTACCGGTACGACCTCGGGGTGTTGCATATGAAGACCGGCAACGTTCAGGGTGCCGTCGAACAATTCCAACGGTCCGTCGGCCAGCCGCAACGCCGCATTGCCTCGCTCAACTACCTCGGTCAATGCTTCCGGCAACTCGGATTATCGGACCTCGCTATTGACCAATTCTGCCGCGCCATCGACGAATTGCCGACAATGGACGGCTTGAAAAAAGACATCACCTACAATCTTGCCACCGCCTACGAAGACATTGGCGACGCCGAGAAAGCGATTGCGGAATACAAAAAGATCGCGGCCGTGGACTTTAGTTACAAAGACGTTCGCGACAAAATCACCCGCAAACCGACGCCGAAGTAAGTCTGCGTCATTGCAGCGCCAGTTCCGCTGCGCTCGTTGCCGTTCGGTCGCTGAATCCGAGGCGATTCATCGCTTCGCCAACCAAAAACAACGAGCCGGTAATCACCACTACCTCCGCCTGTTCGCAGGCTGCCATGTACGCCGCGCTAACATCTTGAAAAGCCTCCACTATGGCATTTGGATTTGCTTGCCGGCACAAGTCAGCTAGTAAATTGGGATCGTTGGTGCGCTCGCTATTGACGCGCGTACAGGCAATCATGCTAGCCAACGGCGCAAGGATCCGGCACATTTCGTCGTAATTCTTATCACGCAACACGCCGAGTATCAGCGCCACCCGCTTGCCGTGAAAATGCTCGCCCAATGCGCTGACCAAGCTCGCTGCCCCGGCTGCGTTGTGCGCACCGTCGAGGACTACCACCGGCTCGCGGCGCACAATCTGAAATCTACCTGGCCAACTTGTTTGCGCTAGACCATCAGTCAGTTGCTCGTCGGTAATCTTTAGCCCGCTGGCGCGCAGTGCCGCCTCGGCGATGGCACAGTTGCGGGCTTGATGCCGACCCAGTAATAGCGTGCGATTTTCGCCAGCCGAGACAACCGTGACCGACGACTTTGAATCGGCGCACGCTTGGCGAATTACATCCAACGCCACGCCATCGGCACCGGTCACGACCGGGATTGTGGGCTTGATGATACCGGCCTTTTCACCGGCAATCTGTTCCAGCGTTACGCCGAGGTATTGCATGTGGTCGAACGCGATATTCGTGATAACCGACACCAGCGGTGTAATGACATTTGTCGCGTCGAGACGACCTCCAAGACCGGTCTCCCAGACGACCACTTCGACTTTTTGCTCCCGAAAATATTCCAACGCCAAAATCGTTACGACTTCAAAAAAAGTCGCTGGTCGCGGTTGCTGGGCTTCGAAAAGTGGACGGAGTTTTTCAACCAAGCGCACGACATCCGCTTCAGTGATTGGCTGCCCGTTAATTTGAAAGCGTTCACAAAGCGAAATCAGATGTGGCGATGTGTAAAGGCCGGTTCGGTATCCCGCCGTCGCCAGCACGGACGAGCACATCGCGGCGACACTCCCCTTCCCGTTTGTACCGGCAATGTGGATAAAACGCAGGTTGCGCTCAGGATTGCCTAGCTGCCGGAGTAGTTCGCGCATCGTCTCCAAGCCAAGCTTCTGGCCGAACAACCGGATGCTGAACAAGTACTCGATGGTCTCGGCGTAGTTCACACCGCGGCTTTGAACTTCCGCATGCTGCGCCCGGAAAAGTAATCGAGCATTGCGCCGATAGTCGGTTTGAGTTCCTTGCGATTGATGATCGCGTCAATCAAGCCTCGTTCCAGGAGAAACTCGCTCGTCTGAAACCCTTCCGGCAAATCCTGCTGCGTGGTTTCCTTGATCACGCGTGGACCGGCAAAGCCAATTAATGCTTTTGGTTCGGCAATGATCACGTCACCGAGCGATGCATAGCTCGCCATCACCCCGGCTGTGGTCGGATGTGTGAGCACAGAAAAATACGGCAAGCCCGCCTTAGCGTGCAATGCGAGCGCTCCGCTGGTTTTGGCCATTTGCATCAGGCTGAGAATTCCCTCATACATCCGTGCGCCACCGGACGCAGAGATAATAATGCTGGGGATTTTTAATGCAGTCGCCTTTTCGATAGAGCGGGTCACTTTTTCGCCGACGACCGACCCCATGCTCGCGCCGAGAAATCCAAAATCCATTACCGCCAGCGACACGTCGTGCCCGGTAATCTTGCACAGACCAATCTGGATGGCGTCCGCCATCCCGGTCTGTCGTTGGTAGGTCTTCAGCCGTTCCGAATATGCCGCCACACCGGTGAATTTCAACACATCCACGCTCTGTAAATCCGCGTCGGATTCCGTCCATGTGCCTTCATCTGCTAGTGCCGCGACGCGCTCAGTAGCGGTCATGGAGAAATGAAACTCACATTTCGGACACACCTTGAGGTTAGCCTGCAATTCCTTGGCGAAAATCATCTCGCCACAGCCTTTGCATTTCACCCACAACCCCTCCGGGATGTCGCGTTTCTTGACGTTGGTATCAATTGCTTTGGGTTTTTCGAATACGTCCATAGTTCAAATTCCGCGGGCAACCGTTAGCGCCATCACGGCGGCGGCACCCTGACTGACGAGCAGATTAGCACAACTGTCCAGCGTCGCGCCAGTCGTAAACACATCGTCTACCAGCACGAGTCGCAGGCCGGTTACCCGCCCCCGGCCGGCAGCAAAGGCGCCGCTCAGATTGACCCGTCTGGCGTGTGCATCAAGCTTCGTCTGCGTCAGCGTATCTTTCACACGGCGAGCGCTATTGGTGATGACCGGTTTGCCGAATTTACGACTGAGCTGCCGCGCAAGCAATTCGGCCTGATTGAATTCCCGGTCACGCTGTTTAACCGGATGCAGCGGCACCGGCACAATGGCATCGACTTCCTGCCAATTTACGGACGACTTACCGGCGTCAATCAGCCAACCGGCAAGGTGCTGGAGGTAGTACATCTCGCGTTTGTATTTGAACCGATGAATGCAATCGCGCACCAACCCTTTGGCGCGGCAAGCTGCGGTTGCACATGAAAAGTGAAAGTTTAAGTCTTTGCAATACCCGCACTCAATTTGTTCATCAAGCTGGCCGGCGAACGGCAGTGAACAGCGCCGGCAGAACGGCGGTTCAATCCGTTTCACCTGCGCCAGACAACTGGCGCAAATCACACCGAGTTCCTGTTCCCGCAACGGCATAGTACAAAACTGGCAGTTGCGCGGGTAAATTAGGTCGAGCGCGGCGCGAATTTTTTCCAGCATAACACCAGCACCACCAGCAAAACCGGCCACACCATGGCACTATCGCGCAACGGTGCGCCAACAGTTTTGATAGCAAACACCCACCCTGCATGCAGGCCGATCGAAAAATACAATCCCTTTGTCCATGTAAAGGTAAGCGCCAAAACTGTCCCGGCGAGAATCAAGGTCACTAAACCAGTCCAATTCACTTGAGTGCTAAAATTCTGCACCACAAGCCCCAAGTGCGTGAAGCCAGTTAGCCAGTTAACAGACGCCGGTTCCGTCGGTTTGCAGAAATGTAAAACTGCGTATATGACAGCGCTCACCATGACCGCGCTCCATAGCGGCAAGCTGCGTCGCAGTGCGCCGAAAACGCCGCCGCGGAAAAAAGTTTCTTCAATAATTCCAACCGCTACTGCCGATGCTAAATTACCGACGATATTACTGGTCCACCCGGTGAATTGGCGCAGCAAAACTGCACACAAGCCAAGCGAACCTATGCCGGAGGCAAAACCAATTAAAGTTTGTCGCCACCAGGTCGCTGTACGCGTGTAGCCAAGTTCTGATAGCGAATTGATGCCGGCACTTTTTAACATCGGCCACAGACCGGCTAGCGCTACTATTAGTAGAACCCGATCAAATACGCGACGGAACGGCCAATACTCCTGTGTCAGCCAAAATGACCACGGTGAGAGTAGCGCGCCGAGTAGAATTACGGCGACCGCATAAAACAGGATGACGCGGGCGGCTTTCAATCGGAACGGGCTTTCCCGTACATTTCAGCGACCGTCAATGGTTTGCGTCGTTGAATGTCATTGTCGGCTTGTTCAGACGTCGATCCCGGCAAGAGTAGTTCACTGTACCGGATGGAATAAAACGGAACCCAATATACTTTGGTATCTGCCTCGACTGGACGCTCGACTGGTAATGATGTCTCTATGTCCGTGATTTCTTGAAATCGCCGACCGCTTACACGAAAACCGAGCTCATCCACTTCCGTTACAATTCCGCGGATAATTTCACGCGGCGTTTGAATGTGAAATCGTCGCAGAACAATTTTAATTCGTTGGCCTTGTAATGTTGATTGTTTGGGCATGGATTGTTTCCTCTAAAACCGTTTCGCTAGCGATATATTTACGTTGGTATATTTGTTCTTGGTCATCTGCAAGTCAAGCATCGTCTCTTTTGTTTTGTCAGGCACGCGCTTAATGGCTTAATTCCCATTCCGCTTCCGCCTCGGTGAAATATTGAACGCGCACTTTTTTGTATTCCTTCGACGAAAACAGCACATTGTGCGCAGTGATACCGGTCTCGTGCGCCAGCTGATCCACGACGGCGTGACACTCTTCCCGACTCCGCGCATGAATCATGGTGAAAACGTTGTACAACCAATCCGGATACGTCGGCCGACGGTAACAATGTGTCACCGCCCGGTACGCTGCCATTTGCTCACCGACGCGCAAGACATCGGCCTCCGGCACCGCCCAAATACCCATACCATTCGCGCTGAAGCCCAGTTCACGATGACGGAGCACCGCACTGAACCGGCGCAACCGGCCCGCCGTAATCATGCCGGCGGTGAGTTGTTGCAATTCTTCCAAGCTAACACCGAGGTCGCCGGCAATGGCCACAAACGGCGCCGGCGTTACCGGCAAGTCGTGTTGCATGGCGCGAACATACCGGATTTCCAATTCGCTCAACGGCGTGGCGGCTTGCCGGCGCGTGTGGTCATACCGCACCGCGCCCTTGTCGCCCGCTTTGCCGGTTCCGGCCACATCCAGCTCTACGCCGATCTTAAACAGCCGCAACGTCGGCAGTGGCCGAGTGCTGATGGCGCCGGTTTGCCGGTGTAAGATTTCAATTGTGCCGGCGAGCCCTAGTCGGGAAGTCGGTGCGACGGCCAGCGTGTACCAGATGTTAAACGCGTGATCGCGCCGGTAGTTGTGCGAGACGCCGGGATGCGCGCTGATGATACCGGCGACTTCGTCTTCCCGCTGCGGATCGCACTGGCAGGCCACGAGCGACGACTCGTAGCCGAGCGACTGGGTGTCGAAGATAGCGCTGATCTGGCGAATGACGCGGTTTTCTTTAAGGGTATTAATTCGCGCGATTACTTCAGCTTCATTCAGTCCGCCGAGTTTGGCGCCGATTGACGCAAATGGGTGAGCGTCGACCGGTACTTCAGTTTGGATCAGCGTCAGCAGGCGTTTATCGATGTCATCCATTGCGTTCATTTTGATTCCTGTAATGCACGCTTCACCAACGCAAGGCAGTCTGCCGGTAGCGGCAAGGTTAATGCCAGTTGGTGCGCTTGCGGTGTCATTTTTTGCCACGTTTTTTGTAAAATCACGACCATCTTCTCCGCACCGGTTTTGGCTGTAGTCGTTGTGAACTGCGTTTCCAAAAACAACAGACAGAGTGCATCCTCTAGCACGCAAGCCTCGGGGTCACGTGGAAAATTGCGCTTTTGGATTAAGTCTTGAACCCGCGTCACGGTCGGATCATCGCACCCAACCTCATGGAGGATTTCGCCGGTTTTTTGTGCGTGGAGCTGCTTTAAGTCAGTGCGCCATTTCAGATATCCGCTGCGGCCCGGCGGATATGATTCACGCGGACTCAGCCACCGGCCGATGTGCTGTGCGCGGGCGGCCAGTTGTAGCGGCTCACTGGCACTCGGACACAGCCGTTCAACCCACGCGCTTAACCGGCGTGCATATTCCAACTCGTAACCGCGCGGATCGGCGGCGTTTACCGAGTCAATCCGCGCCAAGGCGACTGACAGTTTAGATTGTTGTTGTGTGTCACCCACGTGATGCCAAGCATACTGGAAAGCCAGCTTTACAGCAACTCGTGAAGCGGCTATGGTTTGGTTCACGGAGCTTTCAAATTGTATGAGCGATTTCATTAAAATAGCTGATGTCAGCGAGCTGAAGTCTGGCGAATCTAAAGTTGTGACCCTTGGCGACCGGGAGTTGGCGTTGTTCAATGTTGACGGACAATTTCATTGCATCGACAACTTTTGCCCGCACCGTGGTGGCTCGCTTGGTGAAGGCGTACTCACCGGTAATCTTGTGGCGTGCCCGTTACACGGCTGGCGGTTTGATGTCACGACTGGCCAATCGCCGGTCATCCCCACCGCGAAGGTGGAAAAATTTGAAGTAGTCATCGAAGACAACCTTGTGAAGGTGAAAATCTAATGGCATTGAAATCAGCATGGGAATTGGCGGCCGCCCGGACCGGTGGTCAAACCACCGGCAAACTTACCGCCGAACAGAAAACGCGCTTGGCGGAACTCGACCGAGTTTACACCGCAAAAATTGCCGAGTGCGAACTGGAGTTGCAGCCGAAGATTGCCGCTGCGCACGCCAAAAAAGATGCCGAGTCCGCCGGCAAGCTTGGCGAGACACTCCGCGAAGCCGTCGCCAAGCTCCGGAGCAAACTGGAAGCAGAAAAAGACGTCGTACGCCGGGGTTAACCAGTCGGTTACCGGCCAAAACGTTCGGCCAGCTGCGCGAAGTTCTCCAGCATGAGCGTGCCGCCGTTCGGGGCAATCTCTTCAAGCTCGTGTTGCCACGTTGTGTGGTATGGAATAAAAACTGTACCAAGACCGGCTGCCTTGGCCGGGTTGATGTCCGATCGCGGCGAATTGCCAACCATCCACGTCTGCGCCGGCAACAACTGGTGCTCGTCGAGAATCTGCCGGTAGGTGGCAATGTCTTTTTCAAAGACGACGGCGGTCGCTTGAAAAAAGCGCTCCAACCCAGAACGGCGCAACTTGCCAAGTTGTTCGTCGGGATACCCTTTCGTCAGTAAAATCAGCCGGTTGCGGTCGAGTAAAGCCGGCAAAGTTTCCGCCACGCCCGGCATGAGCTCGATAGGATGATTAAAAATCCACCGTTCACGCTCCTGAATCCACGGCTCCAAATCTGTCACACCCAGTTCGCGCGCCGCCTCGTGCAACGACGCGCAGAACGCCCGGCTACCGTAGCCGGTAATCTTGATGTTGCGCTGTTCAGTCTGCCATAAGCTGGTTTGGGCCTGCGACTCCGGTACGCCGCGCGCGGCGAGCTGGGCAAAAAACTCACTGGCCACACGCTCGAAGTAGATATTGTTCTCCCAAAGCGTGTCGTCAGCGTCAATCAGTAGTGTTCGAGTGGTTGACATCGTCGGTCAAAGTTTCTAATCTTTCCCGCATGAGCTTACAAGACGCCCTTGACACGATGGAAGAAAAAATGATGAAGTCGGTCGAGTTCGTCCACGACGAGTTCGCCAAGGTCCGGACCGGCAAGGCGTCCACTTCATTAGTAGAAAACATTCAAGTGGAAGTCTATGGCACGCACATGCGCCTGCGCGAACTCGCCGGCATCTCTACACCCGAACCGCGTCTGATTGTGATCCAACCATGGGACACCACGGTGGTGCAGTCCGTCGTCCACGCCATTCAGAAATCCGAGCTTGGTATCAATCCTATCGTGGACGGCAAAATCGTCCGCATTCCGATTCCGCAACTTGACCAGGAACGCCGACGGGAACTCGATAAAGTCATCAAGCACATGGCCGAGGAAGGTCGCGTCGCCATTCGCAGCGAGCGCCGGCACGGCAATGATGCCATCAAAAAACTTCAGAAAGACGGCAAGATTACTGAGGATGACCTCAAACACGGCGAGAAAGAAATCCAGAGCAAGACCGACGAGTATATCAAGCAGATTGATACGACTCTCGCGCATAAGGAAAAAGAAATCCTCGCCGTTTAATCGGCCGGCGAATCTCGTCAGCTTGGCGAACGTTTAGCAGCGATTTGACGGCGGTACGGACTGTGCAGGTTGAAGTAGATGCCGCAAAGCGGCCGGTCACCAGCGTCAGTCTGGCTAAGCATAATCGTGACGTGCGGGTCGAGCGCCAGACCGTGCCGCAAGCCGGGGCCACGATTCTCGTAGGTGGTGATGGCTTTCTTCAATAGTGATTGCAGGCTGTGCTGGAAATCCTCCGGCGTTTTATCAATGCAAATCACAAACTTATCGTAATTGCGCGTCGCGTGCTCAATTGCTTCTTTGAAATCTTCAACTTGGAGTGGCATGGTGGCGGAAGTATTAGCAAGTTACTGGCGCTCTGCAAGCTTGCCGAATAGTTTGCGGTTGACCTTGCCGGAATTCAGGTGCAACAAAGACACAACACTATGAAAAACCTCATCACCTTGCTTGTGGCCATTTGTACTGCGACAGCTTTTGCCGGGCCGGCCTTGCCCAGCCGGGAGGTCTCGTTTCTCAACGAAGTCAGCGCCGCGCAGGAACGCGGGTTGGCGTGGTTAATTAAACAACAGGAAACCGATGGTTCCTGGCGACATCACCCGGCAATCACGGCGTTGGCCGTCACGGCGCTGTACCGGGCCGGTCGCCCACTAACTCCCGCTGAACAAGCTGCCGGCGATAAGGCACTGCAATTTGTTCTCAGCAACGTCCGCACCAATGGCGCAATCTTTGCCGGCGATGACAAAGATAAATATCCAAATTATTCCACCGCAATTTGCACGATGGCATTACTAGCGTCCGGTCAATCGGAATACACTGCAGCCATCCGCAACGGCCGGAAGTTTTTGCTGAACTCGCAGCTTGACGAGCGTACCGGCACCGCGACCAATGCGACCAGTTACGGCGGGATCGGTTATGGCAAACGCGAGCGACCCGATATGTCCAACATGCAATGGTCGCTCGAAGCCTTGCGCCTAACCGAGGTACTGGACAAACCGACAGCAGAAGATGGTTCGTTTAAACCGCGCCCGACGTCGAAACTGCATTGGGAGAAAGCAGTGCAATTCCTCCAACGCTGCCAGAACTTGCCGGAGAAAAACGACCAAGCCTGGGTCAAGGTCGGACTGCCGGAAGATCGCGGCGGGTTCATTTATATGCCGGGCGATCCCGAACAAGGCGTGCCGGCGCTCAGCTTTGCCAATGACGGCCAGCCGGTGGACGAGAAAACGCCGTTGCGCAGTTACGCCAGCATGACCTATGCCGGCTTGAAGAGTTACCTCTATGCCGAGTTGCAGAAAGACGACCCGCGCGTCGTGGCGGCCCTGCATTGGCTTCAGCAAAATTATTCGCTGGAAGAAAATCCCGGCCTCGGCAAGCAAGGATTGTTTTACTATTACCACACCGCTACGAAGGCGCTGACCGTCTTCGGCAACGACACGCTTACCGACGCCGCCGGCAAGACGCACGACTGGCGGTATGAGTTGATGAACAAGCTCGTCAGCCTCCAAAAAAGTGGTGGGTTCTGGATTAACGACAACAATCGCTGGTGGGAAAACGATCCGGTCCTAGTGACGAGTTACAGCCTGCTCGCGCTCGAAATCCTGCAAGCCCGGCAATATCCGTAGCCCGAATCAACTAGCGAAATCTAGTCTTCATTTTAGCGTCTGCTGGTTGCAAGTATGGATTTGCCGGTAACGCCTTTTAACTTGCCGCGTGCTTTTGGCGCGTGCTAAGTTTCCGCTATGCGACGACTGATAATTCTTTTGTTTGGAGTTGGCGCACTGGCCACGAACACATTGGCGCAACTCACCGTGCAGATTCGCCTGCCGCGACCTACTTTGCTGGTATGCGAATCAATTCCGGTCACCGTCAATATCCAGAATTATTCCGGCCATCCGATTCAACTGGCAGATGACGGTGACTCTCGGTGGCTAAAATTTGAGGTCACTGACGGGTCCGGTAGCGCGATACCGGTCACAGGGACCCTGACCGCGAGTGCGCCAGTTATAATTGAGCCCGGCAAGGCAGTGACACAGACGATTGACCTGTTACCACTGTTTGCGATTCGCAGTCGCGGACTGTACAAGGTGCAAGCCAGCGTGCATAGCCCCGCCGTCAGCGCCGTGTCGACGGTTTTGGATTTTCGACTCATGCAGGGCCGTGAAATCTGGACGCAAACCATCGGCTTGCCTGGTAGCCGTGACGAATACCGAAACTACGCGCTGGTGACACGCCGCGATGGCAACGTGGAACTGCTGTTCGCCGCTGTGCGCGAAGATGCGGCGCAGGCCACCTACAGTCTGGTGCCGTTTGGCGAATTACTGCCCACGGACAAACCGCAAGCCCGGCTCGACAAACAAGGCCATCTGCACGTGCTGTTCCAGAATGGGGCGCGGTCATTTGGCTATGTGCACATTGATCCGGCCGCGAAAGTGCAGGCGCTGGCGGCGTATTCTAATTTTGACACGTGGCCGGAATTGACAGAGAAGGATGGCGTGATTTCCGTCGTGGGCGGTGAGCAGACTTATCCAAAATCCGAGCATATCATGACCGCCGATGAACTTAATCCGCCGACTCCGGCACCGGTCAAGCCCAAGAAGAAATCGTGGTGGCCGTTCGGCCGCAAATCGTCCTGACGTAACCACCGGTTTGCTGACTCGACGTAACTAGCAATCCGGCTTATATTCACCGGGCAGTCAATTAGAAGGAGGCTTGATATGTTCAAGACTATTATGGTTGGCACGGATGGGTCACCGGCGGCGGAAGCGGCGACTCGGTATGCAGCGTGGTTGGGGAGCCGGTTGCAGTCGCGTCTCATCGTGATTCACGTCACCGATATCCGGATCCTCGAAGGCCCTTTGCTGGCGGACATTGCCGGCGCAGTTGGTGCCCAACCTTATCCGGACCTATTAGCTCAGGTTAGAGAAATCCAAACTAATCGGGCCAATGAGATTCTCCAAGCCGCAGCGCAGATTTGCCGTGAACAAAACGTCGCCTGTGAGACAGTTCACCAAACCGGCAGTCTGATCCATACACTACTAGACTGCGAGCGACGCGCCGATCTTGTCGTCCTTGGTCAACTGGGCGAACACGCCCAATGGCACGCCGACATGCTTGGCACCAGCGTCGAACGGATGGTGCGCGGGTCAACCAAACCGTGTCTGGTCGTCACGGAGAAATACCGTGTACCGCAAAAACTTCTGATCGCCCACGACGGCAGCCACGAATCCACCAAGGCGTTGCAATTGGGATTAAACCTCGCCACCGTGCTCAAGACCGGCGCCACGCTGGTAACAGCCTGCCAACATGAGCAGGAAGACGAGGCATCCAAAATCCTGCAGAACGCCCACGAGCTGGCATTAACGCGCGGCATCAAATCGCAAGTTCAATTGATTCACGACAACGCCGAAAATGCGATCCTGCACCAAGCCAGAGCCACCGCGGCGGACTTGATCGTAATGGGCGCGTATGGACGAACGCGCATCCGCGAATGGATTCTCGGCTCCACCACGTCGCACGTGCTCCGTAAAGCAACCGTGCCGGTCTTGCTGACGCGAGGCTAAGGTTGCCGGCGCGACTTCAGAAATCGTTGGTAGCGTACTTTCAAAGTGCTTGGCTACCGGGCATCGTGACCTGCGGTTGCTTGGTGATCACGTCGGTAGCGCACCTTGTTGCGTTGCGGTGGCCGAGCTGCTACTCGCTGACTAACTTCGCAGCACTGCTGTTGGGATTATCGCTACTTGGGATTCTAGCCAGCGGGATTACTCAACTCGTCCGCCGGCACTGGCGCAGCGGCTTAATCAACTTGGTGTTATTCCCGGTACTCACTGTCGGCGCATTCGTCGTCCTCGGCATCTTCGCCGTCCACGCGATGTTCGGACCAAGCGAGGACGGTTTCGGCAAAGACATCGTCATCCCACCAGACATGGTGATGGAAAATCCGTTACCGAAAACATGGGCCACCAATGCGCCAGCCGGGGATGCGCTTGGCAACCAGTTGATCGCTTCTTTTACCGGGTTAAATCAGACCGGCGCGCTGGTCACGACCGATCTGAAATGTCTGGAGCAGTTCCACGGACCTGACCGGGCCTTGCTGTTGCGCCACCTCGCCAGCAGCGCGCGCTGGCACCTGACCGAGGAACGCGGCAAACTCTATGCTTACCGGCGATTTCCACTGGATGGAATGTGGCGGTGCAGTCTCAATGGACACTACGGTGCATTCGATTTTGAACGCTATGGCGATGCCCGTTTCCAGTTCCGTATCCTGCTCGGCATTGACGGTCCAGTCATGGACAAACCGTGGCGAAAGAAGTCGACGAGTGTTCGCGTCGGAGATGCGCCTGTGGCATTGCGCGTCATTGAGGATAAACAATTCGACCAAGGTCGTGAATCCTACCTACTCCTTGAATCGACTGGTGCCGCGCTGGAAATTTTTGAACAGTCACAGCAGTTTGCCCGGCCGTTCACACCACGCGCAGTTGCACAAGTGAAGAACGAACTCGATGCCGTGCTTGTTTCGAAACGTGCGCGGGAACATGGCTTCGACGAAACACTGTTGCCGCCTGAATCTATTTCACGTGGTTCACCGGAAATCCATCTCGTCAATGGTATGCAAGGCGGCGGTATCTACCAAGTGTATGCCCGCATCAACTCCGGCGCAGCCGGCCGAGTATACTTGAAAGTATTCGAGGCAACGCGCAACACCCGGCTCTCAGCCGGTCGGATTGCAGAATGCTCGCTCGAATACACCGGCTGGTCGGACGATCCGCAGGAACAATTCTTCTACAACACCGAGATTACTGTCTACGAAGGCGACTGGGG
>JBAWWR010000037.1:0-21128 GCA_037146675.1 Verrucomicrobiota bacterium | reverse complement strand
GCCAAGTGGGAAGGCGGAAGTCTGCAAAACTTCTATGAGTCGGTTCGATTCCGACACCCGCCTCCAATATTTCCCCAATGTTTACAGGCTTTTTCTGAACGCCTGTCTTAGAACGGACTTCGCCAAATATCGCTGTATATACCAATGGTGATTCCAATGCTAAATAATGGAAACCGCTGATGACTTCTATGCGCCTGCCTAGATAAGCGCCCCAATCGTCGCTAACATTTTTTGCATGTCGGGATTTTGGGCAGATTTGGGCGGATATCCTGCGGGCTGGTTCAATCGGGAACTGGCAGGGAATTTGAGCTGAATTTAGGCTTAAAAACAATTAGAGAGTCGAGGCTGAACTGCAACTGCACTTACTTCGCCTTCTCGATTCTGCAACTTCAACTCTGCCCTCGACTCTCTGCTCCAAGGTAGGACTTTTTGATGGAATCGCAACCGATATTTTTGGCGGGAACTGGGCGTGGTTGTCAATTATAAGGCGAGTTCATGACATTTTGTCGTAATTGCGACGGCACGATCCTCGAAATTATAAATCCACGATTATCTCTATTCGCTTGGAATCAAACGACTAACAGACGTGATTGGTAATAAACCAGTATTTGGCTCGATAATTGCTACGTAGTAATATTGCGTAAAAAACGGCACCAAGTTTGCGCCGGGTTTTACCTTCACGAGTGAGGAAAATATGAATACAACAAAAATAACGCGATTGTCACTGGCACTGGTTGCCATGCTGTTGCTGGCTCTTGCACCAAAACTGCACGCCGTTCCCGTTCTGACGATTTCTCAGCCATTATGGGATACTGCTTTCTATGATCCATCGGGTTGGCAGTCCTTTACCGTCAGCCAGAGTTCAATATTGACGACATTTGGGTTTCGGATAAACGGCGCTCCTGATGTCGGGAGCGAGCCGGGCACCATGGATTTGTACGCGGGCGTAGGGACCGGAACCTCGCTTGCATCAGTGGTAGCCAATATTGTCGAAGCGGGTCCCGGCCCCTACGAGGGGATTCTCTTCTTCCAGGGTAACTTTGGCGGTATGAATCTGAATGCGGGGCAATATACCGTATCTTATCATGGGACTCCCCACTGGCTTAATCTCTTAGGAGCAAGATACTCCTCATATGATGGTGGGGAATTCAATGGGGCTTCGTCGGGGAATGGGGAAGGTACATTCGATTTGATTTTTTTCACCCCAGGTCCCGCAAGCTCCCCTGCCGCCGCCGTCCCCGAACCCTCCTCATTCGCCATGCTCGCCATTGGCGGGTTGGTCTTGGGTGGTTATGCGTGGCGGAAGAAGCAGCAGACTGCTTGAAGCGGGTGGTTAAAATTTAGCCCTGTAATTTACAACTCGGATTTTCATTTAGCGTCGGCGTTGCTCGACCACACAGCTAAATAATTCATCACATTGGATCCAGAATTCAGTCCGTTCATGGCTCCCACGCTTACCAGTTTGATTCCGTCGTATTTTTCCGACATTTCGCGAAGCTTTTCTGAGAAGGCTTTGAAATCGAATGGTTCTGGCGTTGTTAAACTGGCTTTCATTTTTAATGTTTTCATATTGGCTCCGTTTTCTCGAGCGGTTGTGCTCCGCCAATATCATTCGTTGAAAACTCGGCGTTGTCCTGCCATATCAATTCTCTCTAAGCCGGTCGAAGCAAGCAGCGTGGCAATCCCGGCGTAAGGGGGAGAATTGATAACACGCCCGGAGTGGACACCAAAAGTGTTAAAAAGGGTATAGTTTGGTAAAATCAATTTAGCTCGATTTGCCAATGAAATCAGGTATTTCTCCGGTGTAATTGCGACGAAATACAGGCGATTCCGACACCCGCCTCTAATTTCTTTTTCCTGCCTCGCAGTGCCACATGGCATCTCATCGACGGATGGTATTTATGTTTTCTTCACACTAGGAACTTGACTGCGTCAGCATTTGACTTCCATTCGGCCAACCTCTAGTTTTGGCGAACAAACGCGACATATGAAACACATCATCATTCTCGGCGACGGCATGTCGGATTATCCGGTTGCACGACTCGGCGGCAAAACGCCGTTGCAGGTGGCCCACAAACCGCACATGGACCGCATTGCGCGCGAGGGTCGGTGCGGGTTGTTCAAGACTATCGAAGATGACATGCCGACCGGCAGCGAGGCGGCAAACCTGTCGGTGCTAGGTTACAACCCGCGCGAGGTGTTACAGGGACGCGGCGTGCTTGAAGCTGCCAGTATGGGTGTGGATATCGGTCCGAGCGACATGGGGATGCGGTGTAATTTGATTTGCCTGTTTGCCGACGGGCGGATCAAAAACCATTCTGCCGGGCACGTCAGCTCGGAAGAGTCGGACGAAATCCTCAAGACACTGCAGAAGGAAATCGGCGCGCCTGGGTTGAACTTCTATACCGGCGTCAGTTACCGGCACCTGTTCGTTGGCAACGGGCTCGACCCGCGCCTCGATTGCTCGCCGCCGCACGATCATCCAAACGCGCCGGCGGAGCCGTTACTCATCCGGGCAAAAGTTCCCGAAGCGCAGCCGACCGCGGATTTGCTCAATGAGCTCACGCGCCGGTCATGGACGATTCTGAAAGACCATCCGGTCAACCAACGGCGGCGCGCTGCCGATAAGGATCCCGCCAACTCCATCTGGCTTTGGTCGCCCGGCAAACGGCCGCAGATGTGGACCTTCAAAGAACGTTTTGGCGTGACCGGCGCGGTGATCTCGGCGGTGGATTTAATTCGCGGCATCGGCGTTTATGCCGGCTTGGAAATTATTAAGGTCCCCGGCGCGACCGGCCTGCACGACACCAACTACGAAGGCAAAGCCGCTGCCGCACTGGACGCACTCAAGCGCGTGGATTTCGTGTACGTTCACGTCGAGGCGCCCGACGAGGCCGGTCACGAAGGCAATCTTGATTTGAAAATCAAAACCATCGAAGACCTCGACGCCCGACTGGTCGGACGGATTTTGGCCGGTTTGGAGAACACCGAGGCGGTCGTCGCGATCTTGCCGGATCATCCGACGCCGGTCGAGCAGCGCATCCACGTCCGTGACGCCGTGCCGTTCGCCATTCGCGCTCCGGGCCAGACGCCTGATGCCGTTCAGTGTTATGATGAAGCAAGTTGCGCTGCCGGCAGTTTCGGGACTGTTCACGGTGACGAATTCATTCGCGCCGTTTTTCAAAAATAGCAGATTTCGGCGCATTCTTGGCTTTACATTTTCAACGCACTTGCTATTGATTTGCCGGACAAGGGGAATTTCATGAACGAACGGGAGATTAGCGCCGGTATTTCTGATGAATCCGCTGGTAATAACAGCGGCGGTGCTGGCATTTCAACCGTGTCGCCGCATGAAACCGAAGTCACGACCAAGCTCGACGCGATGCGCGAGCAGTTGCAAAAGTTGCGCCAGCAACAGGACGAACTCGAGCGCCAAAAAGGCGACCTCGAAGACCTCCGCCGCAAGCAAGACGAATACACACACGGCAAGGCGGAGATGCTCGACAATCTTACCCGCGCCCTGGGCACGCTCGAACGCGAGGAGCTGCAAGCTCACCGGCGTGTCGAGCTTTGCAAAAATACCAGCACCGCTTTCAAAGAGTACCTCGAACGCCTCCACGCCATTCACGATACCGAATGGTCCAGCGCCAATGTGCGCCTCGAACTCAGCCACGCGCTTGGTCTGATTAGCGATTCACGGATGGAATTTAATCGTGCCCGTACCAAGCTCGAGTGCCTCGATCCCGCGGCTGACCAGCCCGCCGTCCCGGAACCGGGACAAGGTGAAATTAACTGGCAGGAAATCGGTCGGTATTGCCGGCTCGGTGCGGCGGCATCTGCGCCGTTGATTCTGGCCGGTACGATTTGGGTAATTCTCCTGCTCGTATTCAAACGCTAACCGCCAATGGCCATCAAACCAATTCAACCTGTTGATCGCGCGCTGGCAGACGTGAGTCGCCAGATTGAAACCGTCGAGCGCCAACTCCGCGCGATGGGGCACGCCACGAATACGCCGGCAACCGTCGCGCCGCGTGCAGCCGTTCGTAAGTTCTTTTGGGATTTTCTAAAACCACCGGTACAGCGGCAAGTTGCGCGGCCGCCACGCGATTTATTTGATACCCCGGTCAATCCGCTCCGCGAACTTGATAACGCGACGGTAGCGTTGCCGGTGGCGCAACCGGAACTTTTCACCGCGACCACTGTTGGTGGCAAACTTGGTGCCTACCTCGTCTCCGCCGGTCAGCGTCCGCCCAAGCCGCAGCTCAGACACGTCCAAAATGAAAACCGGCATCGATTTTATCTGTGGCTTGGCCTAAGCTGCGTGGCGGTATGGCTGATTTACGCGGTGGTCAAGTAACGATTTCCACAAAGCTCGGCCCGACCGGCTTGACGTTTTCCAGTCGCGGCATTACCGGCGTGACTTTTTGCCGGCCAGCACCAACTCCCCAAAAAATACCGGCATTTGTGCGCACCGCCACTAGGCAATTCCAACAATTCGCTGCCGGCAAGCCGGTGCGATTCACCACGCGGCTTGATCTCTCCACCGGAACAACATTTCAGCAAGCAGTTTGGCGAACACTCCGGAAAATTCCCCACGGCGAAACGCGAACCTATGCGTGGGTCGCCAAGCAAATCGGCAAACCCAACGCCGCGCGCGCGGTCGGCGGGGCGTGCAGCGCAAATCCTGTACCGGTTTTCGTGCCGTGTCACCGCGTCGTGGCTAGCGGCGGCGGACTTGGCGGATTTAGTTTAGGCTTGCCGTTGAAACGCCGGTTGCTGGCCTTGGAGTCGCAATGAAACTTGTTCCCGATAAAAAACTTGCCGGCATCTTGTGTCCGCTTTTTGCGCTGCGCACGGCGGATGACCTTGGTATTGGCGACACGGTGGCGGTTAAGGAAATGATTGATTGGTGTCACCGGCACGGGTTGGGCGTGTTGCAGTTGTTACCGATCAACGAGACTGGACCGGACAACAGTCCGTACAACGCCATCAGCGCGATGGCGCTGGAGCCGACGACGATTACGACGACACCGGCGGCGTTACCGGATTTATTGCCTGCGGATTTCGAACGGATTGCGACCGGTGAATTGCAATCAGAGTTGCGCGCGGGACCGGTGCGTTACCGTCAGGTGAAGGCGTTGAAGCGCGAGTTGTTGTTGGCGGCGTTTGAGCGCGGTGCTCAGCGTCCGGAAATTGCGGCCTTTGCCAAAGCTAATCCGTGGCTGGGCGATTACACGCTTTACCGGGCCTTACTCGACGAGAACGACGGACGCGATGATTGGGAATCGTGGCCGGCGGAACACCAGTCGCCGGCAGCAGCGGCAAAGGCGTTGGCGCAGAGTGCGGCGTTTCAGCGGCGCCGGCAATTCTACGCTTACGTCCAATGGGTCGCGCACGAGCAGTGGTCCGCGGTGCGCCGGTATGCCGATGCGCACGGCGTGGCGTTGATGGGCGACATCCCGTTTGGCGTGAGCCGGACGAGCGCGGATGTGTGGGGGCAACGCGAGTTGTTTGATTTGACTTGGAGCGGTGGCGCGCCACCGGAACCGGCGTTTAAGCCAGATGCATTCACAGCCCAGTGGGGTCAGAATTGGGGCATCCCACTCTACCGGTGGGAGGCGCATCGCCGGCAAAAATTTACGTGGTGGACGCAGCGCGTACGGCAGACCAGCGGGATCTTTCATTTGTTTCGGATTGATCACGTGCTTGGGTTTTACCGGGTGTTTGCGTTTCCGTGGCGGCCACGGGAGAACGGCGTGTTTAGCGGGTTGACCGAGGCGCAGGCGCAGGAACGAACGCAGGGAAGGGTGCCGCGCTTCTTTCCGTTCGCGGACGACACGCCCGCGCACCGGCAAGCCAACTGCGAACAAGGCGAGGCGTTGCTGGAGGTGATCCGCCGCGCGGCCGGTGAGACGGTGGTGGTGGCGGAGGATTTGGGAGTCGTGCCGGACTATGTGCGGCCGAATCTGGCGAAGCTCGGCATCCCCGGTTTCAAGATTCCGTACTGGGAACGCAATGGCGATTACACGTTTGTGGACGGTGCGCAATATCCGCGCTTGAGCGTTGTTACACCGGCCACGCACGACCACGAGCCGTTGGTCGGGCATTGGCGTCAGCTTTGGCAGGCGCACGAGGACGCACGCGCCAAGCAAGACCATCACAACGCCTACATCACTTGGTTGGAGCTGCAACGCTTCGTGGCGTGGGCCGGTGGCGATGAGAATAATGTGCCGCTCGAGTTCACGCCGGCATTGCACGAGGCGTCCTGCCGGCGCGTGCTGGCATCCAACGCTTGGCTGGCAATCTTCATGATTACCGACGTGTTTGCGCAGGAAATGCGGTTCAATGTGCCCGGCCCGATTGCCGAGAGCAACTGGACGGAACGACTCCAAACCACGATTGCCGAACTTGACGCCGAACCGCACCGG
The DNA here is from genome assembly GCA_037146675.1 of Verrucomicrobiota bacterium. GTDB lineage: Bacteria > Verrucomicrobiota > Verrucomicrobiia > Palsa-1439 > Palsa-1439 > CAINDI01. Next base: position 14,700 of record JBAWWR010000037.1, on the reverse strand, counting down.
CGGCACCAAGCGCATGACTTGGCCCGGCTTGTCAGAGAAACCCACCGCCAGATCTGACTAGAATTGCTTGCCAATCCCGGTGTGACCGGTAACAATCCGCACGCACATGGAACCGCTCGGTATCATTGCCGGCAACGGTGAGTTTCCGTTGATTCTGGCGCGCGCGGCTCGGCAACAAGGTTGCCGGGTCATTGCCGCTGCCTTTACCGGCGAAACTCAGCCGGCGATTGACCAAGCGGCCGACGAAATCGAATGGGTCCGACTCGGCCAGCTCAACAAACTGAGTGAAGTGTTCACCAAGCGCGGGATCAAGCGTGCGGTCATGGCCGGCGGCATCACACCGGCAAACCTTTTCAAGAATCTCAGTCTCGATCTCCGGATGATTGCCGTCGCCGCCAAACTCAAAGTTCGCAATGCCGAAACCATTTTCGGCGCCATCGCCGATGAACTTGGCAAAGATGGCGTCACGTTGCTCGATCCGCGTCCGTTTCTCGGTGACGCCGTGCCGGCGGTCGGTAATCTCACGCGCGGCAAGCCGAGCGCGGAACAGCAGGCCGACATCGCGTTCGGTCTAAAAATTGCCAAAGAAATTAGCCGGCTCGACATCGGTCAAACCGTTGTCGTCAAGCAGGGGACGGTTTTGGCGGTCGAAGGCTTTGAAGGCACTGACGCTTGCATCCGTCGCGGCGGCGAACTGGCTGGCGAAAAGGGTGGGGGAATCGTCGTCAAAGTCAGTAAGCCGAATCAGGATTTTCGATTCGACATTCCGTGCATTGGTTTGAAGACCATCGAGTCCTGCGCGGCTGGCAAGATTGCTGTGCTCGCCATCGAAGCCGGTAGCGGTCTGTTGCTTGGGCGTGACGAAATTCTCAAGGCCGCTGACCGGCAAGATTTACGGGTTGTTGGTGTGGAGGTCAAATGAAGTTTGGCGTCGTCGGTGTCGGACATTTAGGCCAGCACCACGCGCGGATTTACCGGGAACTGGCCGGTATCGAATTTGTTGGTGCGTACGACAGCGACCCGAAGAAGTCAAATTTTAAGACACTTGAAGCACTGGCCGATGCCGCGGATGCCGTCAGCGTTGCCACGCCGACGGACTCCCACCTCGCCGTTGCTAAGCTTTTTCTCGAGCGCGGCAAACATTGCCTCGTCGAAAAACCCATCGCCAACAACGTCCACGATGCCGAGACGCTCGTCGCGCTGGCCCGGCAACATAACTGCATCCTCCAAGTCGGACACGTCGAACGGTTCAACCCGGTCATGCGCTACCTCAACGAAGTGCTGACCGAAGCTCGGTTCATCGAAGTCCACCGGCTCTCGCCGTATCCCGGCCGCTCAACCGACATCGGCGTCGTGCTTGACCTGATGATTCACGATCTTGACGTGGTGCTCTCGCTCGTCAAAGCACCGCTCGTCAGCGTGGATGCGGTTGGCATCAACGTCTTGAGCGTGAGCGAAGATATCGCCAACGCCCGCCTGAAATTTGCCAACGGCTGTGTCGCGAATATCACGGCCAGCCGCGTCTCGCCGGAAAAGATGCGCAAGATTCGCATTTTTGGCAAATCCACGCACGGTGCCGCCTACATCTCGCTCGATTATATGAAGCAGGAAGGCCAGCTCTACCGGATGGCGAGCGATACTGCCACGGAGTCTGGCCTGCTCAAGAAACTGCTCGCCGGTAAGGACTCGACCATCGTCAGCGAATTTGGTGGGAAGAAAATTCTGCGTGAGCCGGTCCCGATTGCGCGCGATGAGCCGCTGAAATTGGAGTTGCAGAATTTTGTCGAATCCGTCCGCCATCGTCGCGATCCACTCGTGACCGGCGAAGCCGGTAAACAAGCGCTCGAAGTGGCGATGGAAATCACCGCGCTCTGCGGACAGACTAGGCCGTCCTAGAGCATTTCAAGCAGTAAGAGTTGACGCCACAGTCTCTCGCATCATATCGCTGTGAACACGACATTGAAGCACGATTTTCCATTTGACCCAGCGTATGGGTACGACCTAGACCAGTTGTTAACGGTGGGCGCGCCGGTGGGGCCGGATGATTTTGTCGATTTTTGGAAACGCACGTATCAGGCGGCACGCAACACGCCAACGCGAATGAGTTGGCGGCCGGTTTCCAGTCCGACGCCGTTGGTCGATTTATTCGAGGTGGAGTTTGATTCGCTGGGCGGCATACGCGTGGGCGGCTGGATGAGCAAGCCGCATGACGGGGCGGTAACGCGCGGATTGGTGGTGGGACACGGGTATGGCGGCCGTGAAGCGCCATCGACGGGCTGGATGCCGGGAGTGGCGGCCATTTTCCCATGTGCCCGCGGATTCCACCGCTCAGCTCGGGCCGGTCTGCCAAACACCGCCGCTTGGCATGTATTGCATGGCATTGAAAACCGGGAGACGTATATTCACCGTGGCTGTGCGGCGGAAATTTGGGGCGCAGTGACCGCGCTTATCGAGGCGTTCCCAGAAGTCAGTTCCACAGTCGATTACGACGGCGGAAGTTTTGGCGGCGGCATCGGTGCGCTGATGCTGCCATGGGAGAATCGGATTCGGCGGGCGTTCCTAGATGTGCCCAGCTTCGGTAATCATCCACTGCGGGTGACTCTGCCATGTGTCGGCAGCGGTGCGGCGGTGCGGTTGCGTTACGAGCGAAATCCTGAGGTGCTGGATGTGCTGGCCTATTTCGACGCTGCCACAGCGGCGCGTCACGTGCGGACACCAACAATGGTGGGAGCGGCGTTGTTTGACCCTAGCGTGCCGCCTCCTGGACAGTTTGCCGTCTACAACGCGCTGGCCGGTCCCAAGGAACTATTCGTGCGCAGCGCAGCCCATTTTAGTCATCCCGGCGAGGTAGCGGAAAATCAGCGGTTAGAAGTGCGCAAGAAATTGTGGTTCAGCTCACTCTGAGCAATGGTCAGCCACTGCAATTTATCCTTGCGTGGTGTGGCCGCCGGTAATGTACCGCTCTAGTTCCCGAATGGTAATTTCCTGGCCGGAAATGATGGCCTTGACGACGTCGCCGATGGAGACTATCCCAACTAGTTTGCCGTTTTCTAAAACCGGTAAGTGACGCAGGCGTTTCGTGGTCATTAGCGCCATGCAATTGGCAATAGTGTCGTCAGGGCTGATGTAGAGAACGTCACGCGTCATCAACTCGCTGACCAGCGTGGTTTTCGAGGCGCGGCCAAGCAGGATCACTTTGCGGGCATAATCACGTTCGGAAAAGATGCCGACCACTTGATCATTATTCGTGACCACCAGGGCGCCGATGTTTTTTGTCGCCATCAATTCCAAGGCCGAGTAGACACTCGCCTGTGGGCCAATCGTCCAGACTCCACTGTCTTTTGTCTGCAGCAAATCGCGAACAATATGCATGGCAATCCTCCGTTACTGGTTGGCTATACTCTAACTGCAACTGCCATTTCTGGCAAGGCGGAGAAATAGGATAAGGTGGTTTACTCGCTGACGACGGTGCCGATTGGGTCACCACAGATAACGCGCTTGATGTTGCCCGGTTTGAATAGATCAAAAACAATAATCGGAATCCGGTTGTCCATGCACAGACTAAACGCCGAGGCGTCCATAACGTTGAGTCGGTTTTTTAACGCATCAAGGTAGGTTAGGCGATCATAGCGTTTTGCCCGCGGATCTTGTTTTGGGTCGGCGGTGTACACGCCGTCCACCTTGGTCGCTTTCAGCAAGACATCAGCCCCGATCTCGCTGGCGCGCAAAGCGGCGGCCGTATCGGTTGAAAAAAACGGATTACCGGTGCCGGCAGCAAAAATAATCACGCGCCCCTTTTCAAGGTGGCGGACGGCGCGACGGCGGATGAACGGCTCAGCCACAGCACGCATTTCAATTGCGGATTGAACACGCGTCGGTACGCCATGTTTTTCCAACGCATCCTGCAAGGCGAGGGCGTTGATGACCGTGGCGAGCATGCCCATGTAATCGCCGGTTGCGCGATCCAAGCCGGACTTGGCACCAGCCATGCCGCGAAAAATGTTCCCGCCACCGATGACTATGGCCAGCTCAATATCAAGGGTTTTGATGTCCTTGATTTCTTTGGCGATAGCGGCGCAGGTTTCTGTCGAAATGCCGTGTTCGCGACTGCCGAGCAGGGCTTCCCCGCTCAGCTTCAACATCACGCGTCGGTATTTCGGTTGCGACGCGGTGGATTTACGCATTCGATCCTCGCCTTAGGCGGCCGTTGTCTCTTCACCTAACTGCCACCGGACAAACCGGCGGATTATAATGTTCTCTCCTAACTGCGCAATTTTTTGAGTCAGGTGATCTTTAATGACAACTTCGGGATTCTTAATAAATGGCTGTTCGACTAGGCAAATGGTCGAATAGAATTTATCGAGCTTACCGGCAACGATTTTCTCGACGGCTTGCGGCGGCTTATCTTTAACCTGTGCTTTGTAAATCTCCAACTCAGCCGCGACGATGCTTGCCGGGACGTCTTCACGCTTGACGTAAGTCGGGTTCGCAGCGGCGATTTGCTGGGCGATGTCTTTGACAAGCTCCCGGAAGGCGTCATTGCGGGCGACAAAGTCCGTCTCGCAGTTGAGTTCGACGAGTACGCCGAGCTTGCTGCCGTGGTGAATGTAGCTGGCGATGCAGCCTTCGTTGGCAGCGCGCTCCGCCTTCTTGCCGGCAACCGCAACGCCTTTTTTACGGAGGATGACTTCAGCTTCCGCGGCGTTGCCGTTTGATTCGACGAGGGCCTTTTTGCAATCCATCATTCCCGCGCCGGTTTTTTCGCGCAGGATTTTGACGACTTGGGAATCGATTTCCATTGACGTATGTCCGTTAAGCTAAGGTTAGGTGGTGGCTGGTTCAGACGCCTGTGCGGCGGCGAGCATAGCGGCTTCATCGGCTTGCAATGCCGGCATTTCTTTGCCGAGTTCGGATTGCGCTTCGACGATGGCACCGGCAATGATGCTTGTAATCAGCTTCACGGCGCGAATCGCGTCATCGTTACCGGCAATCGGATGCGTCACTTCGTCGGGATCGCAATTGGTATCCACAATGGCGATAATCGGGATGTTGAGGCGCTGGGCTTCGGCGATCGCGATTTTTTCGCGATCAATATCAATCACGAAAAGGGCTGCCGGTGGGCGGTCCATGTTAATGATGCCGTCAAGATTGCGGTGCAGTTTTGCAGAATCGCGACGGAGGCTGGCGGCTTCTTTTTTGGGAATCTGTCCTGACTCCGGCCCCTCTAGCATGCGGTCAATTTCTTTGAGGCGGTTAACGCTCTTGCGGATCGTGCGCAGGTTGGTCAGGGTTCCGCCGAGCCAGCGGTCGGTGACGTACGGCATGCCGGTCTTGGCGGCGGCGTCTTTGACTTCCTGTTGCGCCTGTTTCTTTGTGCCAACGAACAACACGCTGCCGTTGTTGAGGACGATTTCGTGGATGAATCCGCAGGCGATTTGAATCTGGGTGAGAGTCTTGTTGAGGTCAATGATGTGGATGCCGTTACGTGCGACAAAAATGAATTTCTTCATCTTGGGATTCCACCGCATGGTTTGGTGGCCAAAATGTACCCCGGCTTCCAACAACTCGTTTACTGTAATATTCGCCAATGTGTCCTCCACTGTTGCATCCTGCGCTCGGCGGTTTACCGCTTCGACAGGACATCCCGTCATCACGACTGGATTCTGGTTAGTTGTTCTTTTGCCCCGTATGACCGGAGCGTTCGCCTGCTTTGCCGCAGGAGCCGTAATACTATCGTTGTTGGCTGACTTTGCAAGCTGCAAATAATCGACAAGAGGCCTCTTGCCGGCTTGCCAGTCGGCTGGCTATCCGCTACATCTACCGGCATGAAGATTCTCGTTACCGGCGGTGCCGGCTACATTGGCAGCATTTGTGTCGAACACTTGCTGGGCTGCGGTCACAAAATCGCCGTGCTCGACAACCTTAGTGAAGGTCACCGGGCGGCCGTCGATCCACGCGCGGAATTTCATGAGCTTGACCTGGCTAACCGTGTTGACCTGTTCCGGTTAATGGAACAAATCCGTCCCGATGCCGTGATGCATTTTGCTGCCAACGCGCTCGTGCCGGAAAGCATGACTAACCCCAGTAAATATTTTCGCAACAATGTTGCCAACGGTATCAATCTTCTCGAAGGCTGCGTCCAGGCCGGCGTCGGCAAGTTCATCTTCTCCTCCACCTGCGCCATTTTCGGCGTGCCGAAACACGTGCCAATCACCGAAGACCAACCGAAAGATCCCATCAATCCGTACGGCGAATCCAAACTCATGTTCGAGCGCATCCTCAACTGGTATAATCGGCAGCACGGCCTCACCTATGTCTGCCTGCGCTATTTCAATGCCGCCGGTTGCTCCCAAAAATTCGGCGAACATCACCGGCAGGAAACTCACATCATTCCCAACATTCTCAAAGTCCCGCTCGGTCAGAAACCGCGCGTCGACATCTTTGGTACCGATTACCCGACGCCCGACGGCACATGCATCCGCGACTACATTCACATCATTGATCTGGCTCAAGCCCACCGGCTCGCGCTCGATGTGAAGCAGAGCGATGTCTTCAATCTCGGCAGCGGCGACGGCTATTCCGTCCGGCAAGTCATCGAGAGCGCCCGCAAGGTTACCGGTCACCCGATCCCAGTCATCGAAAACCCGCGCCGAGCTGGCGACCCGCCGAAACTGGTGGGTGACTCGACAAAGATCCGCAAACAGCTCGGCTGGAAGCCCAAGTACGACTCCATTGACGCCATCGTCGAAAGCGCCTGGCTCTGGCACAAAGCACACCCGCAGGGCTACGCGTAGACGAACCGGCAGCTATCGTTTCGCGGCCGGCGCGTTGCTGGCCGGCGATTCAAATCGAAAAATCGTTTCGTTTGGGCGGGCGAGATTGAGTTTATTGCGCGCAGTGCGCTCGACATAGCTCGAGTCGGTCTTCAACGCCTCGATTTCTTGCCGCTGCTGTTTTTCGAGGCTTTCAAGACGGATGACTTCTGAGTCCAGCCGCTGGAGTTCGACTTCCATGTTGTGCCGGCGATGCCACGTCGGCAAAAACAATACCAGCGCCACGGCAGCTGCGACAATGCCGATGAAGACTAGAAACCCCAGCGACTGAACGCGCAGCCAAACCGCGCGCCAATTGATCTGGTTAGAGCTTGCCCCCATAAATTGCGTGTTTGCCGAGCAACTCCTCAATCCGGAGCAATTGGTTATACTTGCAGACCCGGTCGGTCCGACAGAGCGAGCCGGTCTTGATCTGGCCGGCGTTGGTCGCCACTGCGATATCGGCAATCGTGTTGTCCTCGGTCTCGCCGCTGCGATGGCTGATGACGGCCGTGTACCGGGCCTCCTTCGCCATCTCAATCGCGTCGAGCGTCTCCGTCAACGAACCGATCTGGTTGACCTTCACGAGAATCGAGTTCGCCGTGCCGGTATCAATGCCGCGCTTCAGGAACTTCGTGTTCGTGACAAACAAATCATCACCCACGAGCTGGGTCTTGTCGCCGATGGCGTCGGTCAACTTCTTCCAGCCGGCCCAGTCGTTCTCAGACATGCCGTCCTCAATCGAGATGATCGGATATTTTTTCTGGAGATCTTTATAGAACGCCACCATATCGTCGGCGCTGCGCTTCGAACCGTCAGATTTCTTGAACACATACTTACCGGTCGTCTTGTCGAAGAATTCACTTGCCGCCACGTCGAGCGCAATGAATACGTCTTTGCCAAGTTTGTAGCCGGCGTTTTTCACTGCTGCGGCAATGACTTCGAGCGCGTGCTCGTTGCTGTTCAGCTTCGGCGCGAAGCCGCCTTCATCGCCAACCGCTGTGGAAAGATTGTTCGCTTTGAGCACCGCTTTGAGTGCGTGGAAAATCTCCGTGCCCATTCGCAGTGCTTCCCGGAAACTGTCCGCGCCCTTCGGCATCACCATGAACTCTTGGCAATCAATCGGCGCATCGGAGTGCGCGCCGCCGTTCATGATGTTCATCATCGGTACCGGCAACACTTTGGCGTTCGGCCCACCGAGATATTTAAATAACGGCTGTCCCACCGCATCGGCGGCGGCATGCGCCGTCGCCAGCGAGACGCCCAAAATGGCGTTGGCGCCGAGTTTGGATTTCGTTGGCGTCCCGTCGAGCGCAATCATCGCGTGGTCAACGGCCACCTGATCGAGCGCGTCAAAACCGACCAGCGCCGCTGCGATAGTCGTGTTGACGTTCGCCACCGCTTTCAGCACGCCTTTGCCGAGGTACCGGCTCTTATTGCCGTCGCGCAATTCCAGCGCTTCGTGTTCGCCGGTGCTGGCGCCGCTGGGCACTGCCGCGCGCCCGAATGCGCCGCAATCGAGTTGCACATCCACTTCGATGGTTGGGTTACCGCGGGAATCGAGAATCTCGCGAGCTTGAATCTGAGTAATTTTAGTCATTGAAAAACACTATCTCCTTTTTGGGATTCTATAAGCCTTGACGGTAGCGTTCAAGAAATTAAACGCGCGCAGCGGCAATTACTGCGGCCAGCGTGCGGGCGAGGCCGAGTGACGCCCGTTCCGCGTCGTCGCCGGGCGGGTAGACCGGCGCGCGGTCATGGTGAATGCAGTCGGCGAAATGCGCCAGCTGCAGTGCGAATGGCGCGAGGATGTGGGCCGGTGCATCTGGAGGAACCACGCGAACCACTTCGCTCTTACCGGTCCGCACAATAGTAAAATCCGTCGGCCAAGCCGGCGGCATCCACGGATGGGGGATTAGAATTCGCCCGGCGGTACCGATAATCTCCGCGCCGTAGCTCGGCTCCGACTCGAAGCTGCAACAAAACTGCGCGGTAATATTGTCCGGATAAACCAGTGTTCCGGTCAGCGTGAGATCAACGCCGGTGGCCGGATCAAAATGGGCGCTGGCTTGCACGCGTACCGGCTCCGTGCCAGTCAGGGCTTGCGCGAAGCTCACGCAATAGCAACCAATGTCCAGCAGTGCGCCACCACCGGCATCGCGCCGGTAGCGCATGTTACCGGCTTCACGACCTTGGCTCATTCGATGGGAATTGATGTGGAGGAGGTGACCGATTTCACCGGCGTGGATCCGGCGGAGAATCTCCGGCAGCTGCGGATGAAATCGGTACATGAATGCTTCCATCAGCCAGCGCCGGTGTGTGCGGGCAGCGGCGAACATTTGCGCGGCGTCGCCGGCATTGCAGGCGAGCGGTTTTTCGCAAAGTACATGCTTACCGGCGGCGAGCGCGCGGCAAGTCCACTCGCAATGCAGGCCGTTGTGAAGCGCGATGATGACGGCGTCTACGTCGGGATCGTTGAGCAGGCAATCGTAGCCGGTATGCGCGCGCGGGATGCCAAGTTGCGCGGCGGTCGCGCAGACCCGGTCGGCATCGCGACTGGCGATGGCGACGAGTTCAAGGCCGGGCAGCAGCCGGCACGCCGCCGCATATTTGCCGACAATCGAGCCGGTGCCGAGGATGCCGAAGCGCGTGTTCATCGCCAGCAGGTTAGCCGGTGTCGTTTACCAAGTCAGCCAGAAAGCACGAATGAAATAAACCATGCCGGTGATGCCCGGCACGAAGCTAATCAGCCAGAGCGGCCGCTTCTTCATCAACGCACCCAGCGCCGAGATGATGATTGTGACTTGTAGGTACAACACCGCCCGGCCGAAGAGAGCGGCGTATTTTGCGGAGACATCCCGATTCTTTTCGTGGTCGCTGGCGCTGGATTTGATTTCCTTCTTCTCAGCGTCGTAGCGGCTGACATCTCTGGCAATGCGCTCAATGGTTTCTTTGTACTTGGCTTGGACCGGTTCGGCTGCCGGCAACATCGCCAAGGTGAGCGCTTCGCGTTGGAGTTCGAAAGTGTGTTGCTTGATGCTCTTGGCTTGGTAGAACGCCCATTGGTCGGATGCCAAAATCTGCTCGCTCATCGCCTTGTTGGAATAACCGCCGGCTTTCGAGGAGCCGAGCGTCGCAGCGGCGGAGAAGATCAACGTCGTCAACGCCAGCCAGTTCAACCATTTATCTTTTTTGTCATCCGCCATAAAAATCTCCTGTTCGGTCGCGTAGAAAACCGAATTGCGCCGTAAAAGGCAAGTCGGAAATGCCGCCGCAAATAACCGGCTTGCAAAAGCGGGCGTGGCCGGTATCCTCGCCGCGATGTTTAATCTCGACCAATACCTCGATCAGACCGGTCAGCGCATTAACACCGCGCTGGATAAACTTTTACCACCGGAGTCGGCGCAGCCGCCGACGATTCACAAGGCGATGCGCTATTCCATCTTTGCCGGCGGTAAACGCATCCGCCCGGTCCTCACGCTCGCGGCGTGTGCAGCTGTCGGCGGTAAAACTGCCGCCGCAATGCCGTTGGCCTGCGCCGTCGAATGCATCCACACTTACTCGCTCATCCACGACGATCTGCCGTGCATGGACGATGACGATTTGCGCCGGGGCCGCCCGACCAACCACAAGGTTTTCGGTGAAGGCATTGCCGTCCTTGCCGGCGATGCGCTATTGACGCAGGCGTTTCTACTCGCGGCCAAGAAAGCCGAATACGTTGCAGAGCTCGCCGCTGCTGCCGGTAGCCTCGGGCTCATTGCTGGTCAAGTTCAGGATTTAGAAAACGAAAGTCGGGCGGCGACACTCGCCGAAGTCAAAACCACCCACCGGAACAAAACCGGCGCGCTCATCAACGCCTCGATTCGCCTCGGCGCAATGGCCGGCCACGCCACGCCGTTACAGCTCAAACGCCTCACCCGGTACGGCGACGACCTCGGTCTCGCATTTCAGGTGATTGACGACATTTTGGATGCGACCAGCACCAAAGAAATCATGGGCAAGAGCGTCCGCGCCGACGAGAAAAACGAGAAATCGACCTTCCCGAAATTGCTTGGCATTGAAAAATCGCGCGCCTATGCCGCTGAGTTGATTGCCGATGCGCACAAGCAACTGACCGGCTTTGGCAAGCGCGCCGAACCGCTGCGCGCCATCGCCGATTTCTTTCTAACGCGAACGCACTAGGATCTCGGTCAGGATCAACTGCGCCGCGCGGTCGCTGCTACCGGGTCCGCCAAGACTTGCGACGACCGCCGCTAACTCGCGCTGCATCGTTTTGCACTCGCCGGTCGTTTGCAATAATCGCCGTGCGGCTGCCGCCACTCTGCCGGAGCGCGCTTGATGTTGGATAAATTCCGGGACGATGGCCTTGCCGGCAATCACGTTTGGCATCGCCAACCATTGGACCTTTACCAACGCGCGCCCGATGAGGTAAGTCAGCCAGTTGACCTTGTACACTACGAGCATTGGGCAGCCGGCAAATGCGCATTCCATTGTCGCCGTGCCACTGGCCGTGATTGCCAATGTCGCCTGCCGCATTAGTTCTCGTGCCTTGCCGACTTCCACGCGTACCCGCGGGTGCCGCATCATCGCTGCCGTTCGCTCGTCCACAGCTGCGGCAACAAACTTCACATCGGGCAGCTTGTTCACCACGCCCTCCAGCACCGGCCAAATCTTCGCGACCTCGCGTTCCCGACTCCCCGGCAACAAGACCACCAGCTTCGGACTTCGGACGCCCGGCCGCTTAAATTGGTCCACAAACGGATGCCCGATAAAGGCCACCCGCAATTTCGGCGCGCGCGGCGCGTACCACGCCTTCTCAAACGGGAAAATCGTCAACAGCAAATCCACGTCGCGCTCGATCTGCTTGGCGCGGCTCGCGTGCCACGCCCACAATTGCGGCGAGATGTAGTAAATAATTTTCGTCTGCGGATACCGGCGCTTCACGGCCTTGGCGAACCGGAGGTTGAACCCCGGGAAGTCCACCAGCACCACCGCGCGCGGTTGCCGCCGCCCGACTTCCGCCAGCAACTGGTTGAAGAACCGCTTGAACTTGCCGTAATTCTTCAACACCTCGACCAAGCCCACGACGGCGTGCTCAGTCAGATCAAAGAGCAATTCCATCCCGGCCGCCCGCATCTGCGGTCCACCGGTTCCGAATACTTCCAGTTCGGGTGCGCGGGACTTCAACGCCTGAATGACCGCGGCCGCATTGGTGTCGCCGGAAGCTTCCCCGGCAATGAACATGATTGTAGGATTAGATTTCATTCGTGCGTGTGATTTAGAGCAGACATCAGCCGTTACCAAGCTTGTTCGGCGGGCTTGGTAACAATGCCGGCACGCTTGGCGGCCGGTAAGTACGCTTCCGTCGCGTAGTCGCGCACCGTCCGCGCAGTCGAGAACCGCGGGAGGACCGTCGCGAGCGAAGCTTTCATGTGTTGAATCCATTCGTGCGGCAGGCCATCGGCGTCGCGCTGGTAGTAGAGCGGCGCGATTTTCTCTTCGAGGATGGTGTACAGCGATTCGCCGTCTGCGCGGTCTTGCGCGTCGTGGTCGTCGGAGTTCTGGCCGTTGCCAATCGTCCAACCGGCCTCGGGGTTATTGACTTCGCACCACCAGCCGTCGGGAATGGAGAAGTTGATGCCGCCGTTGATCGGCGCTTTCATGCCGGAGGTGCCGCTGGCTTCGTGGGGCCGGCGCGGGTTGTTGAGCCAAACGTCCACGCCTTGCACGAGCATGCGGGCAACGCGCATGTTGTAGTTTTCGAGGAAGACGATGTGGCCACGCAGGTCGCTGTGCCGGGAAAACTCAAAAATGCGGCGGATGAGTTCCTGGCCGGGTTTGTCCGCCGGGTGCGCCTTGCCGGCGAAAATCATTTGGATGGGCCGGGCGGAGTTTTTGAGGATGCGGCTGAGCCGGGCGAAATCGCGGAACAAGAGGTCGGCGCGTTTGTAGGTGGCAAACCGGCGGGCGAAACCGATGGTGAGCCATTCGGGATTGAGCAGGCCTTCGAGTTCCCGGAGTTCGTCCGGTGAGCAGCCGTGCCGGGCGAGTTGGCCCAGGACCCGGCCGCGGGTAAACCGGACGAGGTTTTCTTTTTGCATCTGGTGGACTTCCCACAGCTCGCGATCCGGGATATTGGCGACGCCGCGCTTCCAGAAAATGTCGTCCATCAGATTGTCGCGCCACGCGGGCGTGAGATATTTGTCGAACACATCGCTCATCTGGTAGCCGAGCCAAGTCTGGGTGTGGACGCCGTTGGTGATGGCTTTGATCGGCTGGACGTTCGGCTTGAGGTCGGGGAAAAGATGCCGCCACATGTCATTGCTGACTTTGCCGTGGAGCTGGCTGACGGCGTTGGCCGAGCTCGACAGCTTCAGGGCGAGGATGGTCATGCTGAATTGCTGGTCGTAGTGGCCGGGCGTAGCGACCCCGAGGTCAATGAGTTGGTCGGCAGCAATCCCGGTTTGCGTGCAGTACTCCGCGAAGTATTTCCGGACGAGGCCGATATCAAAGGCTTCGTTACCGGCTGGCACCGGGGTGTGCGTCGTGAAGACCGAATTCTTTTTCACCGCCTGGCAGGCATCGGTGAAACTCAGGCCCGCTTTGACATAGTCGCGGATGCGTTCGAGTGTGAGAAAGGCGCAGTGACCTTCGTTCATATGCCAGCAGGCCGGCGTAATGCCGAGTGCTTGCAGGACGCGGACGCCGCCCAAGCCGATGACGATTTCCTGGCAAATGCGCATTTCGCGGCCGCTGACGTAGAGTTGGCTGGTAATCGGGCGGTCTGCCGGCGTGTTTTTGGGGATGTCGGTGTCGAGCAACAGCACCGGCGCGCGGCCGACTTGTGCCAGCCAGACACGGACGTACACATTCCGCCCCGGGAACGGCACACTGACGGTCAGTTGCCGGCCGTCGTCGCCGAGTAATGGCAAAACCGGCAAGCGCGAGAAATCGTAAGACGGATAGGAGTGCTGTTGCCGTCCATCCGGCTCGATGTCTTGTTCAAAATAGCCGCGCCGGTACAGCGGTCCGATGCCGATAAATGGCAAGCCGAGATCGCTCGCGGACTTGCAGTGATCGCCGGACAAAATACCGAGGCCGCCGGAGTAGGTCCGCAACGATTCGTGAAAACCGAACTCGCACGAAAAATACGCAAACGGTCCGCCGGTATAGTTGGGGTTATTCTTGCTGAACCACGCGGTGCCAGCCGATTGCATATACGCGTCGAATTCCCGGAGCACCGACTTGTACATCGTCAGAAACACGTCGTCTTCGAGTAATGATTCCCAGTGGTGTGGCTCAATGTTGATGAGCAGTTCGACCGGGTTACGGTACATCGCCCACAAGCCCGGCTGGATGTGCGAGAACATCCGGCGCGCGTGCGGGTTCCACGACCACCACAGATTGTAAGCCAAGTCGCGCAGCCGGGCGACCTCGGCCGGTAATTCGATGTCCGCCAGCGAGGCGGAACGGAATTTCAGTAGGTTCTTTTCCATAAAATTTTCAGACTTCCGTCTTGGCGATCAGTTCATCGACATTTACGCCGCGCAGCTCAAACAACCGCCGCACGGTATCATCAATAATATTGTTGGGGCAGGAGGCACCGGCGGTAATGCCAATGTAGACCGGGCCGGCCGGCAGCCAGTTTTCCGTCAACACTTCCTCTTGCCGGTGCAGGTTGAAATGTTGAATGGATTGGTCGGAAAGAATTTTGGACCGGTTGCGGATGAAATAACACGGCACTTTCTCCGCGCTCATCTCGGCCAAGTGGGTGGTGTTACTGGAATTGTAACCGCCGACGACGATCATCATGTTGAGCGGCTCCGCCAATAGTTTGATCAACGCGTCCTGCCGCTCCTGGGTCGCGCCACAAATCGTGTCGAACATC